>NZ_JBEPEH010000025.1:43304-43644 GCF_040300725.1 Dactylosporangium sp. NPDC000244
AGGTGCGGTTGGCCGCCGCCGTGGGGGGTGACGTGGGACCAGCCGGGGTGCCCCTGGATCGGGCGGCCGGTGTGGGTGAGGTTGGCGTTGATGTCGAAGCGTTCGAAGTGGCCGGCGTTGGTGAGGTTGTCGACCTGGAAGCCGCCGCCGGCGTGGGGGTTGGCCTGGAAGCCGGCGGGGACTTCGAGGTGCGGTTGGCCGCCGCCGTGGGGGGTGACGTGGGACCAGCCGGGGTGCCCCTGGATCGGGCGGCCGGTGTGGGTGAGGTTGGCGTTGATGTCGAAGCGTTCGAAGTGGCCGGCGTTGGTGAGGTTGTCGACCTGGAAGCCGCCCGCGTGCG
>NZ_JBEPEH010000025.1:43742-183228 GCF_040300725.1 Dactylosporangium sp. NPDC000244
CGGGTTCGCCTGGAAGCCGGCCGGGACCTCCAGGTGCGGCTGGGCGCCCGTCGGGGTGACGTGCGACCAGCCGGCGTGGCCCTGGACCGGGCGGCCCGTGTGGGTGAGGGTGCCGTTGATGTCGAACCGCTCGAAGTGGCCCGCGTTGGTGAGGTTGTCGACCTGGAAGCCGCCCGCGTGCGGGTTCGCCTGGAAGCCGGCCGGGACCTCCAGGTGCGGCTGGGCGCCCGTCGGGGTGACGTGCGACCAGCCGGCGTGGCCCTGGACCGGGCGGCCGGTCGCGAGCAGGTTGCCGACGTCGTCGAACCGGCGGAACTCCTCGCCCCGGATCATGTCGGTGACCTGGAAGCCCCCGTCGCCGTGGGCGACCGCCACGTACTCCGGCCGCCCCACCCCGCCGGCGTCGACGACCCGCAGCGACTCGACGTTGCCGACCGTGTGGATCTCGATGCGCAGGTCCGACGCCGAGCCGTGCACGTCGCGCAGCGGCACGTGCGGGTCGAACGGCTCCGGGGCCATCTTGGAGAACGGCTGGCCGCCGCCGAGCAGGCGGGGCCGGGCCTTGACCGACTCCGCGGTGATCTCCGCGATGCGCAGGTCCATCGTCACCGGGTCGATGCCGAGGGTCTTCAGGTCGCGGGCGATCCGGTCGACGCGGGTGATGGCGGCCGCGTACGTGCGCTCGGCCCGCACCTCGACCGCCGTCGGGCCGCGGGAGGAGCCGCCGGGGCGGTCCATGATGTCGTTCCAGGTCTGCTCGACCCGGCCGAGCTCGTTGCGCGCGCGGGTGTACGCCGCCCAGGTCTCGATCTTCTTCGCCCGCAGCGGGTCGTCGGCGCCGCCGAACAGCTCGCCGATGCGGTCGCTGTCGCGGCGCCAGGCTCCCTCGAGGCCGCCGCCCGGCAGGCTGACCGTCTTGCCGGGGCTGCCCGCCGAGTGGATCGCGTTGTCCAGGCCGGTCTCGGCCCGCGCGAGGCGCCCGCCGAGCTGGGTCTGCACCAGGCCGGCGACGGCGGTCGCGCCGATCGGGTCGAGGGTGGCGCCGGTCTGGACGTCGGCGCCGGCGTTGTGGGCGGGGTTGACGACGGTGGGGGTGCGTTCCGCGGTCTTCGGGCCGGCGGTGACGGGCGCGGCCACGACGAGGTCGTCCACCTTCGGCGCCCCGGCCACGTGTGTGGGACTGACGTTGCCGGCGTGGACGGTGGCCACGTCGGCCGTGCGGATGGTGGAGACGGTGTTCGCCGTGTGCACGGCCGGAGCCTGGACCGCCGGCGTGTGCTCGACGGGGGCCAGGTTGACGTGGACCGGCGGGGGAGTCGCCGCGATGTGGGCCGTGGTGTCGACCGTGTGGGTGATCGTCGGCGCGTTGACCAGGTGGGTGACGGGAGCCGGCGGGGTCGTCGTCGCCAGGTGGGTGACCGGTGCGGGCGGCGCCGTCGAGGCCACGTGGGTCACCGCCGGCGGTGTGACGATCGCGTTGACCGCGGGGGTCTCCACGTGGACCGCCGGGGTGTCGAGGTGGCGGGTCACCGAGCCGAGGTCCATGGACACGTGCTGGGCGTTGATGGCCAGGCTGGTGTGGTCGGCGATGCGGCCGCCGGCGCCGTTGAGGGCCGACGTCGGGGCGCCGTTCATGAGGTGCAGGGGCGGCGGGGAGACCGCGGCGGAGCCGAGGGCGTCGATCGCGTGCACCGGGGCCGGCGGGACGGCGCCCGTGTGCAGGGCGCCGACGTTGCCCAGGCCCGGCACTTCCAGGTGCGGGGTCTGCAGGTGCGGCGGGTTGAGGTGGTTCGCGCCGTTGACGAGCTGGTTGACGTGCACGCTGGGCAGGTCGAGGGCGTGCAGGGTGGTCGCGCCGTTGGCCGTGGCGTTGAGGTGCAGGCCCGGGAGGTCCAGCGCGTGCAGGGTGCTCGTGCCGGCGGTGTGGGCCGGCGGGGTGAGGTGCAGGCCGGGCAGGTCGAGGGCGTGGACCGTGCTGGAGATCGCGGTGCCGCCGGCCAGGTGGGCGACCGCCGGGGGCTGCAGGTGTACCGCCGAGGAAATCCCGGTGATGTGGTCCACGTTCGCCAGGACCGGGTTCACCGCCCGCTCGGCCCAGGCCTCGACCCGCACCTTCGAGATCGTGTCCATCGGCGAGAGCAGCAGCGCGTCGAGGTTGCGCACCGCGTCCCCGCTGAAGTGCAGCGAGTCGCCGAACGAGGTCGGGATGTGCATGCTCGGCGGGTTCATGCCGAGGTGGCCGAGCCCGCCGAAGTCGGTGAGCTTCGGCATCTGCAGGCGCGGCGGCACGGCCAGGTCGCCGGCCCGCACCTCGGCGAGCTTGATCGACGGGATGTCGACCCCGCGCTCGGGCAGCACCGGGTGCGGCTTCGGCAGCCCGAAGATGTGCTTGCCGAGCACGCCGCGGTCCCACACCGCGAGCTTCGTCGCCTGCCACACGCCCAGGTGCAGCTCGTCGGCCTCGGCCGGCAGGAACAGCCGCAGCCACTTGTTGCCGCCGAACTCGCGCTGCAGGAACGTCCACGTCGAGCTGCCGAACTTGGCCAGGAACCCGGGGATCCCCGCCACGACGTTGCCGATGCCCTTGACGCCGTTGACGACGATCAGGCCGCCCTTGCCCAGGGTCGTGGCCATGAACGAGGGCAGGTCCTTGATCCCGGCCTGCACCCACAGCCCGGCGCCCTTCACCCAGCTGCCGCTCAGCGCGACCATGTCGTGCAGGCCCGGGAACAGCACGAACGGGTGCGAGATGATGCCCTTGAAGGTGTTGCCGAAGAACTTGAACACCGCGAACGCGCCGGCCTTGAGCCCGTTCCAGGCCAGCTGCGCGCCGGTCTTGATGAGCTGGAAGATCGGCACCGCCCGTGTGGTCGGGGCCAGGATGCCCAGCGCCGACAGGAAGAACTCCAGCGCCGAGGCCTTACCCTGCGCGAAGTCGACCGCCGTCTTGATGAACAGCACCATGTTCACGCCGAGCGCGACGAGCGCGATCGGCCCGCCGAACACGAGCGCGGGCAGGATCAGCGCGATCGCGAGCCACTTGAAGATCTCCCAGAACTCCTCGCAGCCGGAGACGGGCTGCTTGATGTGCTCGTAGGCGTCGACGATCTTGTTCGAGGCGGTGGTCGCGGCGTCGGACACGGCGGTGCCCGCGTTCTTGGCGGTGTCGGTGAACCCCTGCCGGCTCGGGTCGTCCTCGGCGAGGTTGCGCGCCTGGCTGAGCGCGTTGTCGGCGCGCCACTGCTGATCGCGCAGGGTCGAGTTGTACGTCGTGAGCGCCGTCACCGACCACTCGAACGCCTCGGCGAGGCTCTGCACGAACCCGCGGAGCCGGTCCGAGATCTTCTCCCGCAGCGCGTCGGCGGTCTGCCCGACGAACGCGTTGGGCCCGGCGGTCTCGAGCACCGCGGCCAGCCCGTCGTCGACGTCGCGCGCGACCTGCCCGAGGTCGCGGATGGACGCGATGACCTCGTCGATGCGGCCCGGGTCGCCCGGCGTCGGGTCCGATCCGAGGCCGACCTTGTCCCAGTCGGTCGGGCGAGCCACGGCCTCGCCTCCTTCGCATGAGCCCCCGGGTTGTCCGGCCTCGCCTCGACCACGATCGAGGGGCCGCTCCGGTTCACGCCCGCGCCCGGGAAATCACGGCCCGGGCGGCGCCATGCGGGCGGCGGACTCGGCGAGCGCGTCCCGCCAGCCCCCGTGGGCGACCGCGGCGACGTACCCGTCGGGCCGGACGAGGATCTGGGCCGGGCCGCGGATGCCGTACGTGCGCCTGAGCCGCGCCGGCGGGCGGGGGATCGAGACGGTCCTCAGCGCGGCGCCGAGCGTGGTGGCGAACTCGACCCGGCCGCCGAGCTCGCCGAGGCGACCGCGCAGCGCGGCGTCGGTGCTGTATTGCGGCACGAGCAGCGTGTCGGGGTGCGGGACGTCCGGGGCCGGCCGCCGTCGCCGGTACATGGCGACCGGGATCGTCAGCGGGCCCAGGTGCAGGCCGAGCGGCGGGTACGGGGCGGCCTGCGGCGCGAGCGCGGGCAGCACGCCCAGGTCGTCGAGGACCTCGAGGGTTCGCGGCTGCAGGCCCTTGGCCCGCGATCCCTCGAAGCCGCCGGGCGCGGCGCTGATGACGCGGCACTCGACACCGCGGCGCCGAAGGTCGCAGGCCAGGGTGAGGCCGGCGGGACCGGCCCCGACGACGAGCACGTCCAGGGTGGAGGACATCGTCAGCGTCAGATCCTCTGGCGTCATGCGTGGGCCTCTTAACTAAGTTAAGTAGTGACCGGCCCAGTGTGGTTTAACTTAGTTAAGCGGTCAAGTGCGGATCAGGCGGAAGACGAGACCGGACCGCCGCCCAGCCGCGCGCCGATCCCGGCGATCAGGACGCCGAGCTGCCGTTCGAAGCGTGCCGCGTGGTCGCGGCGGGCGTGCCCGGCCGCGACGACCAGCGGAACCTCGGCGCCGAGCCGCTGGTCGCGCTGCGGCACGGAGTAGCGCTCGGGGTCGGTCCGCGACGACTGGAGCCGCTCCTGCTCCTCGATGACGAAGCCGACCACGAAGGCGGTGACCATCTCGAACGCGTCGGCGGCGTCGGTCACCGGCACGCCGGCGGCCGACCAGCGCCGCAGCCAGGGCTCCTGGGCCTTGAGCACGTCCGCGTCGGTGATCAGGGTGCCGCTGAAGGCCCGGGCCCCGTCGCGGTGCGCCAGGTACTCCGCCCGCAGTGCCCGCGCGTAGGCGGCCAGGTCGTCGTGCCAGTGGGGGGCGCCGGTCCGGCCGGTGAGCGCCTCGACGACGCGGCGGTGGATCTCGGTGCCCATCTCGTCGAGGAGCTCCTGCTTGTTGCGCACGTGGAAGTAGAGCGCGGGCGCCTTGACGTCCAGCCGGGCGGCCACCGCGCGCACCGTCACCGCGTCGATGCCGCCGTCGTCCAGCACGGCGAGTGCGGCCGTGACGATCTTCTCCCGCGTGATCCCCTTCCCCACCCGCGGCAGTTTACCGAGCGCGGCCCCGCCCGGACCGGGGCGGAGCGGGCGGGCGGTGAACCGCGAGCGGGGTTCGCACGTGGTCGTGGCGGGACCCCGGTCGGCGGGGGACCGGTCAGGAGAGTGCCGTGCCCGACTTCGCGATCGACTACGGACTGCTGCACCAGGCCCGCAAGGACCTCCACGACCTGGCCGACCGGATCGGGCCGCGGCTCGGGGACACCGTCTTCTCGCAGGTGGGCAGCATCGAGTACGGCGACAGCGACAGCGTCTTCGGCAACGAGACGCTCGCCGAGAGCTTCCGCAGCCTGTACCGCCGCGCCCAGCACCCGATGAGCAAGGCCGAGGACGACCTGCGCGAGCTCGGGGACATCTTCGGGGCCGTCGCGGACGGCTACTTCGACGTCGACGCCCAGATCGCCGACGGCATGGGCATGATGGGCTCCACCCTCGACCTGGACCGGTGGAAGGACAAGAAGGCCGAGTGGGACTACCTGCAGGGCCATCGCGGCGACTGCGTTCCCGGGCCCGACGGCAAGATGCCGGACTTCTGCTCGGCGACCGACCCCGGCCCGCCGCCCACCGACATGACGATCAACACCGCGACCGGGTCCGTGCACACGCACCTGACGCTGGACGAGAACAACAACGTCATCAAGGAGGAGACGACGGTCGTCAACGGCGACCAGAAGTACACCTCCACGACCACGTACAGCGACGGCGGCAAGAACTACACCACGGACACCGTCTTCAGCGACGGCAGCAAGACGCACTCGGTGACCACGACCGGCGACAACGGCTCGTCGACGACCGACACCACCGACCAGGACGGCAAGACCACGCACACCGTGATCACGCTGAACCAGAACGGCGGCGGCACGATGACCGTCAGCGAGCCGGACGGCACCGTGACCGAGTACTCGCGCCCCGACCGCTACGCGAAGTGGGACGAGACCAGCAAGACCAGTCCCGAGGACGACACCTACTACCCGACGCCGATGTACTGACCGGAATTGGAGCCGAGCAATGCCCAACATCTCCCTCGACTACGAGAAGATCGAGGCGACGTCGACCCGCCTCGACGGCGCGGTCCGCGACATCCTGCCGATGCTGGAGTCGCTGCGCAGCGACGTGTCGAACCTGCTCGAGGACGGCCTGGTGTTCCAGCAGTCCAGCCCGGCGATGAAGGAGTCCTACGAGAAGTTCAACACGTCGCTGCTCGCGGCGATGAAGGGCATCAACGACTTCGCGAAGCAGTTCCGCGACATCCGCACCTCGATGGAGGAGATGGACACGGACATGGCCGGGAAGATCCGCTCCGCCGGCAGCTGAGCCGGCGGCCGACGCCGCGACGGGGGCGGCTCCGGGTCACGACTGCTCGCCGTAGCCGAAGTCCGGTACCTCGGCCGAGAGCAGGAACTCGGCGCCGCCCTCGGTCATCTTCTGCATCTGCGCCGAGCGCGGGAGCATCGTCGCCTCGTAGGCGCGGACGGCCTCGCCGACGCTCGCGTGGTGCGCGAGCGCCAGGGCCAGCTCGCAGCCGTCGAGCATGGCCAGGTTGACGCCGACGCCGAGCGGCGGCATGGCGTGGGCCGCGTCGCCGAGCAGGGTCACGGCCGGGTTGTGCGTCCACGTGTGCGGGACGGGCAGGGCGAAGATCGGGCGGTCCACGTACGGCCCGTCGTTGTCGGTCAGTATCCGCCGCAGCCGCGGCGACCAGGCCGCGTAGGACTCCAGCAGCCGGGCCCGGATGCCCTCGGTGTCGGCGATCGTCAGGCCGCTCGCGGCGATCCAGTCGACGGGCGCGCGCTGGATGACGTACACCCGGATGTGCCCGCCGCTGTTGCGCTGGGCGAACAGGCCCCGGTCGCCGTCGGCCGCGGCCGCGCTGCCCCCGCCGACGAGCTCGACGAGGTCGGGGTGGCGCTGCTCGACCTCGGAGAACCAGGCCTCCCGGAAGCTGACGCCGCTGTACTGCGGTACCGCATCCGAAACGGCGGGCCGCACCCGGGAGAAGGCGCCGTCGGCCCCGACGACGAGATCGGTCTCGACGGTCGTGCCGTCGGCGAAGCGGAGCTCGCCGGAGCCGCCGACGGACTCCAGCGCCCGCCCCCACCGCACGGTGCCGGGCTCGAGGGAGTCCAGGAGCAGGTCGCGCAGCTGGCCGCGGTCGATCTCGGGCTTGACCAGCTCGCCGGCCTCGGGGACGGCGTGGAAGAGCAGTTCGCCCCGGGCGCCGTACTGGCGCATCTCCTGCCCCTCCGGCCGGGCGAGCCTCAGGAACTCCTCGTGCAGGCCGGCCTCGCGCAGGGCGAGCTGGCCGTCCTCGGCGCGCAGGTCGAGGGTGCCGCCCTGGTTGCGGGCGTCGGGGCTCGGGTCGCGGTCGTAGACCGTCACCGGGACTCCGTGGCGCTGGAGGATGCGGGCGCAGGTGAGGCCGCCGGGGCCGGCGCCGATGATCGTGATGCTGGCCATGACTTGGCTCCGTTCTGGACGCTGCGAAGCGGGACCTCCTCGATGCACGCGGCGGCGATGAGGCCGGCGGCGCACACGAAGAGCGTGACGAGGAAGATGTGCCGGACGCCGGTGGCGATGCCGTCCGGGTCGGCGACGTGCCCGGCGACCGCGTTGGTGAACAGGGTGCCGAAGACGGCCACGCCGACGGAGCCGCCGAGCGTGCGGAACAGGTTCGTGGCGGCCGAGGCGGCCCCGAGGTCCCGCGGCTCGACGCTGTTCTGGGCGATCGTGGTCGCCATCTGCATGGTGCAGCCGAGGCCGGCGCCGATCAGCGCCATGAAGACGCCGGTCGTGGCCCGCGAGGTGTGCTCGGTCATGGTGGCCAGCAGGCCCGTGCCCGCGATCAGGAACCCCGCGCCGAGCAAGGGAAAGAGTTTGTACCGCCCGGTGCGCGTCATGTACCGCCCCGCGATCTGCGACACCACGACGACCGGGATCATCAGCGGCAGCAGCAGCAGGCCCGAGTTCGCCGCGGAGGCGTGCTGGACGGACTGCTGGAACAGCGGCAGGTACAGCGAGCACCCGAACATCACGACCCCGGCCGCGGTGACGATCACGAGGGCCAGCGGGAAGTTGCGGTGCCCGGTGAACACCCGCGGCGGCAGCACCGGCTCGGCCGCCCGGCGCTGGGACACCACGAACGCGGCGGTGGCCAGGGCGCAGCCGGCCGCGAGCGCCAGGATCGGCCACGAGCCCCAGGAGTACGTGCCCCCGGCCCAGGTCGCGGCGAGCACGAGGCTGCCGATGGCCACGGTGAGCAGGGTGATGCCGGGCCAGTCGATGCGGGCCTTCACGCGCGTGACCGGCACGTGCAGCAGCACCGCGCACCACACCAGGGCGAGCACGCCGAGCGGCAGGTTGAGGTAGAAGGCCCAGCGCCAGCCGAGGTGCTCGGTGACCAGGCCGCCCAGCAGCGGGCCGCCGATCGTGCCGATCGCCATCACCGAGGCGGTCATGCCCTGGAAGCGCCCCCGCTCCCGCGGCGGCACGAGCGCCCCGATGAGCGCGAAGGCCCCGGCGCCGAGCCCGCCGGCCCCGATCCCCTGCAACGCGCGGAACCCGATGAGCTGCCCCATCGAGTGCGCGGCGCCGGCGAGGCCCGAGCCGGCCAGGAAGATCGCGATCGCGGCCAGGAACACGTGCTTGCGGCCGTAGAGGTCGCCGAGCTTGCCCCAGACGGGCGTGGAGATCGCGGTGGTGAGCGTGTACGCCGTCACGACCCAGGAGATGTGGGCGAGCCCGCCGAGGTCGCCGACGATCGTGGGCATCGCGGTGCCCACGACCATGTTGTCGAGCATGGCCAGCAGCATCGCCAGCATCACGCCGAGCAGGACCCACCGGACGTTCACGTTCCGCATGACTCGCATGACTCGCATGGCTCCAGAAAAGCAGACTGAGTTCAAAAGTGCAACGAGTCAACTTAGTGTCTGATGCCACCCTCGGGTACGATCAGCGTATGACCGAAGCCCCGCCCGGACGGCGCGAACGCAAGAAAGCCGCGACCCGGCAGTCCATCGCCGACGCGGCCCTGCGACTGTTCCTGGAGCACGGCTACGACCAGGTGAGCATCCGCGACATCGCCGACGCCGCGGACGTCTCGACCACCACGCTGTTCAAGCACTTCCCGAGCAAGGAAGCGCTGGTGTTCGACATGGACGAGGACCGCGAGGCCCGGCTCGTCGCCGCGGTCCGCGACCGGCCCGCCGGGACGGACGTGATCGAGGCGCTGCGCGGATACGCGCGCGACCACTGGCTGCCGCTGGCCGACGACCCGCGGCTGGCCGGCTTCACTGCCCTCGTGGACTCGACGCCGGCGCTGCGGGACTACGCCGAGCGCATGTGGTCCCGGCACACGGACAGCCTGGCCGCCGCCATCGCCGACGCGTGCGGCGCGCCGCCCGGCGACGTGGCCAGCGCGGCCCTCGCCCGGTTCATGCTGCAGATCCCGGCCATCACCCGCGGCCGCCCCGACCCGGAGGCGGCCGTCGAGGTCGTCTTCGGCATCCTTGCCGACGGCTGGCGCCCGGCCTGAGGGGCCGGTCATCCGCAGCGGTACAGCTCCTGGTCGCCGACGCCGACGTCGTCCGGGACCGCGGCGCAGTCCGCGCGCACCCAGTCCGCGATCGCGGTCGTCGTGCCGCCCGTCCGGCCGGGCCGGAACCCGAACCTCCCCTCGCCGGCCCCGGACAGCAGCACGTAGTGCAGCTCGCCGCGCGCGACGAGCCGCTGGACCCCGGCGAGGGTCGGGCTCGGGACGCTGCCGCTGAAGCCGCCCATCGGCAGATAGGGCCGGCCGGTCGCCATGATGTACGGGGCGGCCGCGCTCCACGAGGTGGCGGCGGCCAGGTACCGCGCGCCGTCGCGGTGGGCGACCAGGTAGTCGTCGAGGCGGCGCTGGTCGGCCGTGAGGGTCTCGCTCGTCTCCCCGAACGGGCCGCCACCGAAGCCGCCCCCGGGCCCGCCCCGCGCGACCATCCGCCGGACGTCGGGCGGCTCGCCGCCGGGGAAGCCGCCGCCCGGTGCGCCCGGCAGGCCCTCGGGTGGTCCGGCGCCGCGCCGGTCGCCGAAGCCGGCGCCGACCGGGCCGGCCGAGGCGTCGAACGCGCTGCCGCCGTAGTGCGGGTGCAAGACCGACGCGGCCCAGGCGCTCGGGGCGGCCACCGTCGCGGCGATCGCCAGCACCATCGCGGCGCGCAGCACGGCCCGGCGCGGCCGGGGCGCCCGCGGCACGGCCGCGGCGACCAGCACCGGCAGGGCGAGGAGCGCGGCGGCCGCGATCGCCCACGGCAGCCAGGGCAGGAAGTCGGGGAAGCGGAGGCTGAGGTACACCGCCCACACCACCTCGGCCACGACGAGCACCGGGAGCAGCCCCGCCGCGGCGCGCCCCCGCCACCCGGGCGGCGCCGCGGCGGACTCCGGCTGTGCCGCTCCCGCCGCCGGCCGGTCGCGCAGGCCGCGCCACCCGCGGACCAGGGCCGACGCCGACAACGCGGCCAGGGGCGGCGCGAGCGAGGCCATGTACGCGGTGTGCGGGACCATGATGGCGCTGAACACCGCGGCCACCGTGACGAGCCACAGGCCCCAGAACAGCAGGCCGGCACGCTCGGGATCGGTGCGCGGGGCCCGGCCGCGGGCGACGATCCCGGCGACCAGTCCGAGCATGGCGAGCGGGTAGAGCGAGCCGATCTGGGTGCCGTACCGCTGCCCGAAGAGCTTGGCGAGCCCCTCCTCCCCGCCCATGCCCCGCCCGGCCGGCGGCTCGAACCCGCCGCCCGGGCCGCCGGCGTTCGCGCCGCCGGGTCCGGCGCCGGTGAACATCGACTCGACGGCGCCCGGCACGTGCAGGCCGAAGCGGTCGAAGCCGTTGTACCCGAACACCATCGCGAGAGCGCTGTTGTTCGTGCTGCCGTCGACGTAGGGGCGCCACGCGTCCGGGGTGAGCTCGTAGAGCGCCACCCAGGACAGTGACGCGGCCAGCATCACCACCCCGGCCGCGCCGAGGTGGCCGAGCCGGCGGCGCCACGGGCCGGGCGCGGCGACCAGGTAGGTCAGCGCCATCGCGGGCAGCACCATCCACGCCTGCATCATCTTGGCCTGGAAGCCGACGCCGATCCACACGCCCGACAACAGCAGCGAGCGCAGCCGCCCCTCCAGCAGGGCCCGCTGGAACGCGTCGGCCGCGAGCACCAGGGCCATGGTGAGCAGCCCGTCCTCCATCGGGTGACCGAACATCGAGGCGACGACGGGGGTGAGCCCGAACAGTCCCGCGGCGAGCAGCCCGGCCGCCGGGCCGGCGAGGCGGCGCCCGATGCGGTACATCACCAGCACCGCGATCACACCCTCCACGACCTGCGGGAGGGTCAGCGACCAGGCGTGGTAGCCGAAGATCCGCGCCGAGATCGCCTGTGGCGCGAAGGAACCGGCCAGCTTGTCGATGGTGACGGTCGCGCCCGGGTCCAGGGCGCCGTAGAAGAACGCCTTCCAGCTCACCGACATGCTCTTGGCCGCGACCGAGTAGAACAGCGCGAACCCGCTGTCACGGATGCGCCAGGCGTAGAGCACCGCGGCGAGGGCGGCCACCGCCAGCAGGGCGGGCCGTGCCCAGGCGGGCTGGCCCTCGGGGGAGCGCCAGAACCGAAATGCAGACGTCACGGGCTCTCCATGGCATATGTCCGAATGATGCGAGTTGGAGTCTGCCCGAACAACCTCAAAACGGGCTCAGAGTCTCGGGTCGAGTAGGTTTTGTGGCATGGTCGAACCGTTCACCCCGCGCGCCTCGGCCGAGGCGCTGCAGGACCTCCGCGCCCGGCTGCGGGCCACCCGCTGGCCGGACGCGCCCGAGGACGCCGGCTGGGGGCTGGGCGTCGACGTCGCGTACCTGCGCGAGCTCGTCGAGTACTGGGCCGACGGCTTCGACTGGCCCGCGCAGGAGGCCGCGCTCAACCGGCTGCCCCGCTTCCGGGCCACCGTCGGCGGCCGCGGTATCCACGTGGTGCACGCCCGCGCGGCCGACCGGCGCGACGCGCTCCCGCTGCTGCTGTGCCACGGGTGGCCGGACTCCTTCTGGCGGTACACCAAGGTGATCCCGCTGCTGGTCGACCCGGGCGCCCACGGGGCGGACCCGGCCGACGCGTTCGACGTGATCGTGCCGGACATGCCCGGCTACGGCTACTCCGACCGGCCCACGGGCACCCCGCCGGACACGATCGCGGTCGCGGGACTCTGGGCCGAGCTCATGAGCGCGCTCGGCTACGAGCGCTTCGGCGCGGCGGGCGGCGACATCGGCAGCGGGGTGAGCCGGTATCTCGCGCTCGACCACCCCGAGCGGGTCGTCGCCGTGCACCGGATGGACGCGGGCCTGCCCGTCTTCACCGGCGACCGGGCCGAGCTGGCGCCCGAGGAGCGCGCGTTCCTCGACTCCGCCGCGGCCTGGGGCGCGGCCGAGGGCGCCTACGCGGCCATGCACCGCACCAAGCCGCAGACGGCGGCCGCCGGGCTCAACGACTCCCCGGCCGGGCTCGCCGCCTGGATCGTGGAGAAGCTGCGCTCCTGGAGCGACTGCGGCGGCGACCTCGAGAGCGTCTACACCAAGGACGAGATCCTCACCAACGTGACCATCTACTGGCTGACCGGCACGATCGGGTCGGCTATGCGGATGTACGGCGTGAACGGCGCCATCCCGCCCGGGCAGCACGCCCGCCGGGTCGAGGTGCCGTCGGGCTTCTCCCTCTTCCCGGGCGACCTCGTCCGCCCACCCCGCGCCTGGCTGGACCGCATCGCGAACGTGACCTACGCGACCGAACCGCCCCGCGGCGGCCACTTCGCGCCGTTCGAGCAGCCCGAGTCCTACGCCCGGGAACTGCGCGAATTCTTCCGCCCCTACCGCACCCGCGCCTGACCGCTCAGGAGATGTCCGGTGCGGTGCTCAGCAGCCAAGCGAGGGGCTGGGCGCCGCCGGGGACCTGTTCGTACTCGGCGGTATTGGGGTTGAGGACGTGCCGGTGCACCGACGTGGTGCTGTCACGTTCGACGAACCAGTACTGCGGGATGCCGGCCTTGGCGTACTCGGTCTTCTTGATGATCCGGTCGACGACCTCGGAACCCCGGGACACGACCTCGACCGCGAGGAGCAGCCCGACGGTGCCGGCGTAGCTCGACCGAGCCGCGCGCGGCGGCAGATCCTTCGCCCATACGGTGATGTCGGGGACCCTGCCACCGCCGACGTCGATGCCGCAGTCGGTGACCACCTGCTCCGGACCGTAGCCGTTGGCGAGGAACCAGGCGAACATCCGGGACACGAGCAGTGCGTGATCGGGATCCGCTGGCGGCATGACGGACAGGACTCCCTCTGGGCTCAGCTCGTAACGGTGATTTTCGTCAGCGGCAGCCATCGCGGCGAGGTCGTCCAGCGTCACATGGGTCGGCATCCCCGCACCCACGGCTTCGGCGCTCATCATGCCTCCCCTCTTCGTTGTGCGTTTAGAGGCTACAACGTTGGCGAACCGTTGAAGTTGAGTGGGCGATGAAACGCGCCCCGCAGAGCGATTCCGGTGCTCAGTCCTCGCGGAGCATGGTCAGTGGGATCTGCACCGCGATGGCGGCGCCGCCCGGGCCGCCGGTGAAGCCGCGGCCCGGCGGGGCGGCCATGCGCACCTGGCTGCTCACCAGCCGCGCCCCGATCGCGTCGCCCTCGGTGATCGAGCGCGGGGTCAGCAGCAGGCCGCGCCGCGAGCGGCGGGCCGCGGTCAGCCAGCTGCCGAGCGCGATCGACAGCGCGTCGGCCGCGCCCGCGTAGACCACCGCGCGGCCCCGGTCGCGCCCGCCCGCGGCCACGTCCCGCAGCACCTTGTCCGCGGCGGGCGCGGTGAGCAGGTCGGCGTCGTCGACCAGGACGACGACCGGGCCGCCGAGCTCGTCCAGGGCCGCGGCGACCGCGTCGGCCGCCGGGTCCGGATCGTCGAACAGGCGCACCCGCGGCTGGCGGCCCAGGGCCCGCAGCGGCGAGTCGCGCGGGGTCAGCACCACGAGGCCGGTGCCGCCGGTCAGCAGCGACACGGCGATCGCGGCCAGCGCGTTGCTGCGGCCCGAGCCGGCCGGGCCGCCGACGAAGAACGCCGACGTCGCCGTCAGGTCCACCACGACCGCGCCGCCCTCGTCGCCGCCGACGCCGAGCAGGGCCTGCATCGGGCGGCGCTGGGCGTCGGGGACGAGCTCGTACGCGCCGGTGAAGTCGACCCGTCCCGGCAGCGCCGCGACCGGGAACGGGCGCGCCCCCGGGGTGGTGGCGGGCAGCCGGGCGCCGATGCGGCGGATGGCCTCGGCCTGGGCCTGGCCGCTGTCGTCGGCATCGAGCAGGGCCACCTGGGTCTCGGTGCGGCTCAGCACGTGCCAGCCGCGGCCGGACACGATCGTGCCGGGCACCTTGCTGGGCAGGATGCCGACGAGCTGGTAGTCGTTGCGGTCGGCCTGGCGCAGCAGCAGCTTGTGGTCGTTGTGCGCGGCCAGGCGGCCGCCGAGCAGGGCCCGCTCCGAGGTCGCAATGACGTGGATGCCGGCCGCGGCGCCCTCGCGCACGAGCCGGGTGATGTCGGTGAGCAGGCGGCCCTGGTCGTGCTCGTCGAGGATCGGGGCCAGGGCGTCCCAGCCGTCGACGAAGAGCAGGATGTGCGCGGGCCGCTCGGCCTCGGGCAGGCGCCGGCGCAGCTCGACGATCCCGGCCGCGTTGGCGTTGGCGCTGCGCTCCTGGCGCTCGGTCAGCTCGCGGCCGAGCCGGCGCAGGAGCCGCTCCAGGCGCTCCATGTCGTGCCGGGACACCACGGCGCCGCAGTGCGGGAGCGTCTCCAGGGCCGCGAGGCCGCCGCCGGCGGCGTCGATGCCGTACATGTGCACGTCCGCGACCGCCGCCTTGCGCGCCGCCGAGGCCGCGATGGTGCGCAGGACCTGGGTGCGGCCCGAGCGGGGCGCGCCGACGACGTAGAGGTGCCCGAAGGTGGCCAGGTCGACCGTGGCCACGCGCCGCTGCTGCAGCGCGGGCACGTCCTCCAGCGCATAGGGGATGGGCGCGGGGACGCTCGCGTGCCGGTCTTTCGGCGTCGGTACCGCCGGCAGCTCCTCCAGCAGCACCGCGTCCTCGAGCGCGGGCAGCCACGGGCTCGGCTGGGCGACGAAGTCCTCGAGCCCCTCGGCGGCCGCGCGGATCGCCTCGACCAGGGCCTGCAGGTCCGTCGGGACGACCGGCCCGGGCAGCAGCGGGTCGACGTCCTCGGCGACCAGCTCGACCGGCCGGCCCAGCCGCTGCCAGGACAGTTCCGCGGTGCGGACGGGCTCGTGCTTGGGCACCGGCGCCTCGTCGAGCAGGCCGGGCCGCTCGGCGCCGACCCAGGCCGCCTGGAACGGCACGGCGCTGCGGTGCCCGGCGCGGATGAGCGCCCGGCCCGGCGTCCCCGGCGAGATGTGCACGGCCTCGCCGGTGTCGATGATGTCCTGGCTCTCCACCGTGTCGGTCACCCGCAGCGCGATGCGCAGGTTGGTGTTGGCCTTGATGTCCGGGGTCACCGCGCCGGCCGGGCGCTGGGTGGCCAGGATCAGGTGGATGCCCAGCGACCGGCCCCGCTGCGCGATGCTGATCAGCCCCGGCACGAAGTCCGGCAGCTCCCGCACCAGGGTCGCGAACTCGTCGATGATGAGCAGCAGCCGCGGCAGCCGCGCCAGGGACGGGTCGGCGGCACGCTTGGCCCGGTAGGCGGGCAGGTCCTTCGCCTCGGCCGCGGCCAGGATCCGCTCGCGGCGGCGCAGCTCGGCGCCGAGGGAGTCCATCGCCCGCTGCACCAGGTGCGCGTCGAGGTCGGTCACCATGCCCAGCGTGTGCGGCAGCTGCGCGCACTCCCGGAAGGCGCTGCCGCCCTTGTAGTCCACGAGCACGAAGGTGAGCTCGTCGGGCCGGTTGGTCGCGGCGAGCGAGGCGACGAACGACTGCAGCAGCTCCGACTTGCCGGAGCCGGTGGTGCCCGCGACCAGGCCGTGCGGGCCGTCGCGGACCAGGTCGAGGCTGAGCGGGCCGTCGTAGCCGCTGCCGAGCACGAACGTCGTCGACGCGGGCCGGCGCCGCCAGCGCTCCAGCAGCGCCTCCGGGTTCGGGGGCTCCTGGTCGAGCAGGTTCAGCAGCCGTACCTCGCGCGGCAGCCCGGCGTCGTGCTCGGGGCTCACGTCCCGCAGCGGCGCCAGGGCCCGGGCCAGCCGGTCGCACCAGGCGACGGGCACGAGGTCCGCGCGGATGTCCTTGAGCGGTGCCGTACCGGTGCGCCGCAGCGTCAGCGTGTCGGCCTCCGCGACCACGACCGCCCCGCACTCCTCCGGCAGCAGCCGCTCCTGCTCGTCGAGGCAGACGCTGAAGATCCGCACCCGGGGACCGTCGGCGAGGATCTGCACCATGCCGGGCACGTCGCGCAGCGCCCGCGCGCCGTCCACGACGACGAGCAGGTCCGGGTCGGTGAACATGGCCCGGCCCATGGACGAGCCGAGCACCCGCTGCCGGGCCTGCACCTGGGCGACGAGCTCGGCGACGCGGTTGGCGATGCTCTCCGGGTCGTTGCCGATGGCCGCGTGGGGACCGTGCACGCCACCGGGGCGCAGGTGCGGCAGCCACCGTACCCAGCCCCAGCCCTCGGCCCGCTCCGGGCTGGTGAGCACGACCATGCGCAGGTCGCGCGGGCTGTGCAGCACCGCGGACTGGGCCACGAACCAGCGGGTGAGCGCCTGCACCGGCTCGGTCGCGCCGACCACGCCGAGGACCCCGCACTCCGGCAGCTCCAGCCCGACGGGCACGTCCCGGATCGTCCAGCGCACCGTGCGGTGGTTCTCGTCGCGGGCCGGGTCGTCGATCTCCTTCACCGACGGCACGTCCACGGTGCCGAGCCGCAGCAGCAGGTGGTCCGGGTCGCGGCGGCGCCGCTCCCAGAGCCGGGCGCCGGGGCCGGTCGCGATGAGCCCGATCGTCGCCGGGTCGGGGCCGGTGACGCAGCGCACCTCCCGCTCCCGGCGCACGGCCGCGTCGATCTCGACCGCGAGGCTGCGCATCCGTTCGGCGTACCGCTGCTGCTGCTCCTGGTGCTGCTTGCGGTTCGTGCGCCGGCCGACCATCCAGTTCGTGATCGCCATGACCGGCGTGAACAGGATGAAGACGAGGTAGAAGTACGAGTGGAAGACGCCGACGAGCACCAGGCCCAGCACGATCGGGGCGAGCAGGAGCAGCATCGGGAACGGCTGGCGGGGCGTGCGGCCCGGCGGGACCGGCAGCCGGACGCGCTCGGCGTCCAGGTGCGGGGCGATGCGCGGCGGCCGGTTGTAGTCCAGCCCGAAGCCGTCGGCCGAGGCGGTCACGGCCGCGTCGGGCTCCACCGGCGCGCTCAGCCGCAGCAGGGCCGGCCCCACGCACAGGTCGGCGCCGTCGGCCCAGCGCCCGCCCGGCCCGCCGCGGCCGCGGCGCTGGGCCGTGGGCAGGCCGGTGACCGGGTGCGGGTCCGGCGGCGGGGTCACGTCGGCGGGCCGCACGCCGTCGTCGAGCCGGCTCATGTGCCAGTTCGCCGTGCCGTCCGGCGAGACGGTCACCCACAGCCCGCCGGGCGGGGCGTCCGGGCCCTCGACGCGGATCGCGCACCGCTCGCCCGCGCCGATCTCGTGGCTTCCCGCGCCGAGCAGCCAGGTCGCGCCCGCGCCCGGCCCGGAGACGAGGTGGACCTCGGCGAGCCGCGGGCCGCCGCGGGTCAGGTCGGTGCGCCCGCCGGTCGCGGCCGGGGCCGGGGCGCCCAGGCCGATGGTGCTGCCCGGGCGGATGCCGCTGCCGCGCACGGGGGCCTCGGGCTCCAGGCGCTCGCGGTCGAGGAAGACACGGCGACCGGCCGCGGCGACCGGGCCCTCGACGGCCTCGGCGAGGCCCCGCACCGTGGCGCCGTCGGGCACCTCGACGACGTGGTCGCGGGCGGCGCGCTCGTCGGCGTCGTACGCGGTGAGCATGAGCTTCATGCGGTTCCCCCGGAGCGCCGCCCGACGGCCGCGTCGTCGAACGCGGGCTCGGCGAACTCGTCCACTGTGGTCGGTTGATGCGCGGACACCCCGGTGACCGCCGCGGCCGGCTGGTGCGCGGACACGCCGGTGACCGCGGCGGGCTCCTCCGCGAACTCCGCGAACTCGCCGGGCCGCTCCACCAGCGACACCGCCGGCGGCAGCACCGGGGGCAGCACCGAGGGCGGGGACGGGGGCGCCGCGCGCAGCAGGCGGGCGACGGCCTTGGGCAGGGCCGCCGTGTCGACGTCGAGGGGCACACCGGCGATGCGGACGCGGCCGCCGCGCTCGGTGGTGATGAGCCGGGCGTGGCCGTGGGCGCCCTTGACGGCCAGCACGCGCACGCCCCGGCCGGCGGGCTCGTCCGGCGGCTCCGGGCACACGACGAACATCGTGTCCGGGGTGGGGCCGGCGCCCGGGAAGCGCGGATGGACGCCGGCGGTGACCTGGACCCGGCCCGGCCGGGCGCGGTCGAGCTGGGCGGCCATCGCCTGGATCAGGGCCCGGGCCGTGCGGGGGTCGCCGGCGCCGGCGGTCAGGGGCGGGCCGGTGTGCAGGTCGAGGTAGGCGACGAGGTCGCGCCGGGCGATGCCGAGGGCGACCGGCTCACCCGCCCCCTCGCCGTCCAGCGTGGCGAGGTCGGCGAGGTCGGCCCACCACAGCCGCGGGTCGTGCTCGTCGGCGGTGAACGGCGGCGGGGGAGTGCCCGGGTCGCGGCCGGCGAGCAGGACGCCCGCGGCCGCCGGGCCGACGAGCACGGCGTAGGGCTGGGCCGGGCCGGTGGCCGCGGCCTCCAGCGCCCGCCGGACGGTGTCGCGGGCCGAGGGGTCGGCAAGGGCTCTGGTCAGGCGGCGGAGGTTTCGGCGGTACCGCAGCCAGACCCGGACCGGCCGGACGAGCGCCGCACCGGTGAGCGCGATCTCGCGCCGCCCCTGCCGCAGCACGGCCTTCCAGCCCCCGGCGCGCCGGACCGCGCGCGAGGCCAGCACGAGCGCGAGAATGAACAGCCCCAGCCCGCCGATGAGCAGACTGATGGGCCCGCGATTCCGCGAAAAGAACTCGATCACGCCGCCGCCTCCGCAAGCTCCGGCGCCAGCGCGATCGTCAAGCTGTGCCTCTGGTTCACGGCCCCTCCGCTTCGCTCCGGACCGTTCGCGCTGACGCCTCCGCAAGCTCCGGCGCCAGCGCGATCGTCAAGCTGTGCCTCTGGTTCACGGCCCCTCCGCTTCGCTCCGGACCGTTCACGCTGACGCCTCCGCAAGCTCCGGCGCCAGCGCGATCGTCAAGCTGTGCCTCTGGTTCACGGCCCCTCCGCTTCGCTCCGGACCGTTCACGCAGCCTGATCCAGGACGGCGCGCAGGGCGCGGACGGCGTTGTGGGTGCGGCTCTTCACGGTGCCCGGCGGGATGCCCAGCCCGGCGGCCACGTCCTCGCCGGCCCGGCCGAGCAGGTGGACGTGGACGAGGATCTCGCGCTGGGCGGGCGGCAGCCGGCGCAGCCCGTCGAGCAGGACCACCCGGTCGCAGACGGTGTCGGCGACGTTGACGACGTCGGGCCGGTCGGCGTCGAGCTCGGTGGCCAGCCCCACGGGCACGGCCCGGCGCTTGCGCCACGCGTCGATGACGAGGTTGCGCGCGGTGCGGAACAGCCACATCCGGATCGGGCGGTCGTCGTGGTCCAGCCGGTCCGCGTCCTGCCAGGCCCGCAGCAGCGTCTCCTGGACGATGTCCTCGACGTGGTGCGGGTCCGCCGCGACGAGCGACGTGACGTACCGGTGCAGGGCGGCCCGCTGCCGCTGCAGTTCGTGGCCGAGACAGGGACGCTCGACGGTGCTCAAACGAGGTTCCTTCCGCGCGTTGCCGAGTGGAATGTCCCTGTTCTCGGCTGACAGAAGATGAACACCGCGTGACCTGACAGCCACCCAGCCACGACATGTCATTGACGTCGATGTGTTCGTGACCGTTAACATGATCATCGCGGGAACGCAGACCCCCGGACGGGTGAACGCGCTCCGAGATCGTGCGCGGCACGCACGTCCTGTGGCACCGTGCCCGGATGATCACCGCCGAGACCGTGCACGACCTGGACCGCGAGCTCATCTGGATCACCGTCACCGGCCCGCTCTCCAGCGCCCGCAAGCAGGATCTTCGCATGTGGATCGGCAAGGCGCTGGTCGCCTGCCCGCGCGCGGTCATCGTCGACCTCACCGGCTTCGAGGACCAGACGGGCACGGCGGCGTCGCTGCTGCAGGCGGCGGCCGCGAGCGCGCGCGAGTACTACGGCGTCTTCCTGCTCTTCGTCACCCCGGCCGGCGGGCCCCTGCGGGCGCAGCTCGGCACCCGGTTCTGGCGCCACGCCCTGCACCTCTTCGCCGACCGCGCGGCCGCCGAGGCCGCGGCGCTGGCCGGCCCGCCGCCGCCGGACCGGTTCGGGCTGGTGCTGGAGCCGGACGGGCACGCCTCGAGCCGCGCCCGGCTGCTCGTGCACGACGCCTGCCGGGCCTGGGCCCTCCCGGCGCTCGCCGCGCCCGCGAGCCGGGTCGTCTTCGAGCTCGTGCACAACGCCGCGACCCACGCGGGCACCGACGTGGCCGTCACCGTCAGCCTGCGCGGCAGCTACCTGCACCTGGCCGTGCGCGACGGGCGCCCGGACGCGCCGGCCCGGCTGCTGCCGGCCCGGCGCACCGATCCGGTCCTGGCCGACCCGCCCGGCGACGGCCTGCACGTCGTGGACCGCAACGCCACCGCGTGGGGTTCGGCGTTCGACGGGCGCGGCAAGACCGTCTGGGCCGTCATCCGCCTTCCCGGGGGCACGGCCCCGTGAGCTCGTAGAGCCGCTGCCGGGCAAGCTCCCGGTCGGCCGGGCGGTCCTCGTCGTGCCCGCGGCGCGCGGCGTACGCCCGCACCAGCGCGTGCAGCGCGAACCGCTCGTGCGGGCGCCGCTGGACGAGGTGCTCGCCGGCCAGCCGCTCCAGGTGCCGCGCGGCGCTGGCAGGGTCGGTGCCGAGCAGCGCCGCGGCGGCGTCGGGGCCGAAGTCGGGGCCGGGGTGCAGCGCCAGGCGGCGCAGCAGCGCCTGGGACTGGGGCGGCAGCGCGCGGTACGACGGAAGCAGCGCCGTCTCGATGCCCTCGTCGAGCTCGAGGCGCGCCTCGCCCTCGTCGAGCCGGTCGGCGTGATCGGTCACCGTCCAGCCGGCCCGCCCCGCGATCTGCCCCGCCGCGAGGGCCAGGGCGAGCGGCAGGTGGCCGCAGCGGCGGGCGATGCGCCGGTGGGCGGCCGGGTCGGCGCCGACCGGAACACCGGGCACCGCCCGGGCCAGCAGCCGCTCGGCCTCCTCGGCCGGGAACGGCTCCAGCTCCACGGCGGGGGCGTCGAGGCCGCGGCGGGACGTGACCAGCGGCAGCACGCCCTTCAGCCTGTACCAGGTGGCCAGCGCCGGGTCCGGGAAGCTCACGTGGGGCGGGCCGGCGCTCGGCGGCCTCATGGGCGAGTTCTCCGGGCACGCGCACAAGCCCAGCACCGGGGCCGGCTGCTCGGACGACCCGCAGCCGGACAAGCCGTTCGAGATCGGCGGCAGCATGACCTCGGCGATCAGCACCGCCGCGGGCGGCAGCGCGAGCGAGGTCGCGTTCACGCTGACCGCGCGCTCGGGCGGCGCCGGGGAGACGACCGGCGAGCGGTGGAAGAAGTTCAAGCTCGCCGACACGAAGATCACGGCCGACTACAACTCGCCCCCGGCGACGCCGACCAGCGCCAGCACCGACGGGCGGGGCTGCACCACCGGCTCGGCCCGGCCGGTGCTGTCCACCGCGACGCCGACCCTGCGCGCGGTGGTCACCGACCCGGACACCGAGACCGACCTGCAGGCCGTGTTCGAGTGGCAGCAGTACAACAGCACCGCCGGCACCTGGTCGGCGCTCGGCTCCGGGCAGATGAACAGCCTGCACAACGGCGGCACCGGCTCGGTGCAGATCAAGAGCGGCCTCGTGCAGGGCGGCATCTACCAGTGGCGGGTGAAGACCGTCGACCCGTGGACCTACGGCACCAGCTCCGGCACCGACGCCTCCACCCCGACCGGCTGGTGCGAGTTCACCGTCGACCTCATCGGCCCCGGGGTGGCGCCCGGCGTCTCCTCGCCGGTCTACGGCAGCGACCTCAACCAGGTGTACGGCGCCGTCGGCCGCACCGCCCCGTTCACGTTCACCGCGTCCGGCGTGAGCGACGTGACCGCCTACCGCTACGGCTGGGCCGACCCGCCCACCACCCAGGTGAGCGTCGCCGCGGGCGCGAGCGCCACGCTGGCCGTCACGCCGCCGCCCCCGGCGCCCGCCGACCCGACCTCGGGCGGGCTCAGCCGCCTCTACGTGGTCAGCCTCGACGCGGCCGGGCACATCAGCCCGGTCAACGAGTACGCGTTCAACCTCGGCTCGGCCACCCCCGAGAACGCGTCCTACAAGCTCGACGACGCGGTCTCCGCCAACAGCGCCGGCAGCGCCCCGGCGGCCGTGCCCGCCGGCGGCCCGACGACCGGCGTGGCCGGCCGGTTCCAGCCCGGCCCGGGCAAGGCGGCCCCGACGACCGTGACGTTCGACGGCACCGACGACGTCGCCACCGTCAACGCGCCCGCGGTCGACACCTCCACCAGCTTCACCGTCTCGGTCTGGGCGCGCAGCGACGGCGACACCGCCGACTACCGCAGCGTGGTCAGCGCCCCGGCGACGCACTCCAGCGCGTTCCTGCTCGGCCGCGCCTCCACCAACAAGTGGCGCTTCGCGATGCCACAGTCCGACACCGTCGCGCCCACGCACGTCAACACGTTCAGCACCTCGAGCATCCAGGCCGGGGCGTGGACGAACCTGACCGCGGTCTACGACGCGGGCGCCAAGCAGGTGTACCTCTACGTCAACGGCGTCCTCGAGGGCTCCACCGCCCAGCCGGCCGCGTTCGCCTCGACGACGCTGCAGCTCGCGGGCGACTTCTGGAACGACAGCCCGACGTTCGAGAAGAAGTGGAAGGGCGGCCTGGCCGACCTGCGGCTGTGGAACCGCGTGCTGAGCCCGGGGGAGATCGCGCCGCTCGCCGCCGACCTCGTCGGCCGCTGGACGCTGGACGGCGACGGCACCGACTCCTCGCCGTGGCAGCGCACCGCCACCCCGACCGCCTCCGCGTTCTACGTCGAGGACCGCGACAGCTCGGCGTACTCGGCGCTGCAGGGCGACGGCGCGACGGTCGCGGCGACGACCGCCGGGCCGGTGCTGCGCAGCGACCAGTCCTACACCGTCGCCGCCTGGGTCCGCCTGGACAGCACCGCGGCCTACGAGGAGGTGCTCGGCCAGGGCGGCACGGCCCGCGGCGCGATCTTCCTGCGCTACGACACCGCGACCCTGAAGTGGCAGTTCTTCGTCCCGACCGTCGACGTCGGCACCCCGTCGTACTACTCGGCCCGCTCCACCGCCAACGCCGCCGTCGGCGTGTGGACGCACCTGGCCGGCGTGTACGACGCGGCCGCCGGCACCTTCAAGATCTACGTCAACGGGGCGCTCAACGGCTCCATCGCCGGGCGCATGTGGGCCTCCAACGGCGTGTTCGACATCGGGCGGCAGCGCTTCGGCACCGGCGACTTCTTCACCGGCGCCATCGACGACGTCCGCGCCTACCAGGGGGCCATGCCGGCCGCCCAGGTCGCCGTCCTGTTCGCCGGATGAGGAAGGGGCTCGGGATGAAGTCCACAGCCAAGGGGATCGGGATCGGCGCGCTCGTGCTGGCGCTGCTCCCGCTGGCCGCCGCCGACCACGGGTTCGGCCGCCCGGACGCCGGGCACCCGCGGGCCCAGCGCGAAGCCGCCCTGCCCGGCGAGCCTATGCGCTACGACGCGCCCCCGGCGACGAGCACCGGCACGCCCTACGCGGCCAGGGCGCCGCGGTGGCCGGAGGGGGCCGCGACCGTGCGCCTCGGCCGTGACCGCGCCCGGGCCGGGACGCTGCCCGTGTACGTCCGCGCGGTCGGCGCGCTCGCGGCCGGCGACCTGCCGGTCACGGTGCTCGACCGGGCCGCGACCGGGGCCGCAGGCGTCGACGGTGTCGTCGTGCGGCTCGGCGGCGAGGCCGGGTCGACCGTCCACGTCGACGTGGACTACCGCGACTTCGAGGGCGGCTTCGGCGGCGGCGCCGCGTCCTCGCTCGGCATCGTCGAACTGTCCGGGTGTACGCCGCTGACGTCCGCCTGCACCGCGAAGCCCCTGCCCGCGGCCAACGACGTGGCCCATCGCACCGTCGGCGCCGACGTCTCCGCCGCCGCGACCCTGGCCGTGGTCGAGGAGCCCAAGGGCCCCGCGGGCGACTACACCGCGACCCCGCTCAAGGCCAGCTCCACCTGGGAGGCAGGCAACAGCGCCGGGGACTTCACGTGGCAGTACCCGCTGCGGATGCCCCCGGCGCTGAACGGCCCCGCCCCGGAGCTGGGCCTGTCGTACTCCTCCGGCTCCATCGACGGCTCGATGGCCGCCTCGAACAACCAGCCCTCGTGGCTGGGCGAGGGCTTCGAGATGTCCACCGGCGCGATCGAGCGCAAGTACGTGCCCTGCGACAGCGACATGGGCAACGGCGCCAACAACACCACCAAGACCGGCGACCTGTGCTGGAAGACCGACAACGCCGTGCTGCA
The DNA here is from genome assembly GCF_040300725.1 of Dactylosporangium sp. NPDC000244. Classification (NCBI taxonomy): domain Bacteria; kingdom Bacillati; phylum Actinomycetota; class Actinomycetes; order Micromonosporales; family Micromonosporaceae; genus Dactylosporangium; species Dactylosporangium sp. NPDC000244. The sequence continues at coordinate 68,462 of NZ_JBEPEH010000025.1, forward strand.
CCTCAACGGCCAGTCCACCGAGCTGCTCAAGGGCGGCGACGGCAGGTGGCACGGCCGGTCCGAGGACGGCGCGCGGATCGAGCTCAATCCGGCACCGAGAAGGCGGTCAACGGCGACCAGGACGGCCAGTGGTGGGTCGTCACCGAGACCGACGGCACCCAGTACTGGTTCGGCCGCAACCAGCTGCCCGGGTGGGCGTCGGGCAAGGCGACCACCAACTCCGTGTGGACCGTCCCCGTCTTCGGCAACAACGCCGACGAGCCGTGCCACGCCGCCACCTTCGCGGCCTCCGCCTGCGACCGGGCCTGGCGCTGGAACCTCGACTACGTCGTGGACCCCAGCGGCAACACGATGTCGTACTGGTACCAGACCGAGAAGAACTCCTACGCGAAGGCCGGCTCCAGCACCACCCTGGCCGGCTACGTGCGCGGCGGCTGGCTGGACCGCATCGACTACGGCACCCGCTCCGACACCGCCTACGGCACCGCCCCGGCGCAGGTCGACCTCGGCGAGGCCGACCGGTGCGTGACCACGAGCTGCGGCACCCACGACGCGACCAACTGGCCGGACACGCCGTGGAAGATGCAGTGCACGGCGAGCCCCTGCTACGTCGGCAGCCCGACGTTCTGGAGCACCAAGCGCCTGGGCACCCTCACGACCAAGGCGGGCGGCAAGCCCGTCGACCAATGGACGTTCAAGCACACGTTCCCGGACCCGGGCGACACCACCCGCGCCGGGCTGTGGCTCGACGGGATCAGCCACACCGGCCTGGCCGGGACCACCGACGGCACCCGGACCGCGGTCACCGTCCCCGACGTGCACTTCGTCGGCGTGCAGAAGCCGAACCGGGTCGACGCGACCGACTTCGCGCCGGCGATGAACTGGTGGCGGATCAGCACCGTGGAGACCGAGGGCGGCGGGACGATCAACGTCACGTACGCCGACGCCGACTGCGTCGCCGGCTCCCGCGTGCCCGACAAGAACGCCCTGTGGAACAACACCCTGCGGTGCTTCCCGGTCTCCTGGACCCCCGACGGCGCGAGCGCGCTCACGCTGGACTTCTTCCACAAGTACGTGGTGAGCAGGGTGACGCAGCAGGACAACGCGCTGCCGTCCGACGAGCGCTCGGTTCCGGCCGTCACCAGCTACGAGTACCCGAACCCGCCCGCCTGGCGCTACACCGACGACGACGGGCTGGTCAACGACAAGACCAAGACCTGGTCGGTGTGGCGCGGCTACGACCTCGTGCGCACGATCACGGGCACCGGCGCCGAGGCCGTGCGCAGCGAGACCACGTACTTCCGCGGCATGGACGGCGACAAGTTCGGCACCGGCACCGCCACCCGCTCGGTGTCGCTGCCCGCGACCGGGGGCGCCCCGGCGGTGCCCGACAGCGACTTCTACGCCGGGATGGTCCGCGAGCAGCGCACCTACCAGGACCTGACCGGCGGCGAGATCGCGGCGACGGTCAGTGTGCCGTGGCGCTCCGACCCGCCGACCGCCACCCGCACCATCGACGGCGTCACGGCCGAGGCCCGCTTCGTGGCCGTGACCCAGCAGCGCGGCCGGACCCTGCTCGACGGCGGGCGCGGCTGGCGCACCACCACCCAGAACACTGTCTTCGACAGCTACGGGATGGCGATCCGGCACGAGGACCTGGGCGACGACGCCGTGACCGACGACCAGAGCTGCACGATCACCGACTACGCCCGCAACGGCACCGCCTGGATCATGGACGGGGTCAGCCGCGAGCGGCACTACGCCGTCGACTGCGCGAAGGCCCAGGGCACCGGGCTCACCGAGGCCGACGTCGTCTCCGACACCTACACGCTCTACGACGGCTGGGCCCGCGGGGCCGCGCCCAGCAAGGGCCTGGTGACCCAGACCGACGAGCTCATCGGCTTCCCGTCGACGTACAAGACCGAGTCCAAGGCGACCTTCGACGCCTACGGCCGCGTGCTCACCGCGACCGACGTGCGCGGCAACACCACGACGACCACGTACACGCCGGCGTCCGGCGGCCCGGTGACCGCGACGTCGGAGGTCACCCAGCAGGGCTGGACGACCACGACGACGTTCGACCCGGCCTGGGGCGAGCAGACGGTCGTGGTGGACCAGAACGGCAAGACGACCCGGCAGACCTTCGACGCGCTCGGCCGCAGCACCGCCGTGTGGCTGCCGAACCGCGGCGCGAGCCAGACGGCGAGCATCACGTTCGCCTACTTCGTGCGCAAGTCCGGCAGCGTCACCATCTCCAACCAGCTCGACAGCAACGGGACCGGCTACCGCAGCAGCGCGGCCTTCCTCGACGGGCAGGGCCGGGCGCGGCAGACCCAGTCGATGGAGGGCACCACGCAGGGCGGGCGCATCGTCACCGACACCTTCTACGACAGCGCCGGGCGGCAGTACAAGCAGAACGGCGCCTACATCGTGGACGGCGGGCTGAGCCTCACCGCCCCGACGCTGGTCAAGCACCTCGACGACGCGCAGGTGCCGGGCCAGACGCTCACCGCCTACGACGGCGCCGGGCGGGTCAAGACCTCCACGTTCCTCGTCAAGAACGTCGAGCAGTGGCACACCAGCACCACCTACGGCGGCGACCGCACCGACGTCGTCCCGCCCGCGGGCACCATGCCGACGTCGACCTACGTCGACGCCCAGGGGCGCACCGTACGGCTGCGGCAGTATCACACGGTGCTCGGCGGGGCCCGACACGACCGACCTGACGTACCGGTACGACCGCAAGAACCACCTCGTCGAGCAGGACGACAACGCCGGCAACGCGTGGACGTACACCTTCGACTTCGCCGGCCACGTCACCAGCAAGACGGACCCGGACAGCGGCGAGAGCTCCAGCACCTACAACGACACCGGCGACATGCTCACCAGCAAGAACGCCGACGGCAAGGTGATGGCGTACGGCTACGACGCCCTGGGCCGCCGCACGAGCAAGCGGGCCGGCAGCGCGACCGGGCCGCTGCTGGCCGAGTGGGCCTACGACTCGATCCCGCTGACCGTCGGCACCCTGACCGTCAAGGGGCAGCAGCTGAGCTCGACCAGCTACTCCGGCGGCGCGGCCTACACCACCCGCATCGACGGCATGAACGACCTCTACCAGCCGACCGGCGAGACGATCAGCATCCCGTCCGGCGAGACGGGGATCTCCGGGCTGTACTCGTACACCTTCGCCTACACCGCAGGCGGCGCGGACCTCGCGACCACGATGCCGGCCGTCGGGGGCCTGCCCAGGGAGAAGCTCACGGTCGGGTACAACACCCTCGGGCAGCTCGACACGCTCAAGACGAACGTGTCCAGCACCGGCGACGACGTCTTCGTGGTCAACGGCACCCAGTACACCCGCTACGGCGAGCTGTCGATGATCGCCCGGCGCAACGGCACCGGGCCGTGGCTGGACACCGCCTACGACTACGAGCTCGGCACCCGCCGGCTCAGCCGGATCCACACCACGAAGGAGACCGGCCCGTCCGAGGTCGCCGACGTCCGGCTCAGCTACGACGCCTCCGGCAACGTGCTGGGGGAGCGGGAGCTGGTCGCCGGCGACAACCAGTGCTTCGGCTACGACTACGCCCGGCGGCTCACCGAGGCGTGGACCCCGGCGAGCGGCGACTGCGCCGCGGCGAGGAGCCAGTCCGCGCTCGGCGGGCCCGCCCCGTACTGGAACTCCTACGCCTACGACGCCGTCGGCAACCGGTCCGCCTCCACCGAGCGCACCGCGAGCACGAGCGTGGCGCGGACGTACGGCTACCCGGCGGCCAGGAGCAGCCAGCCGCACACGCTGCGCTCGATGACCACCGCGGGCGTGGGCACCGCGACCTACACCTACGACAAGAGCGGCGAGACGCTCACCCGGCCGGCCAACGGCACCGGCGGTGCGGCGCAGACCCTCACCTGGAACGCCGACGGCACCCTGGCGAGCAGCACCGACGCGGGCGGCACGGCCACCTACGTCTACGACGCGGCCGGCAACCGGCTCATCAAGCACGAGCCGTCCGGCACGACGCTGAGCCTGCCCGGGCAGGAGCTGCGCTTCGCCGGCGGCCAGGCCACGGCGACGCGCTACCTGACCCACGCCGGCAAGGTCGTCGGCGTGCGGACCACGGCCGGCGGGCTGACCTGGCAGGTCGACGACCAGCAGGGCACGGGCACCATCGAGGTCGGCGCGAGCACCCAGGCGGTCGTGCGGCGGTGGCTCACCCCGTTCGGCTCGGAGCGCGGCGGCCCGGCGGCGTGGGTCACCGACAAGGGGCTCGTGAACGGCACCAGGGACGGCTCGGGCCTGCTGCATCTCGGCGCGCGCGAGTACGACCAGGTGACCGGCCGGTTCGTGAGCCTCGACCCGGTCCTGGACGGCGACGATCCGCAGGCCATGCGGGGGTACAACTACGCCAACGCCTCCCCGGTGACCATGAGCGACCCGGACGGCAAGAAGGCCCGCGGCGACGGCGGCCTGTTCGGGGCCATCGGCCGGATCGTCGCCCGCGTGGTGAAGGCGGTCGTGCACGCCATCCAGTACTACCGGCGGGGCAAGCAGCCGGTATACCAGCACTACATCCCGCCGCGGCGCAAGCCGACCCCGCCCTACCAGCACTACATCCCGCCGCGCAAGCCGCGCGTCTACGGCCCGTTCGTCGTGCACGGCATCCACCTGCCGCAGGGCCCGATCTTCTGCAGCTTCCTGACCTGCAACGACGCGGGGGGCGTGCGGCACGGCGGGAACCCGCGGGCGGTGTGCCGCTCGTTCAACGCGGGCTTCAGCTCACCGGCGGCGTGCGACGAGGGCTTCGACGCGGCCGAGCGGCTCAAGTCCGGCAAGAGCTCGCACGACGCCCAGGTCGCCCGGGGCGCCGACGCCTACGAGAACCACTGCGGTCCCAGGGGCAGCGACGAGTGGTGGTGCACGCGGTACAAGCGGCCGCCGGCCCACGTCAACGTCCTGCCCGAGCACGCCGTCGCGGCCGAGATCGCGCTCTACGCCGGCGAGACCGAGACGACGCCCGGGGACGCGTGGACGTACCGCAAGGAGTCGCACCGCCACCACGGCGAGCTGTACATGTCCGTGAACGTCTGCATCGTGGCCTGCGTCTCGCTGACGATCACCAGCGAGGGCGGGGTGTTCGCCGGCGGCAGCGCGACGATGGTGCCCTCCTACGGCTCCTCGGTCGGGATCGGCTGGAACCCGCAGCCGATGGAGTCGATGCGGGACCAGGGCCTGGCGTACTGCGTCGGCGCCGCGTGGAGCGGCTGCGTCACGGTCGGCTTCGACAGCAAGACCGGCAAGCCGGTGTTCGGCGGCTCGACGTCGCTCGGGCTCGGCGTGAGCGGCGGCGTGACGAGCACCTACGGCCATCAGATCGGCCAGAACTGAGCGGAGACGACCGGCATTCCAGACACCGCGGCCGCCCATGACCCCCCTGGGCGGCCGCGGCCCTTTTCCGCCGCTGCGATCGCGAATCCCGTCCGCCGTGGACGTCCTAGTCGGAGTCGCGGGAGGGGGCCAGGGGCAGGGACGCCAGCTCGTCGACGGTGGCCGGGCGCACGCCGATGCCGGTCGGGGGCTGCCACGGCTGGATCTGGCTCCCGCTCGCGAAGATCTCGAGCTCGTAGCGGCCGTCCACGATCATCCAGCCGTGCGCCGCGGTGCCCGGGGTGATCGCGCAGGTGCCGCATCGCCATATCGCGACGTACAGCCGGGTCGCCCCCTGCATGTCGACCTCGAGGGTCGAGCGCTCGGCGCGCACGGCCGTCACGGTGTAGCCCGGGATGACCGGTAACACGTGCGGGGCCGAGGCGAAGTCGGCCCGGTGCCACCGGTGCTGGGAGGCGTCGTCGTAGACGATCATCAGGGGCGCGGCGATCACGGCGACGATGGCCGCCGGCAGGCGCACCCGGCGTGACGCGCCCGGGGCGAAGGCGGCGCCGGTGGCGCCGTACATGAGCGCGACGACCATCGACCAGCCCAGCCGCTGCTCGGTCGTCGAGCTGAACGGGCCGCTCGTCCCGGTGCCGACCAGCAGCACGACCCACATGACGAACGGCGCGGCGATCAACCACGAGCGCGCCCGCCGCTCGGACGAGGCCAGGACGACGCCGCTGCCCAGCAGGGCGGCGCCGATCGCGATCAGCGGGCCGTAGCCGAGGAACACGAGGATGCCGCCGAGAAAGTCAGACACCATCGGGGTGAGGCCCCAGACCGCCCACACGATCGGCGTGGCCGCGCCGAGACCGACGAGAGCCGAACGCCACCAGGGGCCGGGCGCCGCCAACGCATCGCTCACCGGGTGAGCCTGCCACGCGCCACCGGGTCGCGCGAGGACGGGCGGGATTCCTACACAACATCACCACGGGCGGAGGCTAGGGACTCGACGCGGTCGAGGAGGGCCTGCACGATGCCGTCCAGGACCATGTCGTCGTCGATCTCGGCCAGGTACTCGGCCGCGGCCGCGATGTTCGGGTACCTCGCCGGGGGCAGGGCGCGGTACTCGTGCGACCAGGCGGCCTCGTCGCCCTGGCGGCTCGACTCGTCCAGCGCGGCGTAGGCGCTGGACATCGCGGCGTACGAGAAGATGGTCTCCGAGTAGACGAGGTGCTGGAAGGCCGCCTGCTCGTCCGTCAGGCCCGCCTCGCGCAGGGCGCCCAGCACCGCCTCGACCGTGCGGAACTCGCCCGGGCGGCGGGTCGTGCGCAGGGCCACGATCGGGGCGATCGCCGGATAGTCGACGAACGTGCGCACCGTCTGCCGGGCCAGCCACTCGAGGCGCGGCCGCCATGCGAGATCGCTCGGCAGGGCCTCCACCGTCGCCGCGACGAGCCGGTCCGCGACCTCGAGGACGATCTCGTCCTTGTCGCGGAAGTGGCGATAGATCGCCGTCGGATCGCAGCCGAGCTCCTTGCCGAGGCGGCGGACGGTGAGCGCGTCGGCACCGGCCGTGGCGGCCAGGCGGCTGGCCGCATCGATGATCAGCTCCGGCGTCAGCGCGGCGCGAGTTCGCAAATGGTGCTCCCGAACAGATGGAAAAGCCCGACAGCCAATCTTAGGGCCGAGTCGGAAAGTTCACTGCCAACTGTGTTGTCAACACCGTTGACTACGACGCTGACAACGGTGATGATTGAGCACATGTCCATACCCGTCCATACCGCGCTCGCCGATGTCCAGCTCACCCCGTACTGGCTCGACGACCCCGGTCGGCCGAGCGCGCGGGCCCCGCTGACCGGCGAGCTCTCATGCGACCTGGCCGTGGTCGGCGGCGGCTACAGCGGGCTGTGGACCGCGCTCATCGCGAAGGAGCGCGACCCGGGCCTCGACGTCGTGCTGGTCGAGGGTGACCGGATCGGGCACGCCGCGTCCGGCCGCAACGGCGGGTTCTGCCAGGCGAGCCTCACCCACGGCCTCGGCAACGGGCTGCGGCGCTGGCCGGACGAGCTGGGTGAGCTGGAGCGGCTCGGGGCCGAGAACCTGGCGGCGATCGAGGCGGCGCTCACGCGGTACGACATCCGCTGTGACTTCGAACGGACCGGCGGGCTCGACGTGGCCACCGCGCCCCACCACGTGGCGCAGCTGCGCGGGCACGCCGAGGCGGCCCGCGCGCTCGGTGCCGACGTGGACTTCCTCGACGCGGGGGCCCTGCGCGCGGAGATCGACTCGCCGACGTTCCTCGCGGGCCTCTGGGATCGCGACGGTACCGCCCTGCTGCACCCGGCCCGCCTCGCGTGGGGCCTGGCCGAGGCGTGCGAGCGGCTCGGCGTGCGCGTGTTCGAGGGCACCCGGGTCACCCGCCTCACCCGCGACCGCGCCGGGATCGTGCTGCACACCGACGCGCTCGGCGGCCCCGCCCGGCTGCGGGCCGCGAAGGTGGCGCTCGGCACGAACGTGTTCCCGTCGCTGCTGCGCCGCACGCGCCCCTACGTGGTGCCGGTCTACGACTACGCGCTGGTCACCGAGCCGCTCACGGCCGAGCAGCGCGACGCGATCGGCTGGCACCGCCGGCAGGGCATGTCCGGCGCCGGCCACCAGTTCCACTACTTCCGCCAGACCCGCGACCACCGGATCCTCTGGGGCGGGTACGACGCCGTGTACCACTTCGGCGGCAAGGTCCGGGCCTCCTACGAGCACCGCCCGGCCACCTACAACAAGCTCGCCGCGCAGTTCTTCGAGGCGTTCCCGCAGCTGGACGGGCTGAAGTTCACGCACGCCTGGGGCGGCGCGATCGACACGTGCACGCGGTTCTCGGCGTTCTTCGGCACCGCGCACCGGGGGCGGGTCGCGTACGCGGCCGGGTTCACCGGGCTCGGGGTCGGCGCCACCCGCTTCGGGGCCGAGGTGATGCTCGACCTGCTGGCCGGGGACTCGACCGCGCGCACCCGCACCCGGATGGTGCGCGAGCGGCCGCTGCCGTTCCCGCCCGAGCCGGTGCGCTGGGCCGGGGTGCAGCTGACCCGGCAGGCGATGATCAACGCCGACGCCAACGGCGGGCGGCGTAACCTGTGGCTGCGCGCGATGGACCGGATCGGCTTCGGCTTCGACAGCTAAGCGGCCGCCAGCCGGGGCTTTCCGGCGACTGAGAGCCAGTCGTCGAACGGGACGGGGATGCCGGTGCCGAAGCCCTGCGCGTAGTCGACCCCGATGGCGCGCAGGGCGTCGAGCACCGTCGTGTCCTCGACGAACTCGGCGATCGTGCGCAGGCCCATCTCGTGGCTGATCCGGTGCACGGCCTCGACCATCGCCCGGTCCACCCGGTCCTCGACGATGCCCCGCACGAAGTTGCCGTCGATCTTCACGAAGTCGGCCGGGAACTGCTTGAGGTACGTGAAGCCCGACAGGCCGCTGCCGAAGTCGTCGAGGGCGAAGCGGCAGCCGAGCGCCCGCAGTTCGGCGATGAACGCGACGGCCTGGCCGACGTCGCCGACCGCGACGGTCTCGGTGACCTCGAAGCAGATCGTGCGGGGCGGGACGCGGTGGTGCTCGAGCTGCTCGCGGATGTACGCCAGCAGCGTCGGGTCGCCCAGGGAGCCGCCGGAGAGGTTGATCGAGAACATCTCGTCGGCCGGGGCGCCGTTGCGGTACCGCCGCGCCAGGCGCTTGAGGGTGGCCCCGATGACCCAGCGGTCGATCGCGGTCATGAGGTTGTAGCGCTCGGCCGCGGGCAGGAACACGCCCGGCCCGATCAGCCCGCCGTCGTCGCCGCGCATGCGCACCAGCAGCTCGCCGAAGCTTCCCGCCTCCGGGCCGGAGCCGCCGGCACGGCCGCCGACGGGGACGATCGGCTGGTAGTGCAGGACCAGCGTGTCGTGGGTGATCGCGTTCATGAGCCGCTCGGCCCAGTGCGCCTGGCCGCGCCGGCGGTCGAGGTCACCGTCGCCGGAGGCCACGACCTGGACCCGGTTGCGGCCGCGGTGCTTGGCCGCGTAGCAGGCGGCGTCGGCCGAGCGCACGGCGTCCTGCGGGTCGTCGCCCTCGAGCAGCGCCGCGACGCCGGCACTGACACCGACGGAGAAGACGCGGCCCTCGTACGGGAAGCGGTACCCGGCGACCGCCTTGCGGATGCGCTCGGCCAGCGCCGCGGCGTGCCCGACGGCGCAGTTGCGCAGCAGCATCACGAACTCGTCGCCGCCGACCCGTGCGAGCTCGTCGTTCGGGTGCAGCTCGGCCCGCATCAGGTCGGTGACCTGGCACAGCAGCGTGTCGCCGGCGGCGTGGCCGCAGCTGTCGTTGACGATCTTGAAGCGGTCGAGGTCGAGGAAGATCAGCGCATGGGTACCGGCACCGGCGGTCGCCAGCTGCCGGTCGAACTCGCGCCGGTTCAGCGCCCCGGTCAGCGGGTCGTGCCCGGCCTCGTAGGCCAGCCGGGCCGCGATGCGCCGCTGGGCGTCCTGGGCCCGGTCGGCGAAGCTCCAGTTCACCACGGCCGCGGCCCCCGCGCCGGCGATGAACACGGCGTGGATGATCGCCCAGCGCACCGGGTGGTGCCAGGCGTCGGCGTGGCTGTACACCAGCTGCGGCGCGAGCACGCCCACCACCGCGTGCTCGGCGAGCACGAACCCGGCCGCGATCAGGAACGCCCGCCACTCCTGGTAGAACGTGATGACCACGAGCATGACGAAGAAGTGGAAGTGCATCTCGATCATGCCGTCGCCGAGCTGGACGAGCACCGCCGAGCTGCCCATCACCCCCAGCGTGGCCGCGGCGGCGCGCGCGCCGCGGGAGAACACCCGCTGAGCGGCAGCGGCCAGCGCGATGGCGAGCGGGATGACGGCGAGCGCGGCATCGGTGACCGGGCGGTGCCGCAGCAGGGCGAAGCCGAAGAGCCCGGCGATGTGCACGCCGAGGATCCACAGGATGGCCGTGTGGCGCACGTTCCAGTCGCGCTCGGGCAGCGGGCGGCCGCTCGGCAGCAGCCGCGCGAGCCGGCGCGCCCATCCCATCATGTCCGGCTCATCGTCGCGTCACGGGCGCGGCTGAGCCCCCGACCGCGACGGCCACGCAATCCGCACCTGAATCGCAACCGCCAGGCCCACCGGCACCAGCTGCAGCAGCGGCACCAGCATCGGGGCGTGCCCGGCCAGCAGCGTCGCGGCGCCGGCGCCGGCGATGAGGGCCACCAGGATGCGGGCGCTCTCGGCGACCTGGCGGGGGTGGCGGCCCTGCGCGAGCGCGGCGACCACGCCGGTCAGCGTTCCCGTCATGTACGTGGTCGACAGGCCCGGCACGCCGAAGCGGAGGATGGCGCTGCTCTGGATGCCCAGGGCGATCGCGTCCGCGCCCAGGAGCAGCAGCTGCACGTTGCCGTGCGGGTGCCCGCCGCCGGCCCACCAGCCGGCCGCCACGGCGGCCAGGATCGCAAGCTCCGTCAGCAGGGCCCAGGTCGCCGGCCGCGGCCAGGGCGGGTCGCCGTCGCGGGGCGGCCCGGCGATCCTCGCGCCGAGGTACGCGCCGGCCATGAACAGGACGATGGCCAGGCCGGACCGGGCGGCCAGGGCGGCGTCGGCCTGGGTCGCGGCGATGCCGAGCAGGATCATGTTGCCGGTCATGACGCTGGTGAACGCCCCGCCCAGGGCCACGAAGCCGATCGCGTCGATCGCGCCGCTGTTGAACGCGAGCAGGAGCAGCGCGACGTGCCGCCTCACGATGGCCCCCGATTTTCCCGGCCGGAGCGTGAACCGATCCGGGCACTCGATCCGATGATGTGCCGTCACCGCGCTCGCCGCTCCCTACCGCCGGGCGCGGCGCAGCCCCCGGGCACGCGGCGGCGGCCGGCGTCGGGCGGGCCGGCCCGCTGCGGGGTGAGTTTGCCCGGCCGGAGTCGAGGTAGTCGCGGATCTTCGGCGCGATTGTCCGTGGTTCGACGGCATTCCGCGGCAGCGGGCGTCGGGACAGGGCCGCGCCGCGAACCGAGAGGTCTGCTTGACGATGAACCCCACGTACGATTTCACCGGCCAGGTCGCTTTCGTCACCGGTGCCGCCTCCGGCATGGGTCAGGCGACCGCCCGGGCGTTCGCCGAGGCCGGCGCCGCGGTCGCGCTCGCCGACATCGACGAAGCCGCGCTGCGGGCCGCTACCGGGACGCTCCGCGACGCCGGCCACCAGGTGCTGGGAGTGCCGTGCGACGTTGCCGACGAGGCGAGCGCGGCGGCGGCGATCCGGGCGACGGTCGATCAGTTCGGCCGGCTCGACATGGCGTTCAACAATGCCGGTGTCCAGGTGCCGCCCAGCGACGCCGCCGACGAGCCCGCCGAGGTCTTCGACCGGGTCAATGCCATCAACCTGCGCGGCGTGTGGGCCTGCATGAAGCACGAGCTCGCCCAGATGCGCGACCAGGGCAGCGGGGCCGTCGTCAACTGCTCCTCGCTCGGCGGTCTCGTCGGCCTGCCGGGCCGCGCGGCCTATCACGCGTCCAAGCACGGTGTGCTCGGCCTGACCAGCAGCGCCGCACTCGAGTACGCGCCGCGCGGCATCCGGATCAACGCGGTCTGCCCCGGGACGATCGCCACGCCGATGGTCACCGACATGATCGACAAGGGTGAGCTCGACCTCGCCGAGGCCGTGGCCGACCAGCCCATCAACCGTCTCGGCGAGGCCGAGGAGATCGCCGCCGCCGTGCTGTGGCTGTGCAGCCCCGGCGCCGGCTTCGTCGTCGGCGTCGCCCTGCCCGTCGACGGCGGCTACACCGCCCGCTGAAGCCCGGGCGGGCAACGTCTCGTCGTCACCGACGAGGAGTACAACGCGGTCTGAAGCCGCTCACGGCCGGTGATGGTCAGCGCAGGCCGTTGACGATGAGGGTGCAGACGTCGGCGAAGGCGTCCTCGCGGCGGCTCCACTCGGCGGCCAGGGCCGGGTGGTGGAAGGCGGCGGAGGCCCAGAAGACCGTCCGGGCCGCGGCCGCCGCGTCGGTGCCGGTGAAGTCGCCCGACGCGAAGCCCGCCGCGACCATCGACTCGAGCTGTTCGAGCAGCGCCGCGACGTGTTCGGACGCGACCGCGTTGTGCTCCTCGGCCAGCACGCGGTAGGTCGCGAACAGCTCCGGGTCCGAGCTCGCCAGGGCGCGCTTGGAGGCGAACATCTCCGACAGCCACGCCCGCAGGCGCTCCGGCGGGGCGAGGGCTTCGTCGCCGGCGATCGCGGCCAGGGCGGGCAGCGACCGTCCGACGAAGCGCCGGGTCACCGCCTCGCGCAGGGCCGCCTTCGACGGGAAGTGGCGGTACACCGCGGCGTGGCTGACGCCGAGCGCCCGGGCCACGTCGACGACGGTCGCCTTCGACGGGCCGTGGCGGCGCAGGACGTCCTCGGTGGCCCGCATGATCGTCTCGGCGTCCAGCACGCGAGGACCTTAGCGCTCGCTGTCCAGCATCGCCATGAGCGGCGCGGCGTAGCGGGTGCCGGAGACGGACCCGGGCGGCACCGCGGCCTCGATGGCGTCGAGCTGCGCACCGCCGAGCTCCAGGGCGGCCGCGGCCACGGCGGAGTCGACGCGGGACGGGCGGCTGGCGCCGACGAGGGCCACGATGGAGTCGCCGCGGGACAGCACCCACGCGACGGCCAGCTGCGCGATCGACACGCCGAGGTCACCGGCGATCGGGCGCAGCCGCTCCACCAGGGCCAGGTTCGCGGGCAGGTTCTCGGCGCTGAACCACGGCAGGTGGCCGGTCTCGCCCGAGTCGCCGGAGTACGAGCCGGTCAGCAGCCCGTGGGCGAGCACGCCGTAGGCGGTGACGCCGATGCCGAGCTCGCGGCACGTGTCGAGGATGGCGCGCTCGGGGCCGCGGGCGAAGAGGGAGTACTCGATCTGGACGTCGGCGATCGGGTGCACTGCGTGGGCGCGGCGGATGGTCTCGGCGCCGACCTCGGACAGGCCGATGTGACGGACCCAGCCGGCCTCGATCATCTCGGCGATCGCGCCCACCGTGTCCTCGATCGGCACCGCGGGGTCGAGCCGGGCCGGGCGGTAGATGTCGATGTGGTCGGTCCCGAGGCGCTGCAGCGAGTAGCCGAGCGCGCTCTTGACGTGCACCGGGCGCGCGTCCAGGCCGATGAACCGGCCGGCCGGGTCGCGCAGGCCGCCGAACTTGTCGCTGAGCACCACCCGCTCGCGGTCGCCCGCGCGCAGGGCCCGGCGCAGCAGGTCCTCGTTGTGGCCGTTGCCGTAGAAGTCGGCGGTGTCGATGAGCGCGATCCCCGCGTCGATCGCCGCGCGGATGGTGGCCACGCTCGCGTCGTCGTCCGGCTTGCCCTGGGACATCGGGCCGCAGCCGAGGCCGATCGCCGGCACGAGGGGGCCCTGGGCACCGAGTCGTCGCATCTGCATGGGGCCGACGCTACCCGCGCGGGTTACAGATTTCAAATTTTGTAATCTGAAAGCCAGGCGAGCGATCGGTACAAGACCGGGCGCCGTCCGCCGCGTGAGACTGCGGGGCATGACCGACACCTTCACGCCCGCGCTCGGGCGGCTCGGCCCGATCCGGTACTACGACCGCGTCGTCGCCCTGACCCGCGAACGCCTGTGGCGCGCCCTCGCCGCGGCCCATGCCGCACCCCGGGCCGGCGACGTGATCGTCGACGTCGGCTGCGGCACCGGCACGCTCGCGCTGCTCCTGGCGCGGGTCGAGCCGCGGGCCCGCATCATCGGCGTCGACCCCGATCCCGGCGTGCTCGCGGTGGCGCGGCGCAAGGCCGACGACGCGCGCGTGGACATCGAGTGGCGGCTCGGGCGGGGCGAGTCGATCGGCGAGGGCTCGGCCGACACCGTCGTGTCGAGCCTCGTGCTGCACCAGTGCCCGATGCCGGTGAAGCGGGCCGTCCTCGCGTCCATGGCCGCGGCGCTGCGCCCCGGCGGGCGGGTGGTGATCGCGGACTACGGGCGGCAGCGGACCCGGCTCATGCGGCTCGCGTTCCGCACCGTGCAGCTCGCCGACGGGCGGGCCGACACCCAGCCCAACGCCGACGGGGTCCTGCCCGGGCTGATGACCGGGGCCGGGTTCGCGGACGTCCGCGAGGCCGAGGTGGTGCCCACCGCGACCGGCTCGATCTCCGTCTACGTGGGCCGCCGAACGGGCTGATCGGGCAAGGCCGGCAGCACCGCCGCGGGCGAGCGGGGCCGGCGGGGAGGATCGCGCCGGGCCGGTAGCTCCGCCGGCGGTGTGACGGGCCGGTGGGGCTGAGAGCGCAGGGCCGGGAGCACCGCCGCGGGCGTGAGGCCGATCATCTCGCGCATGCGGCGGGTGAGGTGGGCCTGGTCGGTGAAGCCGGCGGTCGCGGCGGCCTCGGCGAGCGCCTGACCCGCGCGCAGCGCCTCGGCGGCGCGGGCGAGCCCGGCCCAGACCCGCCAGCGCGGCAGCGGCAGGCCGAGCTGGTCGCGGGCCAGGGCGCGCAGGCGCTGCGGGGACAGCCCGACCGCCGCGGCCACCTCCGGCATCGTCCGGGTGCCGTGCCGCAGGAACTCCAGCGCGGCGAGCAGGCGCGGATCGAGCACGGCCGAGGGGCCGAGGTCGGGCCGGCGCAGCGCGGGGAGGTCCTCGGCGGGCGCGATGCCGGGGCCGTACCGCCGCCGCAAATCGGCGGCGAAGGTGCTCTGCGGCTCGATGAACCAGGTGTGCAGCCGCGGCGCGGCGAGCATCCGGTGGCGCACCATCGGCGGGACGACCAGGGCGGCCGCCCGGTGCTCGACCCCGGCCGCGTCCACGAGCGCCACTTCGCCCCGCACCGCGATCGCGATCTGGAAGGCGGCGTGGGCGTGCATCGCGCTGTCGGTGGCCGGGCCGCGGTACCGGGCGTACCCGGCGCCGACCGTGAACCCGCCCACGCCCCGATCCTGCCAGTCCGGCTTTCGCGACGTCAGGGCCCGGTCGTGAGGCCGAACGTGCGGATCTCGCCCATCACGTCCAGGACGACCTCGCCGGCGTCGACGCCGTACGACCACGGCGGCTCCACGGCCGTGGACCACAGCTTCTCGCCGTCGGTCGTCCACGCGGCCAGCTCCAGCTCGGCCGACATCAGGGCCACGCGCCCGTGCCGCCGCCACTGCCAGAAGCCGAGCGCGGCCTCGTCCTGCCACTGCCGCCGCCAGGCGCCGGAGCGCGCCTCGTACGCGAGCAGCCGCGTCCCGGCGCCGAGGAAGACCTGCCGCCGCTTCGGCACCAGCAGCACGCCGGGCGGGAAGCCGGGCCCGGCGGGGGAGTACCGCTGCGTGACCACGAGCCCGGGCCAGTCGTGCGTGCCGTCCCCGACCGCGGCGAAGGCGAACCCGTCCGCGTCGTCGCCGGGGAAGTCCTCGACGAGCTCGGCGTGGCGGCGGTACAGCCCCAGCATCGCCGGCGGTGCGGCCGCCACCGCCACGCGCAGGTCCCCGGACACGATCTCGACCAGTCCCTCGGATGCGGCGCTCACCGCCAGATCATGCCTGGTCGGGGCGCCCGGCGACGGCTGGTGAGAGCTGATCCACACCGCCGGCTCCGGCGGTCAGGACGTCCGCGTGCCCATGAGCGTTCCGGAGGCCAGGACGTGTCCCGCGACCGCCTGCGGCAGCTGCTTGACGCCGGCGACCTTCGTGAGGTCGATGCCGGTGTCGAGGGCGTAGAGGTGGAAGCGGTAGCGGTGCGGGCCGTGGCCGGGCAGCGGCCGGGGTCCGACGTACTTGGCGCGGCCGAGGTGCCTGAGGAACCGCACGGCCGGGCTGTCCGGTGTCAGGGCCCCCTCGGCCAGGCCGTCTCCGGCCGGTGCGAAGGCGGCGACGGTGTGAATGCCGGGGGCGGCGGTCGGGGTGTCGAGGTCCTCGAACACGAGGAGGAGCTCCGCCGTTCCCGCGGGCAGGGCGTCCCAGGCGAGGGCGGGCGAGATGTCGGGGCCGATGAACGGCCCGCAGTGCTTGGCCGGAATGGTCTCGCCGTCGCGGAAGCTGGGCGAGGTGAGCGCGATGCGGTGGCCGGTCGCGAGCTCGGGGGCGTTGGCGATGCTCCGGGCCTCGTCCGGCCGCCGGTTGCGCAGCGCCCGGCCGAGGGGAAGGAGAAGGACTTCGACGGGGTGCATGGTGCTCCTGTTCACGAGTCGGCGATGCGCAGCAGGAGCGCGGCGACCCGGGCGATGTCGTCGCGTTCGGCGTCGGTGAGCTCGGCGAGCCGGCTGTTCAGCCAGTCCCGGCGGTGCTGCCGCGAGGCCGTGACCGCGGCCCGGCCCTGGTCGGTCAGGGCGAACAGGACCTTGCGCCGGTCCTGCGTGCCGACTAGGAGGCCGCCGCGCACCAGTCGACGAGCACCAGGCCTTCCGGGGGCGTGATCGGGGCCAGGGCGGTCAGGCCGAGCACCGTGACACGGTCGTGCTCGACGGTGCCGTAGCACACGGCGTCGCCGAAGCCGAGCGCGAACGAGCCCGCGACCAGGCCCGGGGAGTCGCGGAAGCGGACGCCGGCGAACTCGTGGTCCGGCCGCCCCAGCTGCGCGCGCACCCGGGCCCAGGGCGGCGGGTCGGCGATCGGGCCGATCTCGCGCACGTGGATGCGGTCGAAGCCGGCGCCGCGGCGGTGGTCGGCGAGGATCTGCCGGATCGCGGCCCACTCGGCGTCGATCGCCGGCCGCTGGCGGTGGGAGAGGAACTCGACTTGGCGCCAGTCGTCCTCGTGCAGCACCAGGACGTTCCCGGGCGCGGCCGCGTCGCTCAGGGCCGGCAGGGCGTCGGCGATGGTCGGCAGCGAGAACAGGATGTCCTGCGGCGCCATCGCCTGGACGCGCCGCAGCGTGAGGACCATGCCGCCCGCCGCGACCGCCTCGGCGCGGGTGGCCGGCTCGGTCCGCTCGACGAGCCACGAATCGGCGCCGAGCTGCAGCGTCGTCTGTGCCGCGAAGCTCTCGGGCAGCTGCTGCGCGGGCAGCTCACTGCGGGCGAACGCGGCCCCGCTGCCGGCATCGACGAACGTCACGAGCACCGTGGCCATGGCCGTGACTGTACCGTTCGCTCAGGCCAGGTCGAGCCGCAGCCACTCCGCGAGGTCCGCGATCTCGGCCCGCACGGCGGCGGCGAGGCGCTTGGGGAACGGCTCGTCCTCGTGCACCGCGTCCACCCGCAGCACTCCGGCGCGGTGGTCGGCGGCCGCGTCGAGCTTGCCGACCAGCCGGTCGCCGTGCAGGATCGGCAGCGCCCAATAGCCGAAGCGGCGCTTCGCGGCCGGCTTGAACATCTCCAGCTGGTAGTCGAACTCGAACAGCTCGGTCATGCGCTTGCGGTCGTAGACCAGGCGGTCCAGGGGCGAGAGCAGGGCGGTACGGCCGGAGAACCGGGAATCCAGGAACGCCGGGTCCACGCGCCACTCGCCCCTGACCCCTTCGACGACGGCCGGCTCGCCCGCCGATCCGCCGCGGGCGATGCCCAGCGAGCGCAGCCGGCGCACGTCGCGCTCGTGCCGCGCCTGCTCCAGCGGCGGCGCCTCCGCGTCCGGGTACACCCGTTCCGCGAGGTCGTAGAGGCGCGGCCCGGCCACGGCCACCTCGCCGCGCTGGATGAGCGCGTCCAGCATCCGGTTCACGTTGCGGTTGTTGTTCCAGCCGGACGAGCGCCACCGCACGACGCAGGTGTCCGGCAGCTCGCGCGCCTGCAACGGGCCGTCGGCGCGCAGCCGGGCCAGGATGTCGAGCCGGCAGCCGGTGTTCGCCTCCACCCAGACGCTCAGCCCCTCCTGCCAGTCGTGCACCGGCCAGGCGTCCATCTCCGCGCGGAACAGCGCGACGTCCTCGGGCGCCAGGATCATGCCCTGCAGCTCGATGAGCGCCTGCTCCTCGAGCGCGTCGCGGAGCCGCTGCGGGTCGTAGGACGAGCCGAGGCGGCTCCACAGCACGAGGTCGGCGCTGCGGGCGACGTACGATGCCGGGTCGTTCTGCAGCTCCCACAGGGCGCGCACGGTATCGAAGAGTCCGGTGGGACGCTCGGCCCCGAGCAGCTGGGCGCGCACCGCGAGGCGGCGGGCGTCGGCGCGGGAGAGCGTTATCACGGGCCTACGTTACGGTAGCCACGTGGAGATCCGCCTGCTCGGCCCGATCGCGCTCACGGCCGAGGGGCGGGCGATCGACCCCGGTCAGCCCCGGCAGCGGGCACTGCTCGCGGCCCTGCTCGTCGACGCCGGCCGGGTGGTGCCCGCCGACACGCTGGTCGAGCGGGTCTGGGGCGACCGGCCGCCGGCGCGGGCCCGGCACGCGATCCAGGTGTACGTCTCCCAGCTGCGCCGCCTGCCCGTGCCGATCGGGCACCGGGCCGGCGGGTACGTCGCCGAGGTCGCCCCCGATGCCGTGGACCTGCACCGCTTCGCCGAGCTGACCCGCGCCGGCCGGCCCGGCGAGGCGCTCGCGCTGTGGCGCGGCCAGCCGCTCGAGGACGTGGCGGGGGAGTGGGCCGACTCGGTGCGCGCGGCCTGGCACCGCCGCCGCGTCGACGCCGCCGTCGCCTGGGCGCGCACCGGCGCCGACCTGGACGCCCTGGGCGCGCTCGCGGCCGAGTACCCGCTGGTCGAGCCGCTCGCCGCGGCGCTGCTGCGGTCCCTGCACGCCGCGGGGCGGGGCGCGGAGGCGCTGGCCCACTACGGGGTCGTGCGGGACCGCCTCGCCGACGAGCTCGGGGTGGACCCGGGACCAGAGCTGCAGGAGGTGTACCGCCGGCTGCTCCTGCCCACGCAGCAGCCCGCCCAGCTGCCCGCCGACGCGCGCCGGTTCGCCGGACGGGCCGACGTCCTCGCGCGGCTGGACGCGCTCGCGGCGGAGGACGGCGCCGTCGTCGCGCTCTCCGGCACCGCGGGCGTGGGCAAGACGACCCTCGCCGTGCACTGGGCGCACCGCGTCCGCGCCCGGTTCCCGGACGGGCAGCTGTACGTCAACCTCCGCGGCTTCCACCCCAGCGGCGCTCCGCTGCCGGCCGAGGCCGCGCTCGACGGCTTCCTGACCGCGCTGGGCGTGCCGGCCGGTCGCGTGCCCGCCGGCCTCGACGCGCAGTCGGCGCTCTACCGCACCCTGCTCGCCGACCGCAGCATGCTCGTCCTGCTCGACAACGCCCGCGACGCCGAGCACGTGCGCCCGCTGCTGCCCAGCTCGCCGGGGTGCCTCGCGATCGTCACCAGCCGCCACGGCCTCGCCGGGCTCGTCGCCGTCGACGGGGCCGACCTCGTGCACCTCGACCCGCTCGACGCCGCCGAGGGCCGGGCGCTGCTGGCCCGCCGGCTCGGCGCCGACCGGGTCGAGCGCGAGCGCGCCGCGGCCGACGTGATCGTGCGCCGCTGCGCCGGGCTGCCGCTCGCGCTGGCGGTCGTCGCGGCGCGGGCGGCCCGGTCCTCGCTGGCGGATCTCGCGGTGTCGCTCGGCGCCGAGGGGCTGGACGCGCTCACCGTCGGCGAGCCGACCGCGGACGTGCGCAGCGTGTTCCGGTGGTCGTACGACCGGCTCGGCCCGGCCGCCGCCCGGCTGTTCCGGCTGCTCGGGCTCAACCCCGGGGCCGACATCGGCGCGGGCGCCGCCACGGCGCTGGCCGACCACTCGGCCGCGGCCGCGCTGCGGGAGCTCGTCGCGGCGAACCTGCTCGCGGAGGCGGTGCCGGGCCGGTACACCTTCCACGACCTCCTGCAGGCCTTCGCCGCCGAGCTCGTGCCCGCCGACGAGCGCGACCCGGCCCTGGACCGCCTGTTCGGCCACTACGTCGAGGGCGCCCGCACCGCGACCGCGGAGCTGTTCGGCGCCGGCCGCGCCTGGCTCGATCTCGAACGCGCGAACCTCGTGGCGGTGGCCGCCGCGGGGCGCCCCGGGCCGGCGACCGCTCTGGCCGGGCTGCTGCAGCGGTACCTCGACCGCGACCACGCCGCCGACGCGCTCATCGTGCACACGGCGGCCCGGGACGCGGCCCGGGCCGCGGGCGACATCGCCGCCGAGGCCGCGGCGCTGGACAACGTCGGCGTGGCGCGCCGCCGGGCCGGGGAGTTCGAGGAGGCGGAGCGGCATCATCGGGAGGCGCTGCGGCTGTACCGCGCCGCCGGCGACCGCCGCGGCGAGGGCTGGGCGCAGAGCCGCCTCGGCGTCGTGGTGTGGCGGCTCGGCGACTACCTGGCCGCGCGGGAGCACCACCAGGCCGCGCTGGACCTGTTCCGCGAGACGGGCGACCGCTACGGCGAGGCGGTCCAGCTCACCTACTTCGGCGTCGGGCACCGCATGGCCGGGGAGCTCGACGCGTCGGTCGCGGCCCACCTGGCCGCCCTGGACCTCATGCGCGCCGAGGGCGACCCGAGCGGCGAGGCCGACGTGCTGAACAACCTCGGCATCAGCCACCAGCGGCTCGGCCGGCCCGACGAGTCCCTCGACTGCCACGAGCAGGCGTTGCGGCTGTACCGTTCGGTCGGCGAACGAGCCGGCGAGGCCGACGCGCTCAACAACCTGGGCCTGGCCATGCGCGAGCTCGGACGGTTCGCCGAGGCCGTCGAGCACCACCGCCGCGCCCTCGCCGTGTGCCGCGCCATCGGCGAGCAGCCCCTGAGCATCGAGGTGCTCAACGGCCTGGGCGCCGCGGCCCGGGCCGCCGGCGACCCCGACACGGCCCGGGCGAGCCACGCCGAGGCCCTGGACCTTGCCCGCGGCCTCGGTGACCGGCACGAGCAAGCCGTCGCGCACGACGGCCTGGCCGCGCTGTCCTCGGCCGCGGGCGACCGCGACCAGGCCGTGCGCCACTGGCGGCACGCCCTGGCCATCTATAAGGACCTCGCACTGCCCGACGCCGAGCGAGTCGCCGCCGCCGTGCAGAACCTGACTTCCTGAACCGGCGTATGGGTTACGCCGGTTCCCCCGTTGCCGACGATCATCGCCGCCTGCCCCTAAGGCCCGCTCAAGAAACGCTCAATGCCGGGCTTGGCAACCGGAACCCGGTTCCGTATGGTTAACGGAACCGGGTTCCGTATGTTGTCGAGGGAGGCCGCCCGTGGTGAGCTTCGGGATCATGACCGCGCCCATGCAGGTCGGGTACGCGGACATCGTGCGCGTCTGGCGGGAGGCCGACGCGGTGGAGCAGATCGAGCACGCCTGGCTGTTCGACCACCTCATGCCGATCGGGGGCGATCCCGCCGGGCCGATCTTCGAGGGCTGGACGCTGCTGTCGGCGCTCGCCGCCCAGACCGGCCGGCTGCGCCTCGGGCTGCTCGTCACCAGCAACCGGTTCCGGCCGCCCGCGATGCTCGCGAAGATCGCCGCCACCGTCGACGTCGTGGCCGGCGGGCGGCTCGACTTCGGCATCGGGGTCGGGTCGCGGCCCGGCCATCCGCTCGCGCGGCGCGAGTACGACGGCAACGGGCTGCCGTACCTCGACGCCGCCGACGCCACCGAGCGGCTCGACGAGGCCTGCACGGTCATCCGGCGCCTGTGGACCGAGGACGAGCCGTTCGACTTCGCCGGGCGGCACGTCGCGCTCACGGGCGCGTTCGGCAACCCCAAGCCCGTGCAGCGGCCGCATCCGCCGATCCTCGTCGGCGGCCGGGCGAAGGCGACGCTGCGGCAGGTCGCCCGGCACGCCGACATCTGGAACATCCCCGGCGGCGACCTCGACGACTGCGTGCGGCGCAGCGCGATGCTCGACGGGTACTGCGCCGAGATCGGCCGCGACCCGGCCGAGATCACGCGCTCGATGCACCTGTCCGTCGAGTCCTACGAGCGGCCCGAGCCCACCCGCGAGGCGATCGCGGCGGCCGTCGCGGCCGGGTTCGGGCACATCATCCTCGGCCTGCCCGCGCCCTACCCGACCGGCGTGGCCCGGTGGGTCGCCGACGAGCTCGTCACCGGCTCGACCGCGCGTCCCGCCGCGACTTGATCAGCGAGGCGACCGTGGTGACGGTCAGCGTGCCGATGATGACGCCGAGGGAGAGCGGGATGCCGATGTGCGGCGCCCACCGCACCGGGTGGCCGCCGTTGACGAACGGCAGGGAGTTGTCCGCGAGCGCCTCGAGGAACAGCTTCACGCCGATGAAGCCCAGGACCACGGCCAGGCCCAGCGACAGGTAGACGAGGCGGTCGAGGAGGCCGCCGATCAGGAAGTACAGCTGCCGCAGCCCCATCAGCGCGAACACGTTGGCGGTGAAGACCAGGTAGGGCTCGGCGGTGAGCCCGAACACGGCCGGGATGGAGTCGAGCGCGAAGATCAGGTCGGTCGTGCCGATCGCGATGAGCACCACGACGGACGGCCCGATGAGCCGGCGCGACCAGCGCACCAGCGGGTTCTCCTGGAACTCCTCGTCGTCGGGCTCGCCCTGGGTGGCCATCTTCACCGCGGTGTAGACCAGGAACAGGCTGAAGATGTAGAAGACCCACGAGAAGCGGCTGATCGCGGCCGCCCCGGCGGCGATGAACGCGCCGCGCAGCACGAGCGCGAGCACGATGCCGACCATGAGCACCCGCTGCTGCTGCGCCCGCGGCACCCGGAACCGGCCGAGGATGATCACGAAGACGATGAGGTTGTCGGCCGACAGGCTGTACTCCGTCAGCCAGCCCGCGTAGAACGCCCCGCCCGCGTCGCGGCCCCACATCGACAGCACGAACAGCCCGAAGAGCAGGGCGAGCAGGATATAGACGCTGACCCAGGCGGCGGACTCGCGCATCGACGGCTCATGGGGCCGCCGGCCGACGATGGCGAGATCGATCAGCAGCATCACGCCCACGCCGGCCAGCGTCGCGGCCCAGACCCAGGCGGAGACGGTCACGACCGACCACCTTACAGCGCGGGGTCTATCGAGGACGGTAAGCCTTCAGGAACACCTCGACGCCGCCGGTGGCGAGGCGCTCGATCTCGGCGTCGTCGAGCATGACGGTCCCGTACCACGAGTGGTTGTGCACCCGCCCGGTCACCAGCACGCCGAGGAACTCCGCGGCCTCCATCGGGTCGGCGACGTCGAGCAGCCCGCGCGCCGCCAGGTCGGCGAGCCGGTCGGCCAGCGCCCGCTGCGTGCCCCCGGTGGCGCCGCCGCGCTCCAGCAGCTGCGGGAAGTGCGCGGCCTCGGCGATCATGAGCCGGAGCAGGGCCGAACGCTGCGGCGAACGGGCGACCTCGGTCGCGAACGCGCGCCCGAACGCGACGAGCGCCCCCTCGAGGTCCTCCGCGGTGCCGACGGTGTCGTCGAGCAGCCGCTCGAACGCGGCCGTCTGCTGCTCGACGGTCTCGCGCACCGTGGCGAGGAACAGCTGCTCCTTGTCGCCGTAGTAGTCGTAGATCGTGCGCTTGGAGACCCCGGCGGTCGCGGCGATGGCATCGACGCTGGCGCGCGCGTATCCCTCGCGCACGAACACCTCGAGCGCGGCCCTGACGATCGCGGCGCGCTTCGCCGGCGACCCCTGACGCAGCTCGGTCCCGGTCGCCATCGCCCCACTATACGGGGCGTCCCTTGATCAAGCGGTGCACTACACCGTACAGTGTAGTTGTGATCGAGGAACGTGAAGTGCTCAAGCTCAGTGCCGTCGTCGTCGCCGGAACCATCACCGCGATGCTCGACATGACGATGGTGGCGGTCGCGCTGGCCGGGCTGAGCCGGGCCTTCGACGTGCCGGTGGCGACGGTGCAGTGGGTCAACACGGCGTACCTGCTGACCATCGCCATGGTCATCCCGCTGACCGGCCGGCTGGCCGAGCGCTACGGCACCCGGGTGATGTGGCTGTGGGCCCTGGCCGTGTTCATCGCGGGCTCGGCCCTGTGCGGCACCGCCTGGAACGCCGGCTCGTTGATCGCCTTCCGCGCCCTGCAGGGGGTGGGCGGCGGCATGATCGTCCCGCTGGGCCTGATGATCCTGGCGACGGCCGCGGGCGAGTCGCGGCGCGGCCGCGTGATGGCCGTCGCCGCGGTGCCGGCCCAGCTCGCGCCCATCGCCGGGCCCCTGCTCGGCGGCCTGATCGTCGACGGCGCCGGCTGGCGCTGGATCTTCTTCCTCAACGTGCCGGTGGGCCTGGTCGCGCTGCTGCTGTCGTACCGCACCATCCCGGCCGCCCCGCCCGCTGCGGCCGGGGTCCAGGGAGTCAAGCGGCGCCTGGACCTGCCGGGCGTGGCGCTGCTCTGCCCGGGCCTGGCCCTGGTCGTCTACGCCCTCTCGCGGACCGGCGACGCGGCATCCCCGGTCGCCTGGTGGCCGCCCCTGGCGATCGGCGCGGCGCTCTTGGTGGCCTTCGCGCTGCACGCCCGCCGCGCCGCGATGCGCACGGCCGCCGCGGCGCCGCTGCTCGATCTCCGCCTGTTCCGGCACCGCCCGCTGGCGGCGGCGACCACGCTCAACTTCATCTCCCGCCTGTCCATCTTCGGCGCCCTGATGCTGATCCCCCTTTACCACCAGCAGGTCGCCGGGCACTCCGCGCTCGAGGCCGGCCTCCTGCTCGCCCCGCAGAGCCTCGGCACGATGCTGGCCCTGCCGCAGGTCGGCCGCCTCACCGACCGCCTCGGCGCCCGCCCCGTGGTGCTGGCCGGCATCGCGGTGAGCACCGCCGGCGCGCTCGTCTACACGCGGCTCGCCGCCGACCCGGGCCCGCTGCTGCTGGCCGTCGCGCTCCTCGTCTGGGGCGCCGGTATCGCGGCGGTGGCCGTGCCGGTGTCGGCCGCCGCGTACCAGGGCCTGGAGCCGTCCGCCATCCCCGCCGCGACCAGCGCCATCACCATGGTGCAGACCGTCGGCGCGTCGGTGGGGGCCGCGGTGCTGGCCGCGATCCTGCAGCACCTGCTCGCCCGGCACCCGGGGGCACCGGCGGCCGCGTACGCCGGGACGTTCTGGTGGGTGCTGGCCTTCACCGCCCTGACCGTGGTCCCGGCCCTGCTCCTCCCGCTGCGCCCTCCCTCAGCCGCTCGGGCGGAGCTCGGCTGAGAGGGTCTCGGCCAGCCGGTCCGCGGTCTCCCGCACGCCCTTGGCGTAGCCGATGAACAGCTTGTTCGCCAGCGGCACCGCCCACGCGGCGCGGGTCGCGACGTTGAACACCCGGTAGGTCAGCACGGTGCCGGTCGGGCCGGGGGAGACCGCGATCTCCCCGCGACCATCAGCACCCGCGGCAGGCCGTCGCGGGCGGCCGAGTCCAGCGCGGCCCGGGCCGCGACCGCGCGCGCGTCGAGCCGGTGGCGCCGGTCCCGCAGCGCGTCGAGGACCTCCGCCGGCGGCAGGCAGCCGAAGTAGTTCAGCGCCGGCCCGAGGAGCGCGGGGTCGGTGCCGGGCTCGCGGCCGCCATGTCCCGATCGGCCTTGCGAAGTACTGCATCCCGCACTAATGCAGATTGCCGTAGCGGGTGCGGAATCGCCACTTGACGGCGCTGGAACGGCGTTCCAGACTAGCGTTGGAACGACGTTCCAGCAGGAAGGAGCCTGTGATGGTGACAATCATCGGTGCGGGTCTGGGCGGACTCACGCTCGCCCGCGTGCTGCACGTCCACGGCATCCCGGCGACCGTCTACGAGGCCGAGGCCTCGCCGACCGCCCGCACCCAGGGCGGCATGCTCGACATCCACGAGCACAACGGGCAGGTCGCGCTGCGGGCGGCCGGGCTGATGGAGGAGTTCCGCGGCCTCGTGCTGGAGGGGCGCGAGGCCACGCGCATCCTGAGCCGGGACGGGACCGTCCTGCTCGACCAGCCCGACGACGGCACCGGCGGGCGGCCCGAGGTGCAGCGCGGGGAGCTGCGCCGGACGCTGCTCGACGCGCTCCCGGCCGGCACGGTGCGCTGGGGGCACAAGGTCACCGGCGTGCGGGCCATCGGCGACGGGCGCTACGAGATCGCGTTCGCCGACGGCTCCACCGACGTCGCGAGCCTGCTCGTCGGCGCGGACGGCGCCTGGTCGCGAGTGCGCCCGGTGCTGTCCGGCGGCACACCCGCCTACACCGGCCTTTCCTTCGTCGAGACGTACCTGTTCGACGCCGACGTCCGCCACCCGGCCACCGCGAAGACCGTCGGCGGCGGGTCGATGCTCGCCGTCGAGCCGGGCAAGGGCATCCAGGCGCACCGTGAGACCGGCGCGACCCTGCACACCTACGTGGCGCTGTCCAAGCCGCGGGAGTGGTTCGCCGCCATCGACTTCACCGACTCGGCCGCGGCCGCGGCGCGCATCGCGCGGGAGTTCGAGGGCTGGGCCCCGGAGCTCACCGCGCTGATCACCGACTGCGAGACCCCGCCGGTCCTGCGCCCCATCAACGCGCTGCCGATCGGGCACCGGTGGGACCGGGTGCCCGGGGTGACCCTGCTCGGCGACGCCGCGCACCTGTCGCCGCCGAACGGGGAGGGCGCCAACCTGGCCATGCTCGACGGCGCGGAGCTCGGCGAGGCGATCGCCGCGCACCCGGGCGACCCCGAGGCCGCGCTCGCCGCCTACGAGCGGGACCTGTTCCCGCGGGGCCACGACGAGGGCACCGAGGCCTGGCGCGACTTCGAGCTCATCTTCGGCGACAGCGCGCCCGACGGCGTGCTCTCCCTCTTTCGCGGGGAATAGGGCATGATTCCACGCCGTGACTCCGGATCGCCTGTGGCGTTGGATCGGCCGCTCGTCGCACCGCCTGGCCCTGCGGCACAGCCGTAGCGCGTTCGAGGCGCAGCTCGGCGGCCGCCCGGGCGGCACCGCGGCATCGGCGCTGCTCACCGTCATGAGCCTGGTGCTGTACGCGCTGATCGCCGCGATCCTGGCCCTCGGCCTGTGGCTGAGCGGCCTGTCGTTCCCCGGCTTCGGCCTCGTGCCCGGGGTGGTCCTGATCGCCATGGCGGTGGAGCTGCGGCCGCGGTTCGGGCGGGTGCCGAAGTACGCGACCGAGGTCGCCCCGGCCGCCGCCCCCGAGCTGCACCGGCTGGTCGGTCAGGTGGCGGCGGCGCTGGGCGCCCCGGTGCCCGCCGTCCACGTCGAGGAGGACTGGTTCAACGCGAGCGCCGCCGCGGTCGGGCTGCGCCGCCGGCCCGTGCTGGTGCTCGGCCTGCCGCTGTGGAACGCGCTCTCGGCCCAGCAGCGGGTCGCCCTGCTCGGCCACGAGCTCGGGCACTTCGTCAACGGCGACCCGCGCCGCGGCCTGCTGGTGCAGCCGGCGGTCATCGCGCTGCAGCGGGTCGACGAGTGGCTCGTGCCGGTGCGCATGGGCACGGCCTCGATCGCCACGCGGATCGTGATGGCGCTCGTGACCGGCGTGCTGCGGGCCGCGATCCTGCCGTTCCGCCTCGGCATGGCGCTGCTCGCGGTGCGCGACGGGCAGCGGGCCGAGTACCGGGCCGACCGGCTCGCCGCGACCGTGGCCGGGCGGGTCGCGGCGGCCGAGCTGTTCGACGTGCTGCTGCTGAGCGAGAGCGTCGTGATGCTCATCAAGCGCAACGCGCGCGCCGGGCGGCCCCTCGCGGAGTGGCCGGAGTCGATCGCCAAGCTGCTCGTCGAGGTCGGGCCCAACCTGCCGGACCGGCGGGAGGCGTCGCTGGAGCGGGTCTCGCTGTTCGACTCGCACCCGCCGAACGGCCTGCGGTCGCGGGCCATGGAGGCGCTGGTCGGCGAGTCGGCCGCGGTCGTCGTGTCGTCGGCGCAGAACGAGCGCATCGACGCGGAGCTGGCCGAGTCCAGCGCGCGCTCGGCCCGCACCCTCAAGCTGCTCTGACTCAGCCCCCGGGCCGCACCAGGCCGCACTCGTAGGCGAACACGACGGCCTGCACGCGGTCGCGGAGCCCGAGCTTGGCCAGCATCCGCGTGACGTGCGTCTTCACCGTGGGCTCGCTGAGGTACAGCTGCGCCCCGATCTCGGCGTTGGAGCGCCCCCGCGCGATCAGCCCGAGCACCTCCAGCTCGCGCGGGGTGAGCATCTCCAGCCCGGCGGGCCGTGCGGCGCCCGGCCGCGGCCGCCGGACGTACTCCTCGATCATCCGCCGCGTGATCTCGGGCGCCAGCAGTGCCTCGCCGGCGGCGACGGTCCGCACCGCCCCGGCCAGCTCCCGCGGCGGCGCGCTCTTGAGCAGGAAGCCGCTCGCCCCGGCCCGCAGCGCCTGGTACACGTACTCGTCCTCGTCGAACGTGGTGAGCATGAGCACCCGGGCCCGGCTGCGCCCGCCCGCGAGCAGGCGCCGGGTCGCCTCGATGCCGTCCAGCCGGGGCATGCGGATGTCCATCAGGATCACGTCGGGCGCCAGCGTGAGGGCCAGCGACACCGCCTCGGCCCCGTCGGCCGCCTCGCCGGCCACGTCGATGTCGTCCTGCCCGTCGAGGATCGAGCGGAAGCCGCCCCGCACGAGTGCCTGGTCGTCGGCGAGCAGCACGCGGATCACCGGGGTACCGCCGGCAGCGGCAGCCGAGCGCGGACCGTGAACCCGGCCCCGGGCTCGGACGCCGTCTCCAGCGAGCCGCCGTAGAGCCCGACGCGCTCGCGCATCCCGATCAGCCCGTGCCCGACCCGGGTCTCGGGCGCGGAGCCGGTGCCGCCCGCGCGCCCGGCGTCGTGGACGCGCACCTGCACGCCCTGCTCGTCGTAGCGCAGCAGCACCCGGGCGGTGGTCGGCGCGGCGTGCTTGAGGGCGTTGGTGAGCGCCTCCTGCACGATGCGGTACACGGTCAGCTCCACCCCCGGCGGCAGCGCCCGCGGCTCGCCCTCCACCACGAGCTCGACCGGCAGCCCGATGCCCGCCATGTGCTCGACGAGTGCGGCCAGGTCGGCGGTGCCGGGCTGCGGCGCGAGCGCGAGGCGGGCCCGTTCGCCGCGCAGCAGCCCGAGCATCCGCCCGAGCTCGGCGACCGCCTCCTGCCCGGTCTCCTGCACCGACCGCAGCGGCGCCCGCGCGCGGGGCGGGTCGCGGTCGAGCAGGTCCTCGGCCGCGCCCGCCTGCACCACCATCACGCTCACGCAGTGGGCCACGATGTCGTGCAGCTCGCGGGCGATGCGGGCGCGCTCGTCGGCCACCGCGGCCGCGATCGCCGTGTCCCGCTCGGCCTCGAGCCGCAGCGCGCGGGCGCGGTCGTCGGAGTGGCTGCGCGCCCGGGCCCGCAGGACCCGCCCGGCGACCAGGCAGGCGGCCAGCGGGACCGCCACGAACGGAACGTTCCCCGCCGTCCCCGACTCCGGGTTGCGCACGAACACGACCACCAGCCCGGCGACGATCGCGCCGCCGCCGGCGAGGGCCCGGACCCGGTCGGCGTGCCGGGCGACCGAGTAGACCGCGATCAGGATCGGCAGGAAGTCGCCCCAGATCGTGACGGTCAGCGGTGCCGCGAGCATCGGGCCGCCGACCGCGACCGCGACGGTGACCGCGGTGCCCAGGGGCGCGATCCGCCGCAGCGCGAGCACCGCGGTGGCCACCAGGGTCACGGCGACGACGACCGGCCGCGGGCCGTACGGCGTCGAGTTGTCGAGCCCGAGCGCGAGGTCGATCTGGGCGAACGCCGTGACCACGAGCGCGAACAGCGCATCGAACAGCACACCGGCACCGTAACGGCGGCGGCGGCCCGCACACGTCATCCGGAGGTCGCAATTCCCGGCCGGGCTTCGCGACCCGGGGACGACGACGCGGGCGGCCGCCGGGCCCGACGCTGTGGACCGACCCGAAATCCCGCTGGAGGACACCATGACCCTGAACCTGAGGCGCCTCGCCGGCTGGGCGCTCATCGCCGGCCCGATCGTCGCGTTGCTCGGCTACCTGGCCGCCAACCTGCTCGCGCCGGGCACTGGCGAGGAGGTGTACCGCTACCACCTCTGGCCCCTGTTCGAGGGCATCGCGCTCGCCGGCGACGTCGTGGTCGCGCTCGGCCTGCCGGTGCTGCTCACCTTCGCCGGCCGGGCGCCGCGGCTGCACCTCGCCGGCTACGTCGGCATCTTCGCGGCCCTGGTCATGCTCAACCTGGGGGAGGGCACGACGGAGGCGTTCGTGAAGCCGTACCTCGTCGCGCACGGCGGCCTGCCCGCGCAGGAGCCGGCCGGGTTCGCCGCGTTCGAGGGCGTCGCGTTGCTGGCCCTCGTGGCCGGCTCGCTCTGCCTCGGCATCGCGATCCTGCGCGCCCGCGTCCTGCCCTGGTGGATCGGCGTGGCGGTGATCGTCTCGTGCGTGATCGGCGCGCTGGGCCTGCCCGGCGCCTGGTTCCTGCTGCCCGACGGGCTCTTCTTCGCCGCCCTGTTCGCGATTGGGCTCATCGCCGTGCGTCGCGGCTCACGGGGCGATGGCGCGGCGGACGCTGTCGTGTAGGAGGGCGCGGCGGCGGTCGTGGTCCTCGGCCGGGTCCGCGGCGGCCGCGGTGAACACGCCGCTGGCCGGGGACCAGGCGCACGACAGCGCGATGACCATGACCAGCAGGTCGAACGGGTCGCCGGGGCGGATCATCCCGGCGGCCTGGGCGGCGGCCACGGCGTCGACCTTGCGGCGGTGGTCGGCGTCGCTCAGCAGCGGGCCGGTGGGGCGGCGCTCGAGGCGGATCCAGGTGACGAGCCGCACGAGGCCGGGGTGCTCGAGGTACTCGTCGTACATCCGCACGGCCCAGCCCGGCAGGTCCTCGGCGTCGAACGGGACCGCATCGGTGATCCGGTCGACCGAGTCCGCGACGACCGCGTCGAAGAGGCCGTCCTTGCCGCCGAAGTAGGCGTAGAGCTGCGCCTTGTTCGTGCGCGCGGCCTGGATGATCCGGTCGACGCGAGCGCCCGCGATGCCGCGCTCGGCGAACTCCTCGGCCGCCGCGTCCAGGATGCGGCGGCTCGTCGCGGTCCCGCGCGCGGTCGAGGGCAGCTCCGGCATGCGGCCCAGCCTAGCAAACAGACTGGTTGGTCTGTTACGGTCGAGACAGACCGAACAGTCTGTTTGTTTAGGGAGCATCCATGCGTACGACCACGGCCTGGCAGAGCACCAACGGCTCCACGGCGCTGAAGCGGGTGCCGATCGAGCGGCGCGACCTGCGGCCCGACGACATCGCCGTGCGCGTCGACTTCTGCGGCGTCTGCCACAGCGACCTGCACGCCATCCACCGCGGCGGCGCGCCCCTGGTGCCGGGGCACGAGTTCACCGGTACCGTCGCCGAAACCGGCGCCGCGGTGACCCGCTTCGCGGCCGGGGACCGGGTCGCGGTCGGCACGATCGTCGACTCCTGCGGGGGGTGCCCGATGTGCCGTGCCGGCCAGGAGAACTACTGCCACGAGTTCCCGGCGCTCACCTACGGCGGGAAGGCGGGGGCGTTCGGCGGCTACAGCCGCGAGTACGTCCTGCGCGAGACCTTCGCCTACCCGCTGCCCGCCGGCCTCGACCCGGCCGCTGCCGCGCCGCTCATGTGCGCCGGGATCACGGTGTGGGAGCCGCTGCGCGCGGCCGGCGTCGGGCCCGGCACCCGCGTCGCCGTCGCCGGGCTCGGCGGGCTCGGGCACCTCGCGGTCAAGCTCGCCGCCGCCCTCGGCGCCGAGGTCACCGTGCTCAGCCGCACCCCGGGCAAGGCCGCCGACGCCCGCGCCCTCGGCGCCGGGGACCTGCTGCTCACCACCGACGAGGAGGGGATGCGCGGCGCCCGCGACCGGTTCGACCTGGTGCTGGACACCATCTCCGCGCCGCACGAGCTGTCCCCGCTGCTGCGGCTCGTGGCGCTGGACGGGACGCTGAGCCTGCTGGGGTACCTCGCGCAGGTCCCCGTCAACGCGATGGACCTGCTGATGGGGCGCAAGAAGTTGTCCTCGTCCGGCACCGGCGGCACCAAGGGCACGGCCGAGCTGCTCGAGTTCTGCGCCGGCCGCGGGATCACGGCCGACATCGAGCTGCTCCCGTCCGGCCGCGTCGCGGAGGCGCTCACGCGGCTGGAGCGGGGCGACGTGCGGTACCGCTTCGTCCTCGACCTGTCCGACCTGGACTGAGGCTACTGGGGACTACAGCCAGACCGTTCCGAGCCAGACGGCCACGCCCGCGGCGACCAGCAGCCCGATGTTGAGCCCGATCAGGCGGGCCTCGCCGCGGGACACGTGCGTCACGATGCCGCCGACCTGGATCAGCACCAGCCCGGCCGCCGCGGCGATCGCGAGCCCCGGCGCGATCCCGGTCAGCGGCGGCAGGACCAGCCCGAGCGCGCCGGCGATCTCCAGCGCGCCGATGGTGCGCACCAGCGGCATCGGCATGGTGTCGACCCAGCCCATCATCGGCTGGAGTCGCTCCTTGCTCTGGACGGTCTTCTTGCCGCCGGCGTAGAGGTAGAACAGTGCGAGCAGTCCGGCGACGATCCAGTACGCGAGCTCCATGACGGCCTCCACCAGGATGGTTCCTGTTCGTAAGGAGCCCCATGATGCGTCACTATCGGAGGGCGTACAAAAGGCACACGCGTGTGCGTGAGGCACAAGGAGCTGTCGTGGACGAGTACTTCCACCCGTGCATGATCCGCGGCGACGGCGGCCGCGCGATCCGCGCCATCCTGGACCACATCTGCAACAAGTGGACGCTGCTCGTGGTGGCGACCCTCGACCAGAGCACGCTGCGCTTCACCGACCTGCACCAGCAGATCCCGGGCATCTCCCAGCGCATGCTCACGCTGACCCTGCGCCACCTGGAGCGCGACGGGCTGGTCACGCGCGTGGTGCACGCGGAGGTGCCGCCGCGGGTGGAGTACACCCTGACCGCCATGGGCCGCAGCCTG
This sequence comes from Dactylosporangium sp. NPDC000244, assembly GCF_040300725.1. Lineage (NCBI taxonomy): Bacteria > Bacillati > Actinomycetota > Actinomycetes > Micromonosporales > Micromonosporaceae > Dactylosporangium > Dactylosporangium sp. NPDC000244. Next base: position 101,522 of record NZ_JBEPEH010000025.1, read on the forward strand.
CTGCCGCCGGCCCTCGCGCTCGCGGGCTGGGCGATGGAGCACGTCCCGCACATCGAGGCCAGCCGGGCCGCCTACGAGGACCGGACCGGCTGATCGACTGACTGACCGGGCCCGCCTCTACCCCAGCGCGGCGGTGAGGTCGACCTCGACCAGCTGCCCGCGGTAGCCGAGGGCGGCCACGCCCAGCAGCGTGCTCGCCGACGTGAAGGCCGGGCCCAGCGGCGAGCCGGTGAGCCGCCGCCACACCGCCGCCAGGACCTCGCTGTCGCCGCTGACCACGTAGATGACGGAGCGCACCACGTCGGCGGGCGCGGCGCCGGCCGCGGCGAGCACCGTGAGGCAGTTCGCGATCACCTGGTCGGTCTGGGCGTCGACGTCGCCGGGGGCGCCGACCACCTCGCCGGCGAGGTCGAGCGGGCACTGCCCGGCGAGGTGCGCGAGCCGGCCCGCCTCGGAGATCGTGATGTGGCTGTAGCCGGCCGTGGCGTGCACGCCGGGTGGGTTCGACCGCCGCATGCGCCGAGTATGTGTCACGCCTCGTCGCGCAGTGTTTTCAGGGTCTTCAGGACGTCGTCGCCGGTGCTGCGCACGTGCGCGCGGGCGATCCGCGCGGCCTCGGCCGCGTCGCGGCGGCGGATCGCGTCGACCAGGGCGGTGTGCTCGCGCAGTGACGAGACCGCCCGGTGCGGGGCGACCGTCGAGAAGTAGAAGCGGGCGCGCAGGCTCAGCACCCGCACGAACCCGCTCATCAGCTCGTTCTGCGAGCACTCGGCGACCAGCACGTGGAAGCGCGCGTTGATGCGGGCGAGCTCGACGGGATCGCCGGTCGCGGCCTGCTCGGCCAGCATCGCGTCCAGCGCGGCGAGCTGGGCCGGGCCGCGGCGCTCGGCGGCCAGCGCGGCGGACTGCGACTCCAGCAGCTGCCGCGTCTCGAACAGGTCGGCCAGCTCGTGCTCGCTGCGCTCGCGCACGAACGCGCCCGCGTGCGGGCGCTGCTCGATCCAGCCGTCGGCGGCCAGGGAGCGCAGGGCCTCGCGGACCGGGATGTGGCTCACGCCGAGCTGCTTGGCGAGGCTGTCGGCGTTGAGGTGCGCGCCGGGCGGCAGCACCGACTCCAGGATCGCCTCCTGCAGCACCTGCCGGACCCGGTCGCCGGTGTGGCCGGTGCGCCGGCCGTCGGGCAGCGGCGGCAGACCTTCGATCGTCACGGCGCAATCCTATACGAGCTGGATCAACGAAACCCGTTACGACCGATTCACGTGTGTGAAACAACCGGGCGATCCTATAGGAACCGTGTACGGGACAACCCAAGTGGACGCCGCGCCGGCGCTGCTCTCGGTGCGGGGCCTGACCTGCCGCTTCGGCGAGGTGCTGGCCAACGACGCGGTCGACTTCGACGTCGCCGCCGGTGAGGTGCACGCGGTGCTCGGGGAGAACGGCGCCGGCAAGAGCACCCTCATGAAGCTCATCTACGGCGTGTACCGGCCGCACGCGGGCGCGCTCTTCATCGACGGCGCCCCGGCCCGCATCGACTCCCCGGCCGCGGCGCGCACCGCCGGCATCGGCATGGTGTTCCAGGACCTGCGGCTCGTCCCGGCGTTCACGGTCGCCGACAACATCGCCCTCGCCCTGCCCCTGCGCGGGATCCGGCTCAACCGGCGCCGCCTGGCCCGCCGCATCGAGGAGGCGGCCGAGCGGTACGGCCTGCCGGTGCGCCCCGACCGGCTCGTGCGCGACCTGTCGATCGGGGAGCGCCAGCGCGTCGAGATCCTCAAGGCGCTCATGACCGGCGCCCGCCTGCTCATCCTGGACGAGCCGACCAGCGTCCTGGCCCCGCAGGAGGTCGACGCGCTCTTCGCGGCCGTCGGCGCGCTGCGGGCGGGCGGGCTGTCGATCGTCATCATCACCCACAAGCTCGGCGAGGCCCGGGCCGTCGCCGACCGGGTCACCGTGCTGCGCGGCGGGAAGGTGGTGCTGCGCAACGCCGACCCGGCCGCGCACACCGACGCCGACCTGGTCGAGGCGATGGTCGGGCGATCGGTACCGCCCCTGCGTGAGCACCGCCCGCCCCCGCCCGGCGACGCCGAACCCGTCGTGGTCCTCGAGGGCGTGAGCGCGGGCGCGCTGCGCGAGGTCGGCCTCACCGTCGCCGCGGGCGAGCTCGTCGGCGTGGCCGGGGTCGCCGGCAGCGGCCAGCGCGAGCTGTGCGAGGTGATCCTCGGTCAGCGCCCGGCGGCGGCCGGCACCGTCCGGCTCGGCGGGCGCGACCTGCGCCGCGGCGACCCGCGCGAGGCCATCGCCGCGGGCGCGGTCGGCGTGCCGGAGGACCCGATCGCCGACGCGGTCGTGCCCGGCCTCAGCATCGACGAGCACCTGGCCCTGGCCGACCTGCGGGCGGTGCGGCGGCGGCTGGGCATCGACTGGAAGCGGGTCCGGGCCGAGTCCGCCGAGCGGGACCGCGACGCCGGGCTGCGCATGGCCCCGGGCCACCGCGTGATGGCCGAGCTCTCCGGCGGCAACATCCAGCGGGTCGTGCTCACCCGCGCCCTGGCCCGGCCCGCGGCCGTGGTCGTGGCCGCCTACCCCAGCCGGGGCCTCGACGTCGCCACCACCCGCCGCACCCAGGAGCTGCTGCTCGAACAGCGGGACCGGGGGGCCGCGGTGCTGGTCGTGTCCGAGGACCTCGACGAGCTGATGGCCATCGCCGACCGCATCGCCGTGCTGCACGACGGGCGGCTGGCGGGCGTCGTGCGGCCGGCCGGGACCGACCGGCAGGCGATCGGCGCGCTCATGGTGGGCGGCCCGGCATGAAGTGGCCCGTAATGCAGTCGCCCGTATTGCAGTGGCCCGGCATGAAGTGGCTCGTCGCCGTCGTGGCCGCACCCGTCATCTTCGGCGCGTTCGTCGCGGCTCGCGGCGTCGAGCCCTTGTCGATGTACCGCGACATGCTCACCTCCCTCGTGGACCCCGCGCAGGCCGAGACCGTGCTGGTGCGCTTCGCCGTGCTGCTGCTCGCGGGCCTCGCGGTCGCGGTGCCGGCCCGGGCCGGGCTGCTCAACGTCGGCGGCGAGGGCCAGATCGTGGCCGGGGCCGTCGGCGCCGCCGGGATCGGGCTGCTCACCGACCGGCACCTGCCCGGCGGGGCCGTCCTCGCGCTCATGGTCCCCGCGGCGATGCTGGCCGGCGCCGCCTGGGCGGGGCTGGCCGCCCTGCTGCGCATCGGCGTGCAGGTCAACGAGGCGATCAGCACCCTGCTGCTCAACTTCCTCGCCGTCGACCTCATGCTCGGCCTGATCTACGCGCCGTGGAAGGACGCCTCCGGCTTCGGCCAGCCGTCGTCGCGCCCGCTGCCCGGCACCGCCCGGCTCCCGCTGCTGGCGAACACGACCGTCAACGCCGGCATCGTGCTCGCGCTCGCCGCGCTGGCCGCGGTCTGGTGGGCGCTCAACCGCACGGCGTGGGGCTTCCGGCTGCGGGTCGTCGGCGGCAACCCGGAGGCGGCGCGTCGGGCTGGGCTGCGCGTCGGGCCGCTGCTGCTCGGCGCGATGCTCGCCGGCGGGGCCCTCGCCGGGCTGGCCGGCCTGCTGCACTTCGCCGGCACCGAGTTCAAGCTGCGGCCCGGCATGACCACGGGCTTCGGCTACGTCGGCTTCCTCGCCTCCTGGCTGGCCCTGCACCGGCCGCTGCGGGTGGCCGCCGCGGCGCTGCTGCTGGCCGCGATCGCGATGGCGGGCGACAGCCTCCAGATCGACGCGGGCCTCCCGGCCGCCTCGGTGAACGTGTTGATGGCCGTGGTGCTCCTGGTCGCCCTCGGCACCAGGTGGAAGGCGAAGGAGACCGCAGCATGAGCCTCGTCATCGACGTCGCCACCGGGGCCGTCCGGGGCGGCACCTCCATCCTCTTCGTGGCGCTCGGCGAGACCATCGCCGAGCGGGCCGGGGTCGTCAACCTCGGCGCCGAGGGCAGCATGCTCACCGGCGCCCTAGCCGCCTACGCGGTCACCGCCGAGACCGGCGACCCGCTGCTCGGCGCCGCGGCCGGGGCGGCCGCCGGGGCCCTGCTCGCCCTCGTGCACGCCGTGCTCGTGCTGTCCCGCGGCGCCAACCAGCTCGCCAACGGCCTCGTGGTGCTCTTCCTCGGGCTCGGGCTCACGTCGCTGTTCGGCGCGGCGTACGTCGGCCGCTCCATCACCACCTTCGAGCCCTACGCCGTGCCGCTGCTGTCGGACATCCCGGTGCTCGGCCCGGTGCTCTTCGACCACGACCCGCTCACCTACGCCTCCTACCTCGTCGCGCCGGCGATGTGGTGGCTGCTGTACCGCAGCCGCTGGGGCCTGGCTCTGCGCGCCGCCGGGGAGCGGCCCGAGGTGCTGCGGACCTACGGCCGCTCGCCCCTGCTCGTGCGCTACCTCGCGGTCGTGGCGGGCGGCCTGCTCGCCGGGATCGGCGGCGCCCAGCTGTCCACCGCCTACGCCAACGCCTGGTTCGAGAACATGACGGCCGGGCGCGGGTTCATCGCGGTCTCGCTGGTCATCTTCGCCGCCTGGCACCCGCTGCGGGCGGTGGCCGGCGCCTACCTCTTCGGCGCCGCCCTCGCACTCTCCCCGGCGCTGCAGGCCCGCGGCATCGGCCTCAACCAGTTCGTCCTCGACGCGCTGCCCTACCTGGTCACCCTGATCGCGCTGGTCGTGCTCGGCCGGCGCCGCGGCAACACCGCACCCGAGTCCCTCGCGAAGGTCTTCGACATGACGGGAAGGTCCACATGAGACGGTTACTGATCCCGGCGGCCGCGCTGGCGCTGCTGGCCGCGTGCTCCACGAACACCGGCGCCACCCCGGCCGCGGCGGAGGGCTCCGCGCCCGGCGCCGGCAGCACCAAGATCGGCTTCATCTTCGTCGGGCCGAAGGACGACTACGGCTACAACCAGGCCGCCTACCAGGGCAGCCAGGCGGTGGCCAAGGCCTACCCGGGCCTCGAGGTGCTCACCGCCGAGAACGTGCCCGAGGACGACAACGCCACCCGCATCATGGAGGGCATGATCCGCAAGGGTGCGAAGATCATTTTCGCGACGTCGTACGGCCACAAGGACCCGGCCCTGAAGGTCGCCGCGGCCCACCCGGACGTCGTGGTGGTGCAGCAGGGCAACATCGTCGACGGCACCATGCCCGCGAACTTCGGCACCTACTTCGGCACCGTCTACGAGCCGGTGTACCTCGCCGGGATCGTGGCCGGGAAGACCACGAAGACCGGCAAGCTCGGCTACGTGTACGCCTTCCCGATCTCGCAGACCCTCGACAACATCAACGCCTTCGAGCTCGGCGCGAAGTCGGTGAACCCGCAGGCCAAGACCTACGTCGTGAACACCTCGAACTGGTGCGACCCGGCCAAGCAGGCCGAGGCGGCCAAGAGCCTGCTGGCCCAGGGCGTCGACGTGATCAGCCAGCACCAGGACTGCACCGCGACCGTCATCCGCGCGACCGAGGCCGCGGGCGCGTACTCCGTCGGCTACCACGCCGACGCCAGCGCCCTGGCCCCGAAGGGCTGGCTCACCGGCTCGCAGTGGAACTGGGACCCGCTGTACGTGAAGATCGTCAAGACCGCGCTCGACGGCCGGTTCAGCGGCAGCGAGTTCAACGCGAACTATCGCGTCGGCTACAAGACCGGCGACAACCCGTTCGTGCAGTCGCCCTACGGACCCGCCGTCGGCGCCGAGACCAAGGCGCTCGTCGACGCGGCCAAGGCGAGGATCGGCAAGGACGGCTCGCCCTTCCTCGGCCCCGTCGCCGACCAGTCCGGCCAGGTGCGCATCGCCGCAGGCACCGTCCCCGACTACAAGACGATCGAGGCCATCGACTACTTCGTCGACGGCGTCGTCGGCAAGATCCCGGCGTCATGATCTGGATCAGCCGCCTGGACCCCGGCGAGGTCCGCGACCGGCAGCGGCTCGCCCCGAGCGGGCCGCTGCACGGGCTGACCTTCGCCGTCAAGGACAACATCGACGTCGAGGGCCTGCCCACGACCGCGGCCTGCCCGGCCCTGGCCGAGCACCCCGCGAAGCAGTCGGCCTCGGCGGTGCGCCGGCTCGAGCAGGCGGGCGCGGTACCGGTGGGCAAGACCAACATGGACCAGTTCGCCACCGGGCTCGTGGGGACCCGCAGCCCGTACGGCGCCTGCCACAGCGTGTTCAGCGCCGAGCACGTCAGCGGCGGCAGCAGCTCCGGCAGCGCGGTCGCGGTCGCGAGCGGCCTGGTGCCCCTCGCGCTCGGCACCGACACCGCCGGCTCGGGCCGCGTCCCGGCCGCGTTCAACGGCATCGTCGGGCTCAAGCCGACCCGCGGCCTGATCTCCACCGCCGGCGTGCTGCCCGCCTGCCGCTCCCTCGACTGCGTCACCACCTTCACCCGCACGGTCGCCGAGGCCCGGGCCGCGCTCGCCGTGCTCGCGGCGCCCGACCCCGCCGACCCGTGGTCGCGCCCGGCCCCGCCCCGGCTCCCGGCCCACGTCGCGGCCCGCCCGCGCCTCATCGGCGTGCCCGCCGGCCCGCTCGACCTCGACCCCGAGCACGAGACCGCCTGGCGCGCGGCCCTCGGGCACGCGGCCACGCTCGGGCGGCTCGTGCCCGTCGCGATCGAGGACTTCCTCGCCGCGGCGACGCTGCTGTACGGCGGGCCATGGCTGGCCGAGCGCTGGAACGGCTTCGGCGCGCTGCTGGAGGCGGCCGGGGAGCACGCCGACCCGACCGTCCGCGCCGTGGTGACCCCGGGGCGGGACGTCACCGGCGCCGAGGTCTTCGCGGGCCTGGACCGGCTCGCCGCGTTCCGGCAGGCGACCGAGCCCACCTGGCTCGACGTCGACGCGCTCCTGCTGCCCACGACGCCGGGCCACCCGCGGCGGGCCGACGTGGCCGCCGAGCCGGTCGCGGTGAATGCGCGCCTCGGGACGTACACCAACTTCGTCAACCTGCTCGACCTGTGCGCCGTCGCCGTGCCGGGCCCGCCCCGCGCGGACGGGCTGCCGTTCGGCGTGCAGCTCATCGGCCCCGCCTTCGCCGACCGCCCGCTGCTGGACCTGGCGGCCCGCTGGACCGGCGAAGCGGAGCCGTCGCCCGCCCCGCCGCCGGGCACCACCCTGGTCGCGGTCGCCGGCGCGCACATGTCCGGCCTGCCGCTCAACGGGCAGCTCGCGGGGCTCGGCGCGACCCTCGAGCACCGCGCCCGCACCGGTCCCGGCTACCGCCTGTTCAAGCTGCCCGGCCCCGGCGTCGCGCGCCCCGGCCTCGTGCACACCGGCGACGGCCCGGCCGCCGGGATCGCGGTCGAGGTGTGGCGGCTGCCGCACCAGGCCGTCGGCGCGCTTCTCGACACCGTCCCGGCCCCGCTCGGCCTGGGCCGGGTCCGCCTCGACGACGGCGCCGAGGTGCTCGGCTTCCTGGCCGAGTCCCACGGGGTGCGCGACGCGACGGACGTGAGCGCCTCCGGCGGCTGGCGCCGGGCGTCCCTGGGGGAGCCGGCCGACGAGACCCGGTGGTGATCCGGGCCCGGGAGACGCCCCGCGGTCCCGCGCCCCGCAAGGGCGTATCAAACGCGCTCCTCGGCGATCCGTGAGTCCGGAGACGTCATCGGGGAGGTGTCGGCTCCGCCCTCGTCGCCGGGTGCGGCGCGGTGCTGCTGCTCGACGCGCGCTCGCGGGCCGGCGGTGCTGTCGCTGCTCCGCCGGGCCCGCACCAAGCCCGGCCGAACGACGGGCTAGACCTGATCGTCGGCCATCATGCCGGCGGGGAGGCCGGCGACCTCGAGCCCGCGCCAGATCGAGCGCGCGCCCGGCCGCTCAAGGTGGCGCCGCAGCCCGGCGAGGCCGCTGAGCCAGCCGGCCCAGCCCGGGTAGGGCGGGTTGGTGGTGTCGAAGCCGCTGTGCGTCACGGTGAGCCGGGTCTTGCCCTCGGAGCCCTCCAGCTCCCAGGTCTCCGTCATCCCGTCGGCCCACCGCAGGACCGCCCCGCGGCCCGGCTCGAACTCGAGGAACCGGGCCCCGGCCTGGTCCAGCTCGAACCCGCCCATCGCGAACCGGCCGCCGACGTAGGGCTCGACGTCGACGTGGGCGCCGACCCACTGCCGAATCTGCTCCGGCTGGGTCATCGAGTCGAACACCGCGTCCGGTGCCGCGTCGATCACGACCGAGGCGTGCAGCTCGGCGGAGGTGAAGTCGCACCTGGGGGTCAGGTCGCGGCCGTCGAGGTAGTCGGCCAGGTTGGCGATGGCGAGGGTCCAGAAGGTCTGGATCGCGCCGCGGGCGCCGGCGGTGTCGGAGATGACCTCCTGGAAGCTCGGCAGGTCGGTCTGGCTCAGCGTGACCAGGGTGCCGTCCTCGTCCTCGGCGAGGTCGAACTGGGCGGTGGTCTCGACACCGCCGACGGTCCACGCGAAGCGGATGGTGTGCTCGTCGGCGTGCAGCAGCCGCTGGTGCGGCTCGGCGCCGTCGGGGGTGGTGGGGCCCCAGAACTGGTAGGTGCCGCCGGGCAGGTCGACGTGGGCGTGTTCGGTCAGCCAGACGCGCAGGGCGGCGGGGTCGGTGAGGGCTTCGTGGACGGTTTTGAGCGGCGCCGGGAGAGCGGCCCGGATGCGAAGGTCAGGCTGGGTCATCTGAGGTTCGGTCATCGGGTGCCTCTTTCGGGTAACAGGCGACGGCGAGGCGAAACGCGTCGCCGGTGGCGCCGCCGTGGCGGGTGAAGAGCTCCTGCAGGGTGCGCTGGAGGTCGTCGAGGAAGGCCTGGCGCTGGTCGGGAGCGACGCGGATGTCGCCGGAGATGGCGATGGAGGGCAGGTCGGGCCGGGTCAGGTCGAGCGCGGCGACGTCGGCCTGGACGTCTTCCATCAGGTCGACGAGGTAGCCGAGGCTGAGCTGGTCGCGGGTCTGGCGCAGCCCGATCCGGCCGACCAGGGCCGGGGACAGCCAGTAGGACCGGCCGGCGGCCTGGTAGATGCCCTCGTGGATGCCGCGGACCCGCCGTTCGGCGACCTGCCCGACGAGGCCGGCCTCCAGCAGGCGTTTGACGTGGTAGTAGACCCGCTGCGGGGTCTGGTCGAGCTCGGCCGCCACCTCGGTGCACGACCGGGGCTCGGCGAGCTGCCGCAGCACGTCGATCCGCTGCGGCTTGAGCAGGGCCTCGGCCTGCTCGATGTGCTCGAGGTACACGACGTTTCTCATGGCGAAAACCAGTCTTTACATAAAAGAATTTTTTGTCAATCGCTCCTCAGTGGTTCGAGCAGGGCGATGGTCGCGTCCTGGGCGAAGTGCCGAGCCCAGTCGAGCGGGGTGGCGCCGAAGCGGCGGTCCCGCAGGTCCGGGTCGGCGCCGAGGTCGAGCAGCCGCCGGACGAGGCCGGCGTCGCCGTTGCCCGCGGCGTGGTGCAGCGCGGTCTCCCAGGCGCCCTCGGCCGGGGCGTCGCCGCGCCCGAACGCGTTGACGTCGAAGCCGAGCCCGGCCAGCAGCGCGACCGTCTCACCAGGGGCACGGGCCGCGGCCCACACGAGCAGCCCGGGGCGGCGGCGCCGGGCCTCGGCCGCGGCGCCGGGGTGCTCGGCGGCGATGCGGTCCACGGCGGCGGCGTCGGCCCGGAACGCGGCGGCGATGAGGTCGTGCGCCGGATCGGGCGCGGGCCGGGGCACGCCCCGCTCGAGGAGGTACGCGGCGATCGCGGCGTCGCCGTAGAGCTCGGCCAGCTCGAGCGGGGTGCGGCCGTCGCCCGGGGCCCAGGGCGGCCCGTCGCCGGTGAACGGCGCCGCGAGGTCCACGCCGTGCTCCGCCAGGAGTCGTACGCGTCCCGCCTGGCGATGCTCGACGGCCCACCGCAGCTGCACGCGCAGCATCTCGGCCGGGGTCGGCAGGGTGTCGATCCGCGCCTTCCACGGCCCACCGTCGCCGGTGCCGAGGCCGTGCTCGAAGAGCAGCTCCAGGTGCGAGTCGTCGGGCTCGAACATGCGGTTGTAGAGCGTCTGGGCGTCGTTGGGGTCGGCGCCGGCGCGCAGCAGCAGCGTGCCCAGGGCCTTCCAGTGCGGGTGGGGCGGCTGGCGGACGCGGCCCAGCTCCCCGGCCCCGAAGACCCCGGTCAGGAGGGTGAACGGGGAGGGGAGGCCGTCGAAGAGGTACCCGTCGTCCGGGTCGGCGCCGGCGTCGAGCAGCAGCCGGGCGACCGCCAGCACCCGCTCCGCCTCGACGCCGGGGTCGGCCCGGGAGTAGACCAGGCAGAACAGCGGCCGCCAGCGCAGCGGCCCGCCGGGCGCCGACGCGAGGCCGGGCCGCTCGGCGAGCAGCCGGGCGACGTCGTCCGGGCGGGCGGCGGCGGCCGCGGCCCAGATGCTGCCGGCGGTGAGATCGGGGTGCCGGCGCAGCAGCTCGCGCGCCTGTGCCCAGCGCTCGGGACCGTCCTCGCGCGAGTACGTCAGGCAGGCGAGCCGGCAGAACTCGTCGGCTGGGTCGGGCGCCGGCGCCGCGCCGAGCGTGGTGTCCCAGCCGTGCTCGGCGACGGTCCGGAGGTATCGGGTGAGGCGGGGCCAGCTCGGGAACCCGTATTCGCGGGCGATCACGAGCTGGGCCGCGTTCAGCGGCAGGGCCGGGCCGGCGGGCGGCGCGGGGTGGCCGCGGGCGATCCGCGCGACGGCGTCGGGCTCGCCCGCGCGCACGGCTCGCTGCAGGGTGCGGGCCTGGCGGCGGAAGTGCTCCAGATTGGGGCGTTCGGGCATGCCTCGGGTCGGCACGGCGGCCTCCTCTCGTGTGCCTGTGTCCGCTCGTCAGGCCGAAAGGAGAACGATGGTGACGCATGCCGCGCATCGCCAGGTGGGCTGAGCCCATTCCCGCGGACCGGCGGCGCCCTGGAAGCCGTCCGCCATGCTACCGGGCTTGACCCTATGTAGAGCGGCGATATAGTGACGTCCATGCGCATCACCGTGCCGACGGCGCGAGTGCTGGCGGCCCTGCTCGCCGCGCCCGAGGACGATCACTACGGCCTCGAGCTCATGCGGGCCGCGGGGCTGGCCAGCGGGACGCTCTATCCGATCCTCACCCGGCTCACCGAGGCCGGCTGGCTGGAGCGGCGCTGGGAGGGCATCGAGCCGGCCGCGGCCGGCCGTCCCGCGCGGCGGCTCTACCGGCTCACCGCGGAGGGCGTGGCGCAGGCCCGCCAGGCGCTCGCGGAGCTGCGCGCCCAGCTCGGCGACGCCGCCGGACCGGCGGGCGAGCCGAGGCCGGCGTGGTGACCCGCCGCCTCGCCGCGCTGCTGCTCGCGATCGCGGCCCTGCGCTGGCCGGACGAGCTGCGCGCGGAGATGCTCGCCGAGTGGTCCGCGGAGGTCCACGCGCTCGCGGCCGCCGGCCGGCGTGGGCGGGCGCTGACGTTCGCGGCGAGCCTGGCCGCTTCCCGGCCCCGCGTCCGCGCGTTCTCGGTCGTCCCGGCGGCCCGCGGCGTCTGGTCGTGCGTGCGCCTGCTCGTCGTGCTGCCGGCCCTCGCCGTGACCGGGGGCTACCTCGCGTACTGCCTCATGGTCGGGTTCATGCCCCTGGCGATCGCCGTCGCGGTCGCGATGGCGGTGCTGGGCGGGACGTACGTGCCGCGGCGGGTGCCGGTGGTGCTGCTGATCCCGGCCGTGACCCTGCCCGGTGGCGCGCTGTTCGCGCTCGTCGCCCCGCTGATCGACACCCGCTTCGCGGCCGACCGGCACACCATCGAGGTCGCGGTGTTCTGCTGGCTGCTGATGGCGGCGCTGGCGGTGGCGGCCCTGCTCGTGCGGGGTGCGCGGCAGCGCGCGGGGTGGATCGCCGGCATCCTGGGCGCGTTCGTCGCCACGGCCGCGGCCATCATGGTGCGCTACTGAGGCCAGTACGACCCCGCGGGGGCTCCGATGTGGATGGTGGCCGCCATGACCCACCACGCGTTCGGCCTGCCGCACCCGGACTCGGCCGAGCTCTGGGACATCGCGGACGACCTGAGCTCCGACCCGGGGATGTTCCTGGTGCTGGCCGGCTTCGCGCTCGGCTGCGTCATGGCCGCGCGGATCCACGCCCCCAGTCGAACAGCACGCTGACGGCCGCCGCGATGTCCTCGGCCCCCTCGGACCCGTCGACCGTGACGACCGGGTAGCCGAGGTCGCGCGCCTGGTCGGCGAGGAGCCGCGCGAACGTCGCGTCGCGCTCCATCCACCGGTCGAACGCGCCCTCGGGGTCCGCGGTCCCGGCGACGAGCTCGAGGGCCCACGCCCGGCGACGGTACTGCCGCCGCTGGAACTCCTCGGCCGGCACGACGAACGCGGCACGGTCGCGGGGCACGTCGTGCGCGTCGAGCAGCTCCGGCAGCAGGGCCGCGCCCTCGGCGATCCCGGTCTCGGGCAGCTCGGCGAGGATGAGCGGGAACTCCTCGCGGCCGAGCCGGAAGACGTCCTCGACCTGCACCTCGACGGGCTGGGCGAGCCGTTCCCCGGCGCTCATCGCCCGGACCTTGTCGAAGGTGGGGCCGCCGTGGCGCTCGAACGCGTCGTCGCACGAGTAGAGGGGCAGGTCCCGCGCGCCGGCGAGCAGCCCCGCGACGGTCGACTTGCCGGAGCACGGCGCTCCGCCGATCCACCAGATCACCCGACCATTCTCCATCGCGGCGGGCGGGCCCGGTCAGGGAAGCTCGAGGTCGCCGACGCGCCGGCCGGGGTCGGTGAGCAGGGCGCCCAGCACCGCCGTGTAGCCCTCCAGCGTCTCCAGCATCGTCGCGCGCGGGTAGATCGTCGGGTTGTACTGCATCGACGCGCCGCGGCGGTCGTGGCGCACCACGAGCCCGGGTTCGCCGCGCTTGGCCCACAGCCGCGCCGCGCGCTCGTCGAGGACCGTCCCGGCCGGCTTGCGCGCGCGGGAGCGGACCTCGCGGCGGTCCGGCGGCGGGTCGTTCGTCGGGGCGGCGGACTGGAACCACGAGTGGTACAGCAGCAGAAACGGCCACGGGCGCATCGCGTCGAAGTCCGGGTTCACGGCGCGGGCGATCTCGGTGAAGGACGCGGTGTGCCGGACCGCCTCGTACATCGACGAGCGCACCAGGGCGATCGCGTCCAGCAGGGACGTGCCCGGGCCGATGGTGGTGGCGACGTACACGTTGTTGGTGAACTGCCCGACGAGGTCCTCGGCGCCGGGCTCGTCGCGGCCCGCGGTGGCGGTGCCGAGGACCAGCCGCGGCCGCCCCGTCCGCGCGCCCAGCAGGATCCGGTACGCGGCGAGGTACAGCAGGAACGGCGTGATCCGCTGCGCCCGGGCGAACGCGTGCAGCCGCCCGGCGAGCCCCGCCTCCATGGGCAGGCCGAGCGTCGCCTCCGCGGTGACGTCCGGCGGGGCCGCGGACCGCTCGAACGGCCACGCGTCGGGCAGCGGGGTGAGGGTGCGCCGCCAGAACTCGTCCCGGCGGCGCCGATCCGCCGGGCCGAGGTCCGGGTCCGCCATGGCCGCCGCGTAGGACAGCTTCAGCGGGCGCAGCGCCGGGCCGGCGCCGGTGCGCGCCCGGTACGCGGCCCGCAGGTCGCGCAGGAGCACGCCGGTCGACCAGCCGTCGGCGATGAGGTGGAACAGGGTCACGCCGACGGTGTGCCGGTCCGGCGCCTCGCGCAGCAGCACGACGCTCCACAGTGGACCCGCGCTCAGGTCGAAGGCGCGGCCGCGCTCGACGCCGAGGATGCTGCCCCGCAGCAGCTCGCGCCGCGAGGCCGGCTCGGCGGTCAGGTCGGTGAACGCGACCGGCGGTTCGACGTCGTCGAGAACACGTATTCCGGGATCGATGGAAACCGAATCGAATACGATTCTCAGGGCATCGTGACGGGCCGCGACATCGGCAACGGCGTGCCGAAATACATTGACGTCAACGGATTCAATCCAGGTCGTCGTCTCGAACACGTTGTAGCCCAGCACGCCCGGATCGGACGGCGCGAAGCAGGACACGAACTCCCATAGCGCCTGCTGGCTACGCGCCAGGCGAGACGCCCCCCGACTCATGGTGCATGAGCTTCGCCGCGCCCGGAGCGAATTGTCAAGTCCCGGGACACGCATTGATGTTTCGAAAAAAATCGACTCGTAGAAAACCCTCGACGTCCCCCGGAAGGGTGAATTACCGTCGGCGGCGTGGCGATCGGGGGATGGCGCCTGCTGAGCAGTGCGTCCAGTGCGCGGACCGTGGTGGCGGTCGACTTCACCCTGGCAAAGGTGCGGGCCCAGGCCAACTTCGGCGACCTGGCCCGGCACCTGCCGGAGGACTGGGCCGTCTGGGGCAGCGACGAGACCGGCTGGCCGGCGGCGCCCGGCGACGCCCACGAGCACCTCGCCGCGTGGCGCGAGCGGACCGCCGCGCTGGGAAACTTTCACGCCGCGCTCGGATTCTGCGCCGGGGCCGCCCTCGCCGGATTCCTCGCCCGGGACGCGCGCCTGGTGCTGTTCGACCCCGTGCTCGTGAGCACCCGGACGATCGCCGAGCACTACGCCGGGGCCGTGCGCCGCCTGGGCGCCGAGCCCGGGTCCGAGCCGGACGACGACGCGGAGGCGCTGGCCGGGCGCTACGCCGTCGCGGCCCGCACGGCCCTCGGCGAGCAGGGCGTGCCCGACTCGATCGCGGCCGAGCTGTGCGGCCGGGTCGCGGCCAACCTGCGCTACCTGGACATGGCGCGCGCGGCCGGCCTCGACGGGCTCGAGCCGGACCTCGTGGTGCTCTCCCGCGACCACGAGCCGCCCGCCACCCTCGCCCGCTTCCCCCGGCTGCGCCTGGACGTGCCGCAGGAGCGGCTGCTCGCCGACCCCGCCGCCGGGCGTGCGGCGGCCGCCGGGTGCTCGGCGGTGTCCGGGCGTGCGGCGGGGGCCCGGCCGTGAGCGGGCTGAGCCGCAAGGAGGAGGCGTTATGGCTGTTCCAGCGCCTCGCCCCGGACGTCTCCGTCGACAACCAGCCGCTCGCGATCCGCACGACCGCGCCGCTCGACCCGGCCGCGCTGGCGTCCGCGGCCGCTGAGATCCTGCGCCGGTACCCCTCCCTGCGCACCCGCTTCCCGCAGCGCGACGGGGTGCCGATGCGGCACGTCGCCGACCCGGACGCCGAGACGGTCCCCGTCGCCGTGCTCACCGCGCCCGAAGCGAAGCTCGGCGCCGTGCTCACCGAGCTCGCCCTGCGCCCGTTCGACCTCGCCGCGGAACTGCCCCTGCGCGTGTACGGCATCGCCCTGGACGAGGGCGGCAGCGTGCTCTGCCTGGTGTCGCACCACATCGTCTTCGACGGCGCATCGGGCGGCGTCGTGATGCCCGACCTGGCCACCACCTACCACCGCCGGGCCGGCGGCCGGACGGCCGAGCCACCCGCGGCCGCCGCCCCCTTCGCGGAGCCGGCCCCGGGCAGCTCCCGCTACTGGCTGGACCGGCTGCGAGGCGTGGACCCCGCGCGGCTGCCGCTGGCCTCGGCCCGCCCCGAACCCGCGCGGCCCACGTTCGCCGGCGCCCAGCTCGAGCGCGACCTGCCCGTGGCCCCGCTGACGCGGCTGCGCACCCGGCTGCGGGTCACGGACAACATGGCGCTGCTGGCCGTCTTCGCCACCCTGCTCGCCCGGCACGGCGCCGGGCCCGACCTCGTGGTCGGCATCCCGGTCAACCTGCGCCGGCCGGACAGCCGCGACGCCGTCGGCTACCACGTCAACACGCTGCCCCTGCGCCTCACCGTCGACCTGCGCGGCGGCTTCGCCGAACTCGCCGCGCAGGTCCGCGACCGCGTGGCCGAGGCCCTCGACCACGCCGACGTGTCGTTCGAGCACCTGCTCGGCGAGCTGCCGAACGCGTCCGGAAGCTGGCGATCGCCGCTGTTCCGGCACATGTTCAACTACCTGCCGCCGGCCCAGAACGCGGCGCCCGGCGAGCTGCCCGGCGCCGAGTGGGTCTCCGTCGACCCCGGCACGAGCCGCCACGACCTGCAGTTCGTCGTGGTGCCGCAGCCCGGCCGGGTGCGGCTGCAGGCGGTCTACAGCACCGAGGTGCACGACGAGGCGACCGTGCGCGCCCTCGCCGACCGGTTCGCGCTGCTGCTCGCGGCCGCGGCGGCCGACCCGCGCCGCCCGCTCGCCGAGCTGGCGATGTGGAGCGACGCCGAACGCGCGCTCGTGGCGCGGGCGAACGCGGGCGCAAACCGGGCGCGGCCGGCGCCGACGGTCGCGGCCCGCATCGCGCACCGGCACGCGCGTCAGCCGGACGGGCCCGCGCTCGTCGACCCCGACGGCACCGTGCACACCCGGCGGTCGCTGGCCCGCCGGGCCGCCGCCGTCCGCGCCCGGCTCGCCGCGCAGGGGATCGGCCGCGGGGACGTCGTCGCCGTGACGCTGCCCCGCGGCGCCGACCTCGCCGCCGCCGTGCTCGCCGTGTGGTCGCTCGGCGCCGCGTACCTGCCGGCCGACCCGGGCCAGCCCGCCGCCCGCCTGCGGGACCAGCTGGCGCGGGCCGGCGCGCGGTCCACGGTGGACACCCCGGAACCCGGCGAGGCCGACAGCGCCGCCCTCGACGCCGGGCTCGCCGCCGCGGCGCCGGACGACCTCGCCTACGTCATCTTCACCTCCGGCTCGACCGGGCGGCCCAAGGGCGTCGAGATCCCGCACGGGGCCCTGGCCAACCTCGTGCGCCACTTCGCCGCCGAACTCGCCCTCGGCGAGCACGAGCGGGTGCTGTGGCTGACCACGTTCGGCTTCGACATCTCCGCGCTGGAGCTGTTCCTGCCGCTGGCCGACGGGGGCGGCGCGATCGTCGCGCCCGACGAGGCCCGGACCCGCCCGCCGCTCATGCTGGAGCTCGTCACCCGCCACGACGCCGCGGTGGTGCAGGCGACCCCGACCATCTGGCGCCTGGCCGCCGGCTCGGTCCGCGACGAGCTGCGCGGCCGCCGGGTGCTGTGCGGCGGGGAGCCGCTCAGCGCCGCCCTCGCCGAGCGGCTGCTGCGCACCGGGTGCCGGCTGTTCAACGTGTACGGCCCGACCGAGACCACGATCTGGTCGTCCAGCGCGCCGGTCGCGGCCGGGGTCGCCGACCCGGTGAGCATCGGCGCGCCGATCGCCGAGACGTCCTTCCACATCGTCGACGAGCACGGCCAGGACGCCCCGCCCGGGCTCGTCGGCGAGCTGTGCATCGGCGGCACCGGCCTCGCCCGCGGCTACGCCGGAGCGCCCGAGCTGACCGCGCGGCGGTTCCCCGACGATCCGGTCCGGGGCCGGCTGTACCGCACCGGCGACCTCGCCACCTGGCGCGACGACGGCACCGTCACGCTGCTCGGCCGCGCCGACCGGCAGGTGAAGCTGCGCGGCCGCCGGATCGAGCCCGGCGAGGTGGAGGCCGCCCTCGAACGCCACCCCGCGGTGCGCGCCGCCGCCGTCGTCCTGGCCGGCGACCCGCAGGGCGACGGGCGGCTCGTCGGCTACGTGCAGCCCGCGGCCGTCGACCTCGCGGACGTGCGCCGGCACGCGCGGGAGCTGCTGCCGTACTACCTCGTCCCCGCCGACCTGATCCCGCTGGACGCCCTGCCCCGCAACGCCAACGGCAAGGTCGACCACCGCGCCCTGCCCGCGCCGCCGGCCCCGGTCGCCGAGGCCACGCCCGCGCCGGGCGAGGCCGATCCGGTCGTCGGGCTCTTCCGCGAGGTCCTGGGCCGCGACGACATCGGCCCGGACAGCAACTTCTTCGCCGGCGGCGGCCACTCGCTGCTCGCCGCGATCCTGGCCGCCCGCCTCGGCGACGCGCTCGGCCGCGAGGTCTCGCTCCTCGACGTGTTCGACGCGCCGACCCCGGCCGAGCTGGCGCGACGCCTGAAGGAGAGCGCATGAGGACCGTGCCCGACCTGCTGCGGCGCAGCGCCCGGCTCGTCCCGGACCGGCCCGCCATCGTGCTCGACGGCGGCGGGACGCTCACCTTCGCCGAGCTCGAGGCCCGCTCGAACGCGTTCGCCCGCGGGCTGCGCGAGCGCGGCGTCGGCCACGGCGACCGGGTCGCGCTCGCGTTCGGCGGGACCGCCTGGCCGCAGTACGCCATCGCCTACTTCGCCACCCTCAAGCTCGGCGCGGTCGCGCTGCTCGCCGGGGCCCGCTTCGGCGAGGACGAGCTCACCCGGATCGTCGCGGGCTACCGGGTCGCCCGGATCGTGCGGCCCGGGGACGACCTCGGCGCCGGGCTGCCCGCCGAGCCGCTCGTGGCCGCCGTGGCGCCCGGCGACGCGGCCGAGGTCGTGTTCACCTCCGGCACCACGGACCGGCCCCGCGGGGTCGTGGCCACCCACGCCAACCTGCTGCGGGCCCAGGTCGCGTGGCCGAGCGCCCCGCGGGCCAACCAGCCCTGCGCGCACGCCCTGCCCGTCGGCTCCGTCGCCGCCCAGGCCGTGCTGCTCACCTGCGTCGGCGGCCAGCACACCCTGCTCGCCGCGGCCGCGTTCGCCGTGCCGGAGTTCACCGCGATGGTGGCCCGGGAGCGGGCCGTGACCGTCTGCCTGGTCCCCGCCATGGGCCACTGGCTGGTCCGGGCCGCACCGGGGGAGGCGACCCCGATGCCGTCGGTGAAGGGCGTCAGCTTCTCCGGGGCGCCGCTGCCGGTCCCGATCATGGCCGACCTCGCCCCCGTGTTCCCCAACGCGGCGTTCCACAACTTCTACACGTCGACGGAGACGTACCCGGCCCGCGTCGCCACCCGCTTCGACCCCGAGCGCCCCGAGGCCGTGGGCCGGCCCGTCGGCTCCAGCGCCGTGCGCGTCACCGGCCCCGGCGGCGAGACACTGCCGCCCGGCGAGTCGGGCGAGGTGTGGCTGCGGGCCGGGGGAGCCCCGCCGCGGGCGCTGCTCGACTCCGAGCACCGCATCGACGTGGCCGACGGCTGGACCCGCACCGGGGACCTCGGCCACCTCGACGCCGACGGCACCCTGTACCTCACCGGCCGCGCCTCCGACGTCGTCATCGTCGGCGGCTTCAACGTCTCCACCGGCCGCGTCGAGCAGATCCTCACCCGGCACCCGGCCGTGGCCGAGGCCGCGGTGTGCGGCACCGAGCACCCGGTCCTCGGCGAGATCGTGGCCGCCTTCGTCGTGCTCAGGCCCGGCTCGCCGCACGCGGCCGGCACCACCGCCACCGACCTGCGCCGGTTCGCGGCCGAGCACCTGACCCGGCCCGAGGTGCCCGCCGTCGTCCGGCTGGTGGACGACCTGCCCCGCAACGAGGCCGGGAAGGTCGTCAAGCGGGAGCTGCCGGCCGAGTTCCGCGAGCCGGGCACGGCACTGGAGCGCGACCTGGCCGCCGTGTGGGCCGAGGTGCTGCGGATCGACGCCGTCGGCGCGACCGACAACTTCTTCGAGATCGGCGGCGACTCGCTCGCCGCGACCCGCATCGCCGCGACCGCCCGCGAACGCCTCGGTGTCGACGTGGACACCATCGCCGTGCTGGAGGCGCCGAGCGTGGCCGAGCTGGCGCAGTACATCCTCGAAAGGAACGAGCCATGAGCGCACCGCTGTCCGGCCTGGACACCGCGGCGAAGACCCTGCGGGAGCACCCGGGCGTGACCGAGGCCGCCGCGCTGCTGGCGCCGGACGGCCGGCGGATCCTGGCCGTCGTGCCGGGCCTGGCCACCGCCCCGGTCGACCTGCGCGACCACCTGTGGGCGACCCTCGGCGCGGACGACCTGCCCGACGTGCTCGTCGCCGTCGACGCCCTGCCCGCCGATGCGGCCGGGCTCGACACCGAGGGCCCCGGCAGCCACACGTTCCGGGCACCGTCCACGCCGACCGAGGAGGACCTGGCCGAGATCTGGGCCGAGACCCTGGGCCGGGAGCGGGTCGCCGCCGACGACAACTTCCTCGACCTCGGCGGCGACTCGATGACCGCCGCGCTCCTGCTCGACCTCACCAACGAGCGCCTGGAGACCGGCCTGACCCTCGGCGACCTGCTGTCCGCGCCGTCCCTCGCCGCGATCGCCGAGACCGTCGACCGGTCCCGCCCGGCGTCATGACCACGACCCAGGCCGTCTACGCCATCGTCGACGAGGTCCTCGCCCGGCCCGTGCGCCCCGAGGACGACCTCTACGACCTGGGGTTCGACTCGCTGCTCATCGCCCGCACCGCCGCCCGGGTCCGGGAGCGGCTCGGCGTCGAGCTGCCCCTGGCCGAGTACTTCAACGCGGGCACGGTCGCCGACCTCGCCGCCGCGGTGGAGTCCCACGCATGAGCGGTACGGAGCGAAGCGGAGTGGCCGCTCATCAGCAGCCCAGCGTCGGCATGAGGGCGCCGATCACGCCGGGCCAGCAGCGCCTGTGGTTCCTCGCGCAGGTCGACCCGGACGCGCTGGACTGGCACATCCCGCTCGCGTACCGGCTGCGCGGCCCGCTCGACGCCGCCGCCCTGGCCACCGCGCTCGGCGACGTCGTGGCCCGCCACGGCGCGCTGCGCACCCGGTTCCCGCTCGACGGCGCGGCCCCGGTGCAGGAGGTGCTGGACGACTGGCGCCCCGAGGTGCCGATCGTGGACGCGACCGCCGAGACGGCCGCGAGCGCCGTCGCCGGGCTGGCGAACACCCCGTTCGACCTGACCGCCGCGCCGCCCCTGCGCGCCGCGATCCTGCGCATTGCCCCGGACGAGCACGTCTTCGCGCTGGTCCTGCACCACATCCTCGCCGACGCGTGGTCGATCGGCGTGCTCCGCGACGAGCTGGCCAAGGCCTACGCCGGGCGGCCGGGCGAGTTGCCCGTCCTCGCGAAGCAGTACGCCGACCTCGCCCGGCAGCCGCGCCCGGACGGCGCCGCGGCCCTCGCGTACTGGACCGGGCAGCTCGCGGGCGCGCCGGTGCTGGAGCTGCCCACGGACCGGCCGCGCCCGGCCCGCCGCGGCACCGACGGCACCTTCGACGGCTTCGAGCTCGGCCCCGGCCGGGCCGCCGACCTGCGCACCCTCGGGCGGGCCGGCCGCACGACGCCGTTCATGACGCTGCTGGCCGCCTACCTCGCGCTGCTCGGCCTCGCCACCGGCCAGGACGACATCAGCGTCGGCACCCCGGTCAGCGGCCGCGACCGCACCGACGCCGAGCCGCTCATCGGCTACTTCCTCGACACCGTCGTCATCCGCGGCGACCTGTCCGGCGACCCGACCTTCCGCGAGCTGCTCGGCCGGGTGCGGGCGACGGCGCTGGAGGCGTACCAGCACCGCGACGTGCCCTTCGAGGAGCTGATCGCGCGCCTCGACGTGCGCCGCGACCCGGGCCGCACCCCGCTCTTCGACACCATGCTCATCGTCCACGGCGGGGCCGAGGACCACGGGCTCGCGCTGCCCGGGATCACGGCCGAGTACGCCGACCCGGGCCACCGCGCGGTGAAGTTCGACCTCACCCTGGAGTGCTTCGCGGGCGGCGGCGGGCTCAAGGTGGTGGCCCAGGCCCGGCGCGACCTGTTCGACCCGGCGAGCGTCGCCGCGCTGGTCGGCCGGCTCGGCGAGCTGCTCCGGCTGGCCGCCCAGGACCCGGACGCGCGCCTGCGCACCCTCTTCGCCCGGCTGGCCGAACCCTGGGTGTGCGCGCCGGCCGTCCCGCGGCAGCATCCGCTCGACCTCATCGACCTCACCTCGCACGCCCCGGCGATCGTGCACGGCGACGCCACGGTGTCCTACGCCGAGCTGGGTGCCCTCGCCGCGCGGGCGCAGGCCGGCGGCGGCCTGGTCCCCGTGCGGCTCCCGCCCGGCGTCGACCTCGTCGCGGCCCTCCTCGGCGCCTGGCGGGCCGGCGCGGGCTACCTGCCGCTCGACCCCGAGGCCCCGCCGCGCCGCACGGCCGAGCTGATCCGCGACAGCGAGACCTGGACCGTGCCCGCCGGGGCGCTGGCCTACGCCATGTTCACGTCGGGCTCCACCGGGCGGCCCAAGGCCGTCGCCGTGCCGCCGACCGCGCTCGCCGTCCGGGTGCGCTGGATGCGCGAGCGCTACGGGCTCACCCCGCACGACCGGGTGCTGCAGTTCGCGTCGCCGTCCTTCGACACGTTCGGCGAGGAGGTGTACCCGTGCCTGGCGGCCGGCGCCACCCTCGTCATCCCCACCGGCGACCGGGCCGCGCTCCCGGACTTCCTCGCCACTCCGGCCGGCCGGAGCGTCACCGTGCTCGACCTGCCCACCTCCTACTGGCACGAGCTGTGCGCCGACCCGGCCGCCGTCGCCTGGCCGCCCGGCCTGCGCCTGCTCGTCCTCGGCGGCGAGCAGGTCCGCCCGGACGCGCTCGCCCGCTGGTTCGCCCACATCGGGGAGGGCGTCGAGGTGCTCAACACCTACGGCCCGACCGAGGCGACGATCATCGCCACCGCCGCCCGCCTCACGCCGGCGGACACCCGCGGCCGGCCGCCGATCGGGCACCCCATCGGCGACACCTGCGTCCACATCGTCGGCCTCGGCGGCGGACCCGTGCCCGACGGCGTCGCGGGCGAGCTGGTGATCGGCGGCCCCGGCGTCGCCGACGGGTACCTCGGGCGCCCCGACCTCACCGCGGAGCGGTTCGTGGCCGGGCACTACCGCACCGGGGACCGGGCCCGCCGCCGCGCCGACGGCGCCCTGGAGTTCCTGGGCCGGCTCGACGAGCAGCTCAAGGTCCGCGGCTACCGCATCGAGCCCGGCGAGGTGGAGGCCGCGCTGCTGGCCCACCCGGCGATCGGGCACGCGGTCGTCACCGCCGACGGCGACGGGCGGCTCGTCGCGCACCTGGTGCCCGCCCCCGGCTCGGCGGTCCCCGGCCCCGGCGCGCTGCGGGCGCACCTGGGCGAGCTGCTGCCGCCGCACCTGCACCCGCGCGCCTACGCGACCCTCGACCGGCTGCCGATGACCCGCAACGGCAAGGTCGACCGCTCGGCGCTGCCGCCCGTGGCCGTCGCCGCGGGGGAGGGGCGTGCGCCGGAAAGCGACGGCGAGCGGCTGGTCGCGGACGTCTGGCAGGAGGTGCTCGGGGTCACCGGCATCCGGGCCGACGACGATTTCTTCGACCTCGGCGGCCACTCGCTGCTGGCGGTGCGGGTCGCCGGGCGGCTGCGGGCGGGCGTCGGCGTGGAGGTACCGCTGCGGACACTCTTCCGCGAGACGACCGTCGCCGCGCTGGCCGCGGCCGTCGAGGACCTGCTCCTGGCCGAGATCGACGCGCTCGACGACGCCGAGGTCCAGCGTCTGCTGCGGGACCCGGCATGACCGGCATCATCGACGCGGTCACCGGCGTGGAGCTGTCCGGCGACCGGCTGGCCGGCGCCATCGCGGCCGCGGCCGGGCAACTGCCGGACACGGGCATCGTGGTGTGCCCGCTGCGCCCCGAGATGGACGCGGTGCTGCGCTACCTCGGGGCGTTGAGCACGGGCCGGCCCGCGCTCGTGTGCGACCCGGACGCGGCCGGGGCGCTGGCGGCCCGGTTCGGCTCCGCGGCGGACGTGCATCCCGACCTGGCGCTGATGCTGGCGACGTCCGGCTCGACCGGGCAGCCGCGGCTCGTGCGCCACTCCGCCGCCGCGGTCGCCGCGGCCGCCACCGCGATCGTGAAGGCGCTGCGCATCGGGGCCGAGGACGTCGCGGTGACGAGCCTGCCGCTGTTCCACACGCTCGGGCTCAGCGTCCTGCACAGCCACCTGCTCGCGGGCGCCACCGTGGTCCTCGAGCCCCGCGGGGTCCTCGACGCCGGCTTCTGGGCGAGCGTCGAGCGGCACCGGGTCACCGCGATCACCGGGGTGCCGCACACGTTCGAGCTGCTCGCCCGGCTGCCGTGGGAGCCGGCCCGGACCCCGCACGTGCGCAGCCTCGCGGTGTCGGGCGGGCGGCTGCGCGACGCGCTCGTGCGGCGCTTCGCGGCCGTGCCCGGCATCGCCTTCTACTCGATGTACGGCCAGACCGAGGCCGGCTCCCGGATCTGCGTCCTGCCGCCGGAGCACCTGCCCGCGAAGGCCGGCTGCGTCGGGCCGCCCGTCGACGGGATGGAGCTGGCGATCGCGGCCGGCGGCGAGGTCGTGTGCCGCTCGGAGACGGTGATGCTCGGCTACGCGGACACCGCGGCCGACCTGGCCCGCGGGGACGACTGCGGCGGCGTGCTGCCCACCGGGGACCGCGGCCGCCTCGACGCCGACGGGCACCTGTGGCTGACGGGGCGGCTCGGGCGCGTCGGGAAGGCGTACGGCATCCGGGTCGACCTCGACGCCGTCGAGCACGTCGCCGGCGCGCTCGCCCCGGCCGCGGCCCTGGCCGGCGACGACCGGGTCCTCGTGTGGTGCGAGGGCCTGCCCGCCGCGCGGGCGCGCGAGGTGGCCGCGCTCGTCGGGCGCGAGCTCGGCATCCACCGCACCGCGGTGCTGGTGACCGCGATCGACCGGCTGCCGCGCCGGGCCAACGGGAAGGTGAACTACGATGCGCTCCCCGTATGAGGAGCTGGGGCTCGCGTTCGGCGACGCGACCGTGCCGTACCTCTACGGCACCGGCTGCACCCCCGCGCTCGCCGAGGCGATCGCCGACCGGCTCGGCGACGCCGACGCGATCCTGTTCGTCGCCGACGACGGGGTGCGCGGGCACGCGGACGCGGTCGCCGCCGGGCTCCGCCGCCGGGTGCGGGTGGAGCCGGTGACCGTGGAGGCGGCGGAGCGGCACAAGACCCTGCCGACCGTGCACCACCTGCTCGAGACGGCGGTGGCCCGCGGCCTGACCCGCCGCTCCGCCGTCGTCGCGATGGGCGGCGGCACCGTCGGCAACATCGCCGGGCTCGCGGCGGCGCTGCTGTTCCGCGGCACCCGCCTGGTGCACCTGCCGACCACGCCGGTCGCGGCCTTCGACGCCACCGTCTCGCTCAAGCAGGGCGTGAACCTCAGCGCCGGCAAGAACCTCGCCGGCACCTACTTCGTGCCCGCGCTCATCGCGTGCGACCTCGCGTGGCTGTCCACGGTGCCGCGGCACGACCTGCTCACCGGGCTCGCCGAGATGGTCAAGAACGTGCTCGTCGCCGCGCCCGGGCTGGAGTCCAGGCTCGTGCCGGCCCTCGAGGACCCGGGCGCGGCCCTGCCGTCGCTGCTGGAGATCGGCGTGGCGGCCAAGGCGCCGTTCGTCGCCGCCGATCCGCGGGAGCGGGGCGGGGCGCTCATCTTCGAGTACGGCCACACCGCCGGCCACGCCATCGAGTTCGTCAGCGGCGGCGAGATCCACCACGGCGAGGCGGTCGCCTGGGGCATGCTCATCGCCGCCGAGGTCGCCCGGCGCCGCCACGGCCTCGCCGCCGACGACGTCGCCGCCCACCACCGCCTCGTCGCCCGGCTCGACCTGCCCGACGCGGCCGCGCGCCTCGGCGGGCTCGACCGGGCCGCGATCCGCGCCGCGCTCGCCGCCGACAACAAGCGCGGCTACGGCCCGTGCGCCCCGGGCGAGGTGCTCATGGTGCTGCTCGACACCGTCGGCCGCGCGCTGCCGGGCCCGCCCGGCGGGCCGCCGCTCGTCCCCGTCCCGGTCGAGGCCGTCATGGAGGCCTTCGAGACCGTGGCCCTGAACGCCCTGGAGGCCGTGTGAGCGACCAAGGACTGTCCGTCGTCATCCCGGTCAAGGGCCGGGTGCCGCAGATGCGCCGGCTCCTGGAGAGCCTCCGCGCGTCGATCGAGGCGTGCGAGGAGCCGGTCGAGGTCCTCGTCGTCGACGACTCCGAGCCCGCCGACGCCCGGGCCCACCAGGAGCACTGCGCCGCCTTCGCGGCCCGCTACCTGCGCGGCCCCCGGCACGTGGGCGCCAAGCGCAACGACGGCGTGCGGGCCGCGGCCTACGACCTGATCCTGTTCATCGACTCCGACTGCCTCGCCACCCCGCAGCTGCTGCGGCGGCACGCGCAGACCCTGCGCGGCGCGGACGAGGGCGTCGGCGCGGTCGCCGGCCCGACGTTCGTGCAGGGTGTCGACAACGCGATGTTCCGGATCATGTCCCGCTCCCGGCTGCTGAACTCCGCGTTCGAGTGGCCGGCCCAGGCCCGCCAGGTCGGCTGGGCGACGACCTGCAACCTGGCCGTGCGCCGCGACGCGTTCGAGGCCGTCGGGGGCTTCGCCGAGCGGCCGCTGACCGTCGTCGGCGGCGAGGACGTCGACCTCGGCCTGCGGCTCACCGAGGCCGGGCACCGGATCGTCTGCGACCGCGAGGCCGTGGTGGTGCACGACAAGAGCAGCATCGAGTCGCTCGGGACGGTGTGCCGGCGCCTGATCACGTACGGCCGGTCCGGCCAGTGGCTCCTCGACGTCCACGCGGGCCGGGGCCGGCCGAAGCTGAACCGGGTGAGCGCGCTGTCGGCGACCGCCGTCGCCGGCCCGCTGCTGCTGCCCGCGGTCGCGGCGGTGCTGCTCGCCGCCGACGCCCGGCAGCGCCTCGGCGACGACGCGCCCACGCTGCGCTCGCTGGCCGAGTCGATCGCCTGCGCCGGGCTCGACTGGTGCTTCGACCTCGGCGAGTTCATCGCCGCCTGGCAGCTGGGCCGCCCCGACCGGCTGTTCACCGGCTTCGGCTGGACCGACGACCCCGCGTTCGTCTGGGACCGCGAGCCGGCCCAGCGGTACGGCGGCTGAGCGCGTGGGCCACCAGGGACAGCTCGCCACCCCCACCGACCTCGCCACCCCCACCGACCTCGCCACCCCCACCGACCGTGCCGCCGCCCGGGCCGAGCTGCTGCGCCGCCGGCTCGCCACCCGCCGCGCCGACACCGTCCCGCGCCGCGCCGACGACGCCCGCCCGCCGCTGTCCTTCGCGCAGGAGCGGCTGTGGTTCATGGACCAGCTGGCCCCCGGCACCTCCGCGTACACCGTCCCGATCGCGTCCCGCCTGACCGGCCCGCTCGACGCCGACCGGCTCCGGGCCGCCCTCGACGCGGTCGCGGCCCGGCACGAGACCCTGCGCACCCGCTTCGGCACCGACGCCGACGGCCGCCCGGAGGCGCACGTCGAGGAGCGGGTGAGCGTCCCGCTGGAGACGTTCGTCGCGCCCGGCGAGGCCGCCGCGCGCGAGATCGTCGCCGAGTTCGGCGCGCGCCCGTTCGACCTGGGCACCGGCCCGCTCGTGCGCGCCGCCCTGGTCCGGCTCGCCGGCGACGAGCACGTGCTGGGCGTGGTCATGCACCACATCGGCTCCGACGGCTGGTCCATCGACGTGTTCCTCAAGGACCTGCTGCGCGCCTACGCCGGCCGGGTGCTCGACCCGCTGCCGGTGCGCTACGGCGACTTCGCCGCCTGGCAGCGGGACCGCTACACCGGCGAGCGCCTCGAACGCGACCTCGCCTACTGGCACGGCCGCCTCGCCGGGGTGCCGCCGCTGGACCTGCCCACCGACCGGCCGCGCCCGCCCGAGCAGCGCTTCCACGGCGCCGGGCACGCGCTGGCGTTCGGCGCCGACCTGGCCCGCGCCGTCGCCGGCCTCGCCCGCCGCTTCGGCGCCACCCCGTACATGACGCTGCTGGCCGCGTACCAGACGCTGCTGTCGCGCTACTCCCGCCAGGACGACTTCGCCGTCGGCTCCACCGTCGCGGGGCGCACCCGGCCCGAGCTGGAGGGCGTCGTCGGCCTCTTCGCCAACGTCCTCGCGCTGCGCGCCGACCTGTCCGGCGACCCGACGTTCGCCGAGCTTCTCGTGCGGGTCCGCGACGGCGTGCTGGACGCGTTCGACCACCAGGAGACGCCCTTCGACCGGATCGTCACCCACCTGCGCGGGCCGCGCGACGTGTCCCGTTCGCCGGTGTTCCAGGCGACGTTCACGATGCTCAACTACGGCCGCGGCGGCCTGCCCGAGGCCGGGCCGCGCGTCGAGCCGTTCCCGATCGACGCCCGGCAGACCCGGTTCGACCTGGAGCTGTACCTGTTCGACCCCGACGCCGGCGAGCTGCCCGGCTTCTTCACCTACAACACCGACCTCTTCGCGCCCGCGACCGTCGAGCGCATGGCCGGGCACCTGGAGCGCATCCTGCGCGCCGTGACCGCCGACCCGGACCAGCGCGTCAGCCGCATCCTCATGCTCGGCCCGGACGAGCGCGCGTTCGTCATGGACACCGTCAACGACTCCACCGTGGACATCGGCCCCGCCCGCACCCTGCACGAGCTCATCGCGCGGCAGGCGCGCCGGACCCCCGAGGCGCCCGCGGTCGTCTTCGAGCGGCAGAGCATGTCCTACCGCGAGCTCGACGCGAGGGCCGACGCGCTCGCGGACCGCCTGCGCTCGGCCGGCGCCGGCCCCGGCCGCACCGTGGGCGTGCACCTGGAGCGCGGGCCGGAGCTGGTCGTCGCCCTCCTCGGTGTGCTGAAGTCCGGCGCCGCCTATGTGCCGCTCGACGCGGACAACCCGCCGGAGCGCACGGCGTTCATGGTGTCCGACGCCGCCCCGGTGGCCGTCGTGTCCGAGGGCTCGGTCGAGGTCCGGGAGGGAGCGCCGCTGCCGCGGGACGACGTCGCCTACGTCATCTACACGTCCGGCTCCACCGGCCGGCCCAAGGGCGTGCCCACCACCCACCGCGCGATCCACAACCGCCTCGACTGGATGCAGCGCGCCTTCGGCCTCGGCCCCGGCGACGCCGTGCTGCAGAAGACCCCGATCGGCTTCGACGTGTCCGTGTGGGAGCTGTTCTGGCCGCTCATCACCGGCGCCCGGCTGGTGCTGGCGCGCCCCGGGGGTCACCGCGACGCCGCCTACCTGCGCGACCTCATCGCCGCCGAGGGCATCACGACCGTCCACTTCGTCCCGTCGATGCTCGCGATGTTCCTCGCCGAGGACGGGATCGAGGCGTGCACGAGCCTGCGGCGGGTCATCGCCAGCGGCGAGGCGCTGCCGGTCGACCTGGCCCGGGCCGCGCTCGAGCGCCTCGGCTGCCCGGTCCACAACCTCTACGGCCCGACCGAGGCCGCCATCGACGTCAGCTGGTGGCAGTGCTCGGCGGCGGGCCTCGCCGGACGGGCGCGCGTGCCGATCGGGCGGCCGATCCAGAACATCCGGCTGTACGTCCTGGACCCCGCGGGCGCGCCGGTGCCCGTCGGGGTCCCCGGCGAGCTGCACATCGGGGGCGTCGGGGTGGCCGCCGGGTACCTCAACCGGCCCGACCTGACCGCCGAGCGCTTCCGCGACGGGATGTACGCCACCGGCGACCTCGTGCTGCGCAACCCGGACGGCACGCTGGAGTACCTCGGCCGCCTCGATGACCAGGTGAAGCTGCGCGGGATGCGGATCGAGCCGGGGGAGATCGCGGCGGTCCTGCGCGCCCGGCCCGGCGTGCGGGACGCGGCCGTGGTCGTGCGCGAGGACCGGCCGGGGGATCAGCGCCTGGTCGCCTACGTCGTCGGGGCGGACTTCGGCGACCTGCGCGCCGAGCTCAAGCGGGTGCTTCCGGACCCGATGGTGCCGGCGGCGTACGTCACCCTGCCCGAGCTGCCGGTGACCGCCAACGGCAAGCTCGACCGCCGCGCCCTGCCCGCGCCCGCGGTGGCAGAGCGGGCGTTCGCCGAGCCCTCGACCCCGACCGAGGTCGCCGTCGCCGCAGTGTGGGCCGCCGTGCTCGGCCTGCCCCGCGTCGGCGCCGACGACGACTTCTTCGACCTCGGCGGGCACTCGCTGCTCGCCACCCAGGTCGTGGCCAAGCTCCGCAAGGTCCTGCCGGCTTCGGCCCCGGGCTCGGTGAGCGTCATGGACCTGTTCAAGCACCCCACCGTGCGCGGGCTCGCCGCTCTCGTCGACACCCCGGCCGAGCGGCGCGGACCCCGCCGGCTCCTGCACGAGCTCACGAGGCCGATCCCCGAGGGCCGCACGGAGCTCACCCTCGTCTGCATGCCGTACGGCGGCGGCAGCGCCATCGTCTACCAGCCGCTCGCCGACGCCCTCCCGCCCCGCCACGCCCTGCTCGCGCTGGCCGTCCCCGGCAACGACATCGGCCTGGAGGAGCAGCGGGAGGCGTTCGACACCCTGGTCGCCGCCACCACCGCCGAGATCCTCGAGCGCGTCGAGGGCCCGGTCGCCGTCTACGGCCACTGCGGCCTCGGCGGCGCCCTGGCCGTCGCGGTCGCCTGCGCCCTGGAGGCCGCGGGCCGCCCGGTGGAGACGCTGTTCACCGGCGCCATCTTCCCGTTCGCCCGGCCCCGCGGCCGGTTCGTCAAGCTGCTCAACCGGTTCGAGCGCCTGCGCAGCGACCGCGCCTACGCCAACTGGCTCACCTCCATCGGCCTCGACCTCAGCGACTTCGGCGAGGACCAGATCCGCTCCATGGTCCGCGGGATGCGCCGCGACACCGAGGCGGCCGAGGAGTTCTTCACCGAGCTCTACCGGACCCGCGCCACGCGCCTGCGGGCCCCCGTCGTGTCGATCGTCGGCGAGCGCGACGACGAGACCATGTACCACCAGGAGCGCTTCCGCGAGTGGCACTTCCTGTCCGACCGGACCGCCCTGTACGTCCTGGACGAGGCGGGCCACTACTTCCTGAAGTGGCGCGCGGCCGAGCTGGCCGCCGTGCTGACCGCGCGCCTGCCGTTCGAGGCCGGCACCGAGCACGCCGCGGACACCTGGCGCCTGGCCCGCGTCTCCACCGGCGAGCGCGGCGCCGGCCCGGAGCCGAGCATGCGCCGCTTCCTCGGCGTGGCCGCGAGCCAGCTGGTGTCGATGACCGGCACGGCCATGACGGAGTTCGCCGTCCCGGTCTGGATCTACCTGCACACCCACTCGCTGCTCAAGCTCGCCCTGTTCTCGACGATCGCGCTGGTCCCCGGCATGCTGGTGCTCCCGGTCGCGGGCGCCCTGGTGGACCGCTACAGCCGCCGGGCGGTGACGCTCGCCAGTGACGGCGCCGCCCTGGCGACCCAGGGCGTGTTCCTGGCGCTGCTGCTCACCGACCGCCTGCGGATCGGGCACATCTACGCCCTGCTGGCCGCCCTGTCGATCGCCCTGACCTTCCAGCGCCTCGCGTACAACTCGGCGGTGCCGCAGCTGGTGCCGAAGCGGTACCTGGGCCACGCCAACGGCATGGTCCAGGTCGGCGCGGGCATCGCCCAGTTCCTCGTTCCCGTGGCCGCCGTCGGAGTCATGGCCGCCATCGGCCTGGACGGCATCCTCGCGCTCGACGTCGCCTCCTACGCGGTCGCCGTCCTGGTGCTGGCCTTCGTGCGGTTCCCGGCCCTGATGGGCTACCGCCGCCGCGAGCCCATGGGCCAGGAGATCCGCAGCGGGTTCCGCTACGCCATGGGCACGCCGGGCTTCCGCGCCATGCTGCTGTTCTTCGCGGTCTCGAACCTGTTCCTGGGCCCGGTCCTGGTCCTGGTCCAGCCCTTGGTGCTGAGCGTCGGCGGGCTGCGCGCGGTGACCCAGGTGGCGGTGGCGGGCGGCGCCGGCGTCGTGGCCGGCGGCCTGCTCATGGCCTTCTGGGGCGGCCCGGCCCGGCGCCGCATGCGGGGCGTCCTGCTGTCCGCGCTGACCTTCGCCGCGTTCGCCGCGCTGGCGGGAGTGTCCCGCTCGATCCCGGTCATCGCCGCGGGGGTCTTCGGCATGTTCGCGGCCCTGACGGTGATGAACGCCGTCTACGCCACGATCGTGCAGGTGAAGGTGCCGCCCCGCGCCCACGGCCGGGTGTTCGCGGTGAACACGGTCTTCGCCTTCGGCACGCTGCCGATCGGCTTCATGCTGATCGGGCCCGGGGTGTCCGCCGCGATCGGCCTGGCCCCGACGTACCTGCTCTTCGGCGCCGCCATCGCGGCGATCGCCCTGGCCGCGATGTGGTACCGCCCGCTGGCCCGCTTCGACACCGACGTGCCCGACACCGAGCCGGAGGACCTGATCGGCCTGGCGGAGCTCGAACGCCGCGGGCGGTGAACGGGCACGGCCGGGGCGTTGCGGCATATGTGCGTTTGACCGATTGGCGAAAGACGATCTTCACGCGGGCATCCATAGCTTGATATCAATCTCCGGACTACGCTCCTCATCCCCTGGGAGTACGAAGTGCGGAGATCCCGTCTCGTTTCCATCGTCATCAGCGCGGCCGCCGGGTTCGGCGTCGTGCTCGCCATCGCCGCCCCCGCCAACGCGGCCGCGACCGACCGGTACGTCGCCCTGGGCGACTCCTACGCCTCCGGCGTCGGGGCCGACAGCTACACCGCCGAGAGCGGCTCCTGCCAGCGCAGCACCAACGCCTACCCCGCCCTCTACAACGCCAACGTCAAGCCCGCCGCCTACAAGTCGGTCGCCTGCTCGGGCGCGACCACCGCCGACGTCATCAACAGCCAGGTGCCGGCGCTGGCGGCCGGCACCACCCTCGTGAGCGTCACCGTCGGCGGCAACGACGTCGGCTTCACCAGCATCATGACCACCTGCGTGCTGCAGGGCGAGGCGGACTGCGTCGCCGCCGTGTCGGCCGCGGAGACCAAGGTTCGCAACGAGCTGCCCGGCAAGCTGGGCAACGTCTACAACGCGATCAAGGCCAAGGCCCCCTCGGCGCGGGTCGTGGTCGTCGGATACCCGGTGTTCTACCAGCTCGGCACGATCTGCGTCGGGCTCAGCGCGACCTCCCGGGCGAAGATCAACGAGGGCATCAACCTGCTCGACGACACCACGAAGACGGCGGCCACCGCGGCCGGCTTCAAGTTCGCCGACGTGCGCTCCGCGTTCGTCGGGCACCAGCTGTGCAGCTACGGCGACAAGTGGCTGCACGCGCTCAACTACGTCAACCTCACCGTCTCGTACCACCCGACGGCCGCCGGCCAGTCGGGCGGGTACTACCCGGTGTTCCGCTCCACGGCCGGCTGAGCGACCAGCAGCCGCTTCGGGGCGTGGATGATCGGGTCGTGGTCCCGCCACGGCGGGTCGGGCTCGGCGAGCTCCAGCCTCGGGAAGGCGTCGAGCAGGGCCGTCAGCGCCGCGCGGGCGGTCTGGCGGCTCAGCTCGGCGCCGGGGCAGTAGTGCCGGCCCAGGCCGAAGGACAGGTGCGGGTTCGGGCTGCGGGCCGGGTCGAAG
Source organism: Dactylosporangium sp. NPDC000244 (assembly GCF_040300725.1). Classification (NCBI taxonomy): domain Bacteria; kingdom Bacillati; phylum Actinomycetota; class Actinomycetes; order Micromonosporales; family Micromonosporaceae; genus Dactylosporangium; species Dactylosporangium sp. NPDC000244. The sequence goes on from NZ_JBEPEH010000025.1 coordinate 134,497, forward strand.
CGGTCCGGGTCCGGGAAGCGCGCGGGGTCGCGGTTCGCCGCGGCCGTCATGGCCACCAGGTCGGCGCCCGCCGGCAGCGCGCCGCCGGCCAGCTCGACCGCGCGGGTCGTGCGGCGCAGGACGCCCAGGACCGGCGGGGCGAACCGCGCGCCCTCCTCGACCGCGGCCGCCGCCGGGGCCGGCCACGAGCCGGTGCTGAGCATCGCGTGCAGGGTGTTCACGATCAGGTTCTGGGTCGTCTCGACGCCGGCGAACAGCAGCATCGCGCTGTGCGCGGGCACGTGCGGGTCGGACTCGCCCCAGGCGGCCCGCAGCGCGGACGGGATCGGCGCCGCGGGCGAGAACGACTCCGGGGTCAGCCCGGCGATCGCCCGCAGGCCGGCCCGGCGGGCGCCGGGGTCGCGGGCGTACGCGTCCGCGTGCTCCAGGACCCGGGCGCGGGCCAGGAACGCGTCCGTCGCCTCGCCCGGCGCGCACAGCAGGCCGGCGACGACCCGGGCCGCGAGCGGGTGCGCGAAGTCCGCGAGCGCGTCGAACGAGGGGCCGGGCAGGTCCGCCAGCAGCCGCCGGGCCAGCGCGGCGATGGGCTCGGCCAGGGGCGCGATCGCGCTCGGGGCCAGGGCGCGGGCGACCGGGCCTCGCCGTGCCGTGTGATCCGGCGGGTCCAGGAAGAACAGCCAGCGCGCGGACCAGGCGGCGAAGCCGGCGAGCAGGTCCCGGTCGGCGGCGGGGACCGGCGGGGCCACGGCCGACGAGAACGTGACCGGGTCCCGCAGCACCGCGGCCACCTCGGCGTAGCCGGTCAGCACGAACCGGCGCAGCCGCGGGTCCCAGGTCATGCCCGGCGCGGGGCCAGCAGGTCGCGCACCGCCTCCACGGCCTTCGCGTAGCGCGCGGAGAAGTCGCCTTCGAGCAGCACGTACGGGCGGCCCAGGCGGATCAGCTCGCGCTCGGCGGCGGCGTGGAAGTCGCGGCGCTCGGCGGGGGCGTTGTGCCGTTCGGCGCCCACGTACGGCACGTCCGGAGCGCACAGGAGGTACAGATGCTGCGTCTGGCGCTCTGCCGCCTCGACCAGCCAGGGCGGCGCGGCGCCGAACAGCCGCTCGCTCCACAGCCGCGCGGAGAGCAGGTCCGTGTCGCAGAACAGCGCGACCCGGGACCGGCGGGCGAGCGCCTCCTCGGCGGCGCGCTGGCCGTGCGCGGCGAGGGCGAGGTCGGCGGGGCCGAAGTCGGGGCCCAGGGCGCGCAGGCGCTCGGGCAGCCACACGGTGTCGAACTGCCGCGCGAGGTCCCGGGCCAGGGTCGTCTTGCCGGTGGACTCGGCGCCGATGAGGCAGACGCGGCGGGTGTACCAGGCCTTGACCGGCGGAGGCAGGTAGCGCTCGTAGTCCCACGGCCCGTTGCGCACCGCCGTGCCGGAGACCGGGACGGCCAGGCGGTCGACGCCGACGAACCGGGCCCCGAGCCGCGCCGCGAACCCGGGGCCCCAGGGCTCGGCGCTGAACAGGTAGTCCGGCTGGACCTCGGCCAGAATCCGGGGCACCCACTCGTCCTGCTCGCCGTCGACCGCGGTGACGGGCAGGCCCGGGAACAGCTCGAGCATCCACTCCCGGCGCACCTCCCACGGGATCGGGTCGTCGGGCGCGACCCGCGCGAAGATGTGCACGCGCTCGGCGTGGGCGCGGGCGAACTCGACGAGGTACCGATGGCCCTCGTGCACCGGCAGGAACCGGCCCAGCACGACGCCGGTGCGAGACCGCGGCCCGGGCTCGGGGCCGAAGCTCTCCGGCGTGAACCCGGCCCGGCGCCGCTCGCGGGCGAGCTCGGCGACGGCGTCGAGCTCCGCCTCGGTCGGCCCCGGCTCGGGCTCGTCGTAGTACACGAAGCTCCCGCCGTACCACGCGATCGGTGACGGGCTCTCGGCGACGGTCACCCTCGCAGGATACGGAGGATCGACGGGGGATTGGATCGACGGGGGATTATCGACGGGGGAATCAGGCCGGGTAGGGCGCCGCGGCCCGGGCCGTGCGCAGGGCGCCCGCCCACCAGGCGAGCTGGTCCAGCAGCGTCTTGGCGTAGCCGGCCGCCTCGGCGTCGAGGGGCTCGCCGTCGCGCCAGTTGTGGTAGTACGCCGGGAAGGCCAGCCCGTCGCGGATCGTCACCGCGTGCAGCTCGGTGAGCACGTTCTCCAGGTGCAGCACCGCGTGCCGGCCGCCCGCCGCGCCGCCGTAGCTCACGAACGCGACCGGCTTCGCGGTCCAGTGGGTGAAGTGCCAGTCGATCGCGGCCTTCAGGGCGGCGGGGTAGCTGTGGTTGTACTCCGGCGTCACGATCACGAACGCGTCGGCCCGATCGAGCGCGGCCGTCAGCGGCGCCATCCCGGCCGGGCGCGGGTACTGCTCGCCGGCGTATTTCGGCGGTACGGCCGGCAGCCCGAGCGGCAGCTCGACGCCGGCGAGATCGGCCACCTCCACGTCGAACGCGCCGTGCGCGCGGGCCCGGGCCGCGACCCACTCGGCGACCGTAGGCCCGAAGCGGCCCTCCCGGACGCTGCCGACGATGATCAGAAGCTGGTGCGCGTTGGTCATGCCACCACCGTCGCCGGTCCCGGGAGGCGCATCCAGACCGCCGTGAGGGTGGTACCGCCGGTACTATGCCGGCGGCTGGTCGGACTACGTCGACATCACGGCCTGAGTCAGCATGTCCACTTGACGATCGCGTACGGGCCGTGGTCGCCGTCGCGCGTGGTGGCCACGACCGTCCGGCCGTCCGCGGAGATGTCGGCGTAGTACATGAGCCCGGCGGCCGCGGCGGGCAGCGGGAGCGGCGTGACGGTACCGTCGCTCCACACGGCCGGCTGGTAGTCCTTCGTGTCGCGGACGCCGACGGCCCGACCGGTCTCGCTGAGCGCCACGGCCGTGAACGGGCCCATGGCGTCGGCCGTGCCCGTGCGCATGTTCCAGCGCACGCTCGGCTGGCCGGCCTGCCCGTACTCGGCCGGCAGCGCGTGCCCGCGCAGCGCCAGGTCGGCCCCGGCGTAGCCGGTTCCGATGACCCAGTCGCCCGCGATCAGCCTCGGCTCCCCGGTCGGCGCGTCGAGCAGCATGCCCCCGCCGTCGAAGGTCCACCGGTAGGCCGCCGGGGTGCGACCCCCGTCGGCGGCGGGCGGCAGGTACACGTGGCCGACCATGACGCCGTCGCCGTTCATCGCGCTCGGGCGGGGCACGTCGGGGAACTCCCACTTCAGCTCGGGCGGCGTGACCAGCGGGACCGGGGCTCCCGCGCCCGGCCACAGCACCGGGATCGTCCCCTGGTGGCCGTCGAGCTCGACGGTGCCGAGCAGGTTGCCGTGGGCGTCCAGGTCCGTGACCTCGCTGGAGACGGCGTCGTTCGGCAGCTGCAGCCGGACGACCTTGCCGCCCCGCAAGAGCGCCGCGGCCTTGCGGTGATCGGCGAGGTTCTCGTAGCCGCCGATGGTGCCCTGCGCGTCGACGGCGGCCGGCACGAAGTTCCGGGCGGCCGGCGGGCTGCTGACCTTGCCGTCGTGCCAGATCAGCGGGCCGATCTTCGAGGAGCCGACGATCCACTGCCCGCTCGGGTCGATCGCGCGCAGCACGCGGCCGTCGGGCGTGGTGCCGGCCAGCTCCGGCAGCGCCTGCGCCGTGCACGACAGGGGCGCCCCGGGCTTCGTGACCGCGGGCGGCCAGGCCCGGGCCGTCCCGCTCACGGACGGGTTTCCGGACGGTGGTACCGCCGGCAGACCGCGATCCGGCCGGCGCGACGGCAGCGCGAACGCCACGCCCGCCAGCACGAGCAGCGCGGCGACCCCGGCGACGACGGCCACCCGGGTCCGGCCCCGGCGGATGCTGGTCTTCGCGGCGTCGAGCACGTCGTCGGCGCTCATCCGGGTCGGGGCGACGTCCTGCCCGGCGTACGACTGCAGCACTTCCTCGGGGCTCACGCTGACCTCCTCGCCGGCAGCTCGGCGCGCGACGACGCCTCGAACAGTTCCCGCAGCGTGCGCAGCGCCACCGACGTCTGCGCCTTGATCGTGCCCTCGGAGCGGCCGAGCACCTGCGCGACGTCGGCGACCGACATGTCGCACAGGAACCGCAGCGCCACGACGAGCCGCTGCCGCTCGGGCAGCCGGCGCAGCGCCTGGCGCACCGCGAGCCGGTCGTCGACCGCCCCCGTCGCGGCGTCGACCTTCCGGTCCGGCGGCGACCCGCGCAGGAACACCCTCGCCCAGGGCCGCCGCTGATCGGACAGGCACGCGCGCACGACCATCGAGTGCACGTACGCGTCGAGGTTGGCCACGTCACCCCGCTTGGACCAGCGCTTGTAGAGCGTGGTCAGCGCGTTCTGCACCGCGTCCTCGGCGCGGTCGCGGTCCCCGAGCACCAGCACCGCGACGCGGTGCAGCCTGGGCAGCTGGGCCCGCACGTACTCGACGTACTCCCGCTCATCGTCGACCCGCACCCGCGCCGTCTCCCCTCCGTGGGCATGTCCGCCCAGTAGACGCGCGCGGCGGCCGGCGGGGTTTAGCGCATTCCCGGCCGATTGTCGCCGACGCCCGGCGGGCCGGCGGGCGGGCCCGACGACTGCGCCACCGGGGCCCGGCCCGGCGCCGCGGCGGCGTGGGCGGGTGCCCGGTGACCGGCGGCGGTGCGCTGGACCGGCAGCAGCGCCGGGCGGCGGCGCGCGGCGAGGTCCTCCACCGGCCCCAGCACCAGCACCGGCACGCAGAGCAGCGCGAGGGCCACGGCGAAGTACCCCAGCTCGGTGGCGGGCCCGAGCTGCCACACGTGCAGCCGGTCACCGACCCAGAAGCACAGCGCGATGGCGATGTTGTGCCAGAGGTAGATCGTCACCGCCCGGGCGTTGAGCAGGGTGACCGCCCGGTCCAGCAGCGGGACCCGCCGCAGCCATCGCATCTCCGGCGCGGCCCGCAGCAGCAGGAGCGCGAAGCCGAGGGAGTACAGCCCCTGCGCGAGCGGGATGTCGTTGAGGTTGCCGGTGCCGTCCTCGGCCGGGTGGGTGAACGCCCAGGCGGCTCCGGCGGCGATGCAGCCGCCGGCGAGCGCGGCCAGCGCCGCCGGGTGCAGGCGGCGCAGCGCGCCGGTGCGGTGCGCGAACCCGGCCATCCAGCACGACCCGAACGTGGCCACGTCGACCACCACGGCCCCGGCCCGCCAGCCGAGCAGGTCCAGGCCGGCGTGCGCGGGCACCAGCTGGGTGGCGGCCAGCACCGCGAGCGGCAGCACCGTCGCGACGACCGGCAGCCGGCGGAACAGCCGCCAGGCCAGGGGCGAGAGCAGGACCAGCCACAGGTACGTCACCAGGTACCACAGCACCACGGTCGCGTCGCCGGCCCAGGCGCTGCCGGGCGGGTCGGCGAGGGGCACGAGCCAGAACACCAGCAGGCGCAGGTCGCGGCCGTTCGGGTCGGCCGTCGTCCAGCCGTGCCACAGCATCACCGGCACGACGAACGCCGCCAGCACCCACAGGGCGGGCAGCAGCCGCCGGACGCGGCCGGTCACCGCCCGCACCGCCGAGCGCTGCAGCGATGCCGCCATGAGGGAGCCGCCCAGGGCGAACATGATCCCCATCGCCGGGAACGCCCAGCTGAGCCACACCACGCTGAACATGTGGAACACCACGACCCGGACGATCGCGACAGCGCGCAGCACGTCCAGATAGCGATCACGACCGGCAGGCAACGTCACAGACGACATGGTGGCCGCCGCCCGGTGCGCTTGCGGGCGCTTCGCCCAGACCTGGCCGACCCGCCGACCCCGGACGTGGACGCCGCGGCCCCTCGCCGCGCGCAGATGCTATTCGTGTGGCCGGACGATCGCGGTCAGTAGCCGGACGAGCTCGGCCCGCTCGGCCGGGTTCAGCGGGGCCAGGACGTCGTCCTCGGCCTCGGCCAGCAGGCCGTCCAGGGTAGCCAGCTGCCGGCGGCCGCGGGCGGTGAGCGTGATGACGTTCTGGCGGCGGTCGGCCGGGTTCGGCGCCCGCTCGACCTGCCCGCGCCCGGCCAGCTCGTTGACGACCGCGACGATGTCGCTGCGGAAGATGCCGGTGCGCTCGCTGAGCTGGGCCTGGCTGGCGGGGCCGGACTCGTCGAGCGTGGCGAGCACGGCGAGGTGCCACTTTCGCGCGTCCGCCGTCGCCAGGCCCTCGGTGACCCGCCGGTCGGACTGCATCGCGGCCAGCGACAGCAGCCGGGTCGGCAGGGAGCTCAGCCGTCTCACCATCGCACTCTACCACTTGCGTTAGTGCGACTAACGGTCTAGCGTCTGCGTTAGTCGCACTAACGATTATCGGAGAGGTTCCCATGGACTTCGGCACGCAGCTGATCGGCCGCACCGAGAAGGCGCTCAACGCGATCCTCGAGCGGCTCCTGGCCGGCCCCGGCCTGACCGAGCGGCAGTGGATCGCGCTGACGCTGACCATCGGCGGCGGCTCGATCCCCGGCGCCCTGCACATCGACGCGGCCGCGGCCGAGCGGCTGGTGGCGGAGCTCGCCGAACGCGGCCTGGTCGACGCCGGCGGCGCGGCGACCGGGCGCGGCCACGAGGTGTTCCGTGAGGTCCGCGCGGCCGTCCTCGACGTCACCCACCGGCTCTGGGGCGACCTGCCCGAGGCCGACCTCGCCGTCGCCGGCCGGGTGCTCGACACGGTGCTGACCCGCGCGAACGCCCTGCTGCCGGCATGAACCCGCGACCGGCTGCCGGAGTCGTTCCGGCGAACGGGTCGCAACGCGCCGCCGACCGGGGAGCGCGGCCCGACGAACGGCGCGAAGATCGCGAGATTCCGCATGACGGTCTTGTGACGGCGCCGAGGGCTTCCATAGATTGACGCAGGACCGCGTGAACCACGCAGCGTCACGCCGAATCGACGGGGAGTCCGATGAGCACACAGGGCTGGGGCGGCGCGGGCGGCGAGCCGTGGGACCAGGCGATGCACAACGTGCAGGCGGCCTACCGCAACGCGCGGGTCACCTACACCGAGCCGGACGAGTTCGCCGACGACAGCGTGACCTGGAAGCAGCTGCGGCCGCACACGGTCCGGGCCGCGAACGTCGCGCTCGTGCTGACCCTCGCCACCTTCGTCATCGTCTGCTGCGCGTGCGGCCTGTTCGCCAACATCGGCACCAGCTCGCAGGGCGACCTGAACACGCTCGGCGCCGCGACCGGCGCGTCGGTGGTCGTGCCGGCCGTCGTCATCGCGCTGGCGTTCATCGCCTGGATCGTGGCGCTGTTCTTCCCGATCAAGGAGCCGATCGCGGAGTACGCGCTGCTCGTGGAGAACCGGGCCGCGGCCGCCCCGGCGGTCTACGGCTACATGCTGCAGTCCGCGGCCCAGCGCGCGCTGCCGTTCCCGATGGCGCCGGTGCGCATCGCCGGGCAGTACCTGATGTCCTTCGGCGACACGCGGCTGCAGTCCCTCGTCGCCGTGCAGACCTACGGCGCCGACCTGTACTTCGGCTGGACCATGTGGCGCTCCCGCTCGACGATCATCCTGATCGGCCACGCGCTGCGCGACGGGTTCCGGGCCATGGCCGGCGGGGCCAGCTACCGCTCCGCGATCAACGGCGGGCGGATCCGGGCGCTGCGCGAGATCACGCACAGCATCACGCGCCTCGGCGTGCAGTCGGCCATCGCCGGGCTCGGCGCGACCGAGGAGACCAACCGGCTCGTCGCGACCACGCCCGAGGCCCCGATGCCGCCCGGCTCGCAGATCGCGCCGCCGGCCATCGCCCCGGTCATGATCGTGCCCGCCGCCGCGCCGCCGCAGCCGGTCACCGGCGCCTGGCCGCAGGTCCGGCCCGGCTACCCGGCGAGCGCCCCGCCGGTCAGTGCCCCGCCGACCAGTGCCCCGCCGGCGTCCGGCCCGCCGTACGGAACCCAGCCGCCCCAGTGACCGGCGCGCTCGTCCCCGCCCCCTATCTGCTCCCCGGGCCCGGCCGGGTCTGGGGCTGGGTGGCGCTGCGGGTCACCGCCGCCGTCGACCTCTCGCGCCGCTCGGAGTACGCCCGCCTGGACGTCTCCGAGCGGCTCGCTCGTGCCGTCGGCGAGCAGGCCGCCTACCTCGGGCAGTTCCTCGCGCTGCCGGAGACCGAGTCCGTGGCCCTGCGCCTGCTGCACCTCGAGCCCGGGCGCATCGAGGTGTACCTGCTGGGCCGCGTCGAGCAGCCGAACGCGGACCTGGCCCTGCGCGCCGCCCGCTCGCTCGCGGCCACCCTGGCCAACGTGCCCGAGCACGTGCGCGTCGAGCCGCTGTTCGAGGCCGAGCGCGTCCGCGAGGTGCTCTCCCCGTTCGTGCCCGCGCCGGGCGGGATCGCCCAGGTGCACAAGCGCATCCGGCTCGCCCGGCCCGAGCGCGTCGATGCCGGCGTGCCCGCGTACGTGGCCGTCGAGCCGTTCGGGCGCCAGCCGCACGGCTGGGAGGGGCTGCTGGAGGCGGTGCGGCTGCACCCGTCGCCGGTCGCGCTCTCCGTGGAGCTGACCGCCGGGGCGGTGCCCGCGGCGCTGCGCCGGATGCTGGAGACCGAGACCACGCGCTACCGGCGCCTCGCCCAGCCCAACGAGATCCCCGCGGACGTCGGCGGCCAGATCCGCATGCCGGCCGACGGCGGGGCGGTCGTCATCGAGCCCTACTACCTGGACGCGCTGCGGCGGTACGACGGCCGCGCCTTCCGCTTCGGGGTGACCGTCGCGAGCCCGGAGCCGCTGCCGGCGACCCTCGTGGGGCACGTCGGCGCGACCGTGAGCCCGGCCCCGAAGGCCCAGCCCGAGCGCGACGACCCGCAGACCGTCCTCAGTGGACACACGGTGGCCCGGCCGGCGGCCCCGGCCGAGCACGACGCGCTCGTGCGCGCCTTCACCACCCTGCAACCGCTGGAGTGGGGCGGCGGGGAGCTCGACGCCGTCCTGCGCGCCGAGTCCGCCCCCGGCCGCGTCTCGGCCCGCGACAGCCTGCGCCAGCTGCGGCTGCTCGCCGACCGCGACGAGGCCGCGAGCCTCTTCCGGCTGCCGCTCGCGCTCGAGGGCCACATGCCCGGGATCGCGGTCGTCGCGCCGCGCGACCCCGTGCGGGTCGTCGCCGCCCCGACCGGCCCGGCGCTGCTGCTCGGCCGCCAGCCCGGCGCGGGCCCGGCGGGAGGCTCGGTAGGGGACTCGGCGGGCGGCCCGGCCGGGGGTGCCGTCGGACTCGCGGTCGCGGACCTGCCCCGGCACGGCTTCATCGTCGGCACGCCCGGGTCCGGCAAGACCAACACCGCGCTGCACCTCTGCCGCCAGCTGCGTGGCCACGGGGTGCCGTTCGCCGTGATCGAGCCGGTCAACGCGGCCCTGGACGACTACCGCTGGCTGGCCACCCTCGAGGACTTCGACGACCTGCTCGTGTTCACCGTCGGCGACGACGAGGTGGCGCCGCTGCGGCTCAACCCGTTCCAGGTGCCCGACGGCGCGACCGTGAACTCCCACGTGTCCAACCTGCTCGCCTGCTTCGAGGCCGCGTTCGGGCTCTGGGACCCGCTGCCGTTCCTGTACCGCCGCGCGCTCGTGGAGACCTACCGCCGCCGCGGGTTCCACGCCACGCACCGAGCCCGGCCCGCCGACGGCGAGCGGTGGCCGGTGCTGCCCGAGTTCGCCGGGGTCCTCGGCGAGGTCGTGCAGCAGCTCGGGTACGCCGGCGAGACCCACGCGAACATCGACGCCGCGGCCCGGCTGCGCGCCGAGGCGCTCGTCGAGGGCGCGTGCGGCACGACGCTGAACTGCCGCCGCTCCTTCGACATCGCCACCCTCATGCACCGCCCGGTCGTCTTCGAGCTCGCCGGCGTCGGCGACAACGCCAAGGAGCAGTCGCTCATCACGCTGCTGATCGTCACCGCGATGCGCGGCTGGTACCGGCAGCACCGCCGCTCCTCGGACACCCCGCACGTGGTGCTGCTGGAGGAGGCGCACCGGGTCTTCCCGCGCGCGACGCCCCAGAACGGCTCCGGCGACCAGAAGGAGGGCAACGCCCAGGCGCTCGCCGCGGAGCGCATCGCGCAGGGGCTCGCCGAGGACCGCAAGTACCGGCAGTCGTACCTGCTCATCGACCAGCAGGTGGGCAAGGTCGCCGAGGACGCGTACAAGATCACGAACCTGAAGATCATGCACCGCACCGCCGCCCAGGAGGACCGCGAGCTGCTCGGCTCGACCATGGGCATGCACGACGACCAGATCGAGGCGGCGGCCGCCCTGCGCCCGTTCGAGGCCGTCGTGTCGCACAACGGGCTCGATCAGGCGGTGCTGGTGGCGGTGCCGGACGTGCGCGCCGAGGACGCCCGGCGCCGGGGGCTGCCGGAGGCGCCGCTGGCCGACGATGCCCTGCTGAGGGCCCGGTTCGAGGCCTGGCGGGCGAGCGAGCCGAGCGTGCGGGACGCGCTCGCGCCGTTCGCGGAGTGCGCCGGGTGCCGGCACCGCTGCGTCTTCCGGCCGCGGGCCGAGGCGGTGCTCGGCGGCGCCGCGGGCAAGGACGACGCGGGGCGGCTGCTCGCGTCGATGGGGACGTCGGCCTGGTTCTCCTCGCTGCCGACGCGGATCGACGAGCTCGGCGGGGGACCGCCGGAAGCGCCGGACGGGGCCGATCCCGACGCGTGGCGCGCCGACTATCGCGTGTGCCTGTTCGTGCACGCGTTCCGGCGCCGGTACCCGCCCGCGGTGTGGACCGACAACGACCGGCGCTCGTCGGTGAACTGGGCCCGGGACGTGCGCAAGGCGGTGGACGGCCGTGAGTGACCGGCACAGCGACCTCACGCCGCCGCAGCCGGAGTCCGTCGTGCCGGGCGGTGACACGGTTCCCCAGCGGGGCGACTCGACGCCGGAGCCGGAGCCCGCGGAGGGCGTCGCCGGGCTGGGGGAGGCCGCGGGCCTCGGCGGAAGCCGGGACACGGTGCCCTTCCGCGGCGACACGACGCCCCTTCCCGACGCTCCGGAGGCCCCGGGCGCCCTCGATGCCCCCGGTGGACTTGGTGGCGCCCTCGATGCGCCCGGCGCGGCCGCGGCCGGTGGGGCGGGCGAGACGCTGGGCGAGGCCGTGCGGGCGGTCGAGGGCGGCGTCGAGTCGGCCGGCGGCCCCGCCCTCGAGCGCGACCTCGGGAAGTTCGTCGACGCGGCGGGCCAGGGCTGGGACCTGAAGGCGCCGGCCGACATCTTCCGGTCGGGGCCGAACGCGGGGGAGCGGATGCCGGCCGGCCAGCCCGGCGCCTACGACGGCGACGTCTTCGAGCACCAGCTCGACGGCGCGCTCGCCAAGGGTCTCAACGTCGTCGTCGACACCAGCGGCCTGTCGAAGGACGCGAACGCCGACGCCCGCCGCCGTGCCGACGAGCGCCCCGAGTGGGCGGGCCGGGTCCTGTTCCGATGACGACGTACGGCCGAACCCCGGTCGCCTGGCCCGCCGACCCGCGCGCCCGGGCCGGGCTGGAGCGGGCCCTGGCCGGCGGCGACCCGTTCGGTGGCGGCCCGTTCGGTGGCGGCCCGTTCGACGGCGTGGGCGCGGACCTGACCGGCGCCGACCTGACCGGCCTGGACCTCGGCGCCGCGGACCTCACGGGCGCGACCCTCGCCGGCGTGCGGCTGGTCCGCGCGAACCTCGCCGCCGCCCGGCTCTCCGGGGCGGACCTGACCGCGGCGAACCTCTCCGGCGCCGAGCTGGCCCGCGCCGAGGCCGACCGCCTGCACGCCCCCGGCGCCGCGTTCCGGGCCGCCCACCTGTTCGCCGCCGACCTCGTGCACGCCGTCCTCACCGGCGCCGACCTGCGCGACGCCCTGCTCAACTCGGCCACGCTGATCGGTGCCGACCTGCGCGGCGCGGACCTGCGCGGCGCCTCGCTGCGGCACTGCGTGCTCGGCACCCCGGCCGCCCCGCTGCGCCTGGCCGGCGTCCGCCTCGACGGCGCCGCCCTGACCGGCGCGGTGGGCTGCGTGTCGGGCGCGGCGGCGGTCGGCGACGAGGTGCTGACGGGCCCGGCCCTCACGGCGTGGTTGCAGAGCCGCGGATGTGTGATGCTGAGCCCATGATCGTCGAGTTCGAGGCCGAGCTGTGGGCATGGGACGCCAAGCGCGGCGACGCCTGGGTCTTCGTGAGCCTGCCGGACGAGCCCTCGGAGGACATCCGCGAGCTGACCGCCGGCACCCGGCGCGGCTTCGGCTCGCTGCGCGTCCAGGTGCGGATCGGCGCGACGACGTGGAAGACGTCCATCTTTCCGTCCGCCGACGGCCCGTACGTGCTGCCGCTCAAGCGTGCCGTGCGCACCGCCCTGCGCCTGGAGGCCGGCGACACGGCCGCGGTGACCGTCGAACTGCTCGACGCGCCCTAGTGTCCGATGAGTACGGCCGCGACCCGTGGCGCGAGGCCCGCCGCGCACCGGCCTGGCTGACGTTCGCGACGACGTGGATCGCGCTGCTGTCCGGCGCCGCCCACCTGTACCTCGGCGCCGCCCGGGTCGTGTGGGTCGCGGGCTCGGCCGTGCTGGTGGTGTCCTGCGTCGTCGCCGTCGTGCTCCTGCGCGCCCGGGCCCGCGACCGCCAGCGGCGCCTGGCCGCCCAGACGCTGCTGCTGTGGGCGGCAGGCCTGCTGACGGTGCTCATCGCCGCCGCCCTGCCCTAGCTGCCCGACACCATGGCGGCAGGCCGCGGACGGTGGCGCGTCGCCAGGTCCGGCGTCAGCGCGCGCGGCGGCGCATGCCGGACGCCAGCTCGGCGGCGTCGAGGTCCCCGGCGGCCAGGCGGGCCCGCACGGTGCGGGTGACCATCGCGGCGGCCAGCGACGGCAAGTGCCGGGCGATCGCCATCTCGACGCGGCCGCGCGGGGTCGTGGCCACGTCGCGGGGCGGGCGCCTGGCGGCGGCGGCGTGCAGGATCGCGGCCACGACGCCCTCGACCGGCTCGTGGCGCGAGACGCCCTCCAGGGACAGGCCGGCCTGCGCCGTCGCCTCGTGGATCGGGGACGCGACCATGCTCGGGTACACCACGCTCACGCCGATGTGCGAGCCGACCTCGAGGCGCAGGGCGTCGGCGTAGGCGGCCAGGGCGCGCTTGCTCACGCCGTAGGCGGCGGCCAGGGGCAGCGGCAGCACGGCCATCCGGCTCGCCACGAACACGACCCGGCCGCGGGTGCGCTCCAGGGCCGGGATCGCGGCGGCGGTCGTGCGCCAGGCGGCGAGCAGGTTCACCTCCAGCTGGCGGCGGACCTCCGCGCCCGGGGGCAGCTCGGCCGGGGCCGGGCCGCCCACGCCCGCGTTGTTGATGAGCAGGTCCAGGCCGCCGAGGAGGTCCACGGCGTGCTCGACGGCCGGCGGCACCTCGGTGTCGGAGGTCAGGTCGCAGCGCAGCATCGGGGCCGGGCTCGTGATGGAGGGCACGAGGTCCAGGCCGACGACCTGCGCGCCCGAGGCCAGCAGCCGTTCGGTGAGGGCCCGGCCGAACGTGCCGGAGGCGCCCGTGATCAGCACCCGGCGGCCGTGCAGCGTCAGCGCCATCGCACGTCACCTTCCGTGGATCGGCGCCGCAGCTCGGCGGCGGCCTCGGCGAGGTACACGTCGAAGTCGACGCGCATGGCGGGCCGCCGCGAACCCCAGCGCTCCGTCGCCGCCCGCAGGTGCCGGTCGCAGTCCGCGCGCTGCACGGCCGCCGGCGGGAGCGCATACTGCCCGGCCAGGAACGCGCCGACCAGCCGGGCCTGCGCCTCGACCACGGGCAGGGCGGCGCCGGTGGACTGCATGAGGCCCACGAAGAACAGGCCCGGCGCGTCGAGGTGGAAGATCCGGCGGTACAGCGGCAGCCGGTCGGCCCCCGGGCCCAGCAGGGCGGCGTCGAGGAACGGCAGGTCGACACGGTAGCCGGTGCACCACACGATGAGGTCCACGGGGTCGCGGCGGCCGTCGGCGAAGCACACCGCGTCGCCGTCGAGGCGCTCGATGCCGGGCCGAACGCCGATCTCCCCGTGTGTGATCCGGGGGAGCAGGCCGTCGGACAGGGTCGGGTGGTCCTGCAGAAATCCGTGCGACGGCGCCGGCAGCCCGTAGCGCTGTGGCGGCCCGACCGCGAGCCGCAGCAGCCGCTCGCTGACCCGCTGCCGCAGCCGCCACGGCAGCCGCCGGGCGAGCGCGCCGTTGAGGGTGTCGGCGGGCCGGCCGAGCAGGTACTTCGGCACGATCCAGACCCCGCGGCGCAGCGACAGCAGGGTCGAGACGGCCACGTGCGAGGCGTCGACGGCGATGTCCATGGCCGAGTTCCCGCCGCCGACCACGAGCGTCCGGCGCCCGGCGAGCTGCTCCGGCCCGCGGTAGTCGTGGCTGTGCATGGACTCGCCGCCGAATCGGCCCGGGTACATCGGCTCGGGCAGCCGGGGCACCGCGTTGTGGCCGGTGGCGACGACGACGGCCGGGGTCTGCCGGGTCCCGGTCGCGGTGGAGACGGTCCAGGAGCCGTCGGCGGCCCGGGTCACCGCGGTCACGGTCTCGCCGTGGCGGATGTCCTCGGCCAGGCCGAACGCGTCGGTGTAGGCGGCGAGGTAGTCGGCGATGTGCTCGTGGTCGGGGTAGTCGGGCCAGTCGGCGGGCATCGGGAAGTCCGCGAACTCGGTGCGGGTGCGGCTGGTGTTGAGGTGCAGCGTGCGGTAGGCCGACGAGCCGGGGGCGCCGAACACCCACAGGCCGCCGGGGCGCTCGCCGGCGTCGAGGCACACGACGGGGACGTGCCGGTCGCGCAGCGCCTTCACCGTGGCCAGGCCGGCCGGGCCCGCGCCGATGACGACGACCGGTTTATCCAACACGTGATGGATAATGCGCCGAGACGTCGACGGCGGTCAAGCCGTGCCGTACATCCGCCGCAGCCATCGATGCGCGAAGGTGCGGGCCGCGCGCTGCCGGTCCGGGTCCGGGCCCTCGTGCAGCACGTGCACGGCGTGCGCGTGCAGGGCCCAGATGAGGCTGCGCACCGCCGTGTGCGGGTCGGGCTCGTGCAGGACGCCGGCCGCGTCGGCCGCCGTGAGCAGGTCGGCGACCTGGGCGTACAGCGGCGCCGAATAGCGCTCGTCGAGCCCCTCGTGCCCGGCCGGGTCGAGCCAGCGCCGCAGCCACAGCCCGGTGTTCTCCGGGTGCGCCTCCAGGAAGTCCACGAACGTGTCGACCAGGCGGTGCAGCACCGGCAGCACGGCGTCGGCCCCGCCCGGCAGCGCCAGGCGCGCGTCGGCCAGCACCGGGCCGAGCGCGGCCCGCTCGGCGTCGTGCACGAGCCCGAAGCAGGCCTCGTACAGCGCCGCCTTCCCGCCGGCGTGGTGGTGCACGGTGGCGACGTCGACGCCGGCGGCCTCGGCGACCTGGCGCAGGCTCACCGCGGCGAACCCGTGCCGGGCGAACAGGCCCACCGCCACCCGCAGGATCGACTCGCGGGTGGCGGCGCGCTCGTCCCGCCGGGGGCGGCCCGGTCCGCGGCGGGGGGTGTGCTGAGGCTCCATCGTCGCCTAGTATCCATCAACCGTTGGATTACCTGGGGGCGGGATGGACGGCACGCGGCTACCCCGAGGCGGCCTCGCCGCGTTCGCGACCGGCTCCTTCGGCATGGGCATCTGGGTCACGGTGCCGGGGCTCTTGCTGCTGTACTTCCTCACCGACGTCCTCGCCGTCGCCCCGCTGCTGGCCGGCACCGCCCTGCTCGTGCCGAAGATCGCCGACGTGGTGCTGCACCCGTGGGTGGGCACCGTCTCCGACGCCGGCCTGGCCCGCCACGGCAGCCGGCGCCGCCTGCTGCTGGCCGGCTGCGCGCTGGTCCTGCCGTTCGCGGCGCTGTTCGCGGTGCCGGCCGGGCTCTCCGGCCCCGCCGCGGCCGGCTGGGTCGCGGTGGCCTTCGTCGCGGGCAACCTGCTGTTCGCCGCGTACCAGGTGCCCTACCTGGCCACCCCGGCCGACCTCGCGATCGGCTACCACGAGCGCACCCGGCTCATGGGCTTCCGCATGGTGGTGCTGACCGTCGGCATCCTCGCCAGCGGTCTCGCCGCGCCGCTGCTCGCCGGGCGCGAGGACCCGACCCGGGCCGGCTACGCCACCATGGCCCTCGTGCTCGGCGGGCTGATGCTCGCCGCGATGCTGACCGGCGTCGCGGGCGTGGGCCGACTGGCCGCCACGGCCCCGCTGGAGCGCCCGCGGTCCGGCCCCGCGCTGCTCGTGGCGCTGCGGGACCGCCAGTTCCGCCTGCTCGCCGGCTCCTACCTGGCCATGTCGACCACCTCGCACCTGGTGCTCGCCGCGGTGCCCTACTACAGCGAGTACGAGCTGGGCCGCCCGAAGCTCACCACCGTCCTCGTCGCCGCGTTCCTGGCCCCGGCCCTGCTCGCGACGCCGGCCTGGGTCGCGGTCGCGCGCCGCTGGGGCAAGCAGCGCGGCCTGCTGCTCGCCCAGGCCGTCTTCGTGGCCGGGTGCCTCGTGCTCGCGGCCGGCGCGGCCGCGGGCGTGGCGGCGCTCGTGGCCGCGGTGGCCGTGCTCGGGGTCGCGTTCGCCGCGCTGCAGCTGCTGCCGTTCTCGATGCTGCCCGACGTCGTGGCCGCCTCGGGGCGCCCGGAGAGCGCGGGCAGCTACACGGGCGTGTGGACCGCGGCGGACTCGCTCGGCGGGGCGCTCGGGCCGTACGTGTACGCCGCCTGCCTGGCCCTGGGCGGCTTCGTCGCGGGCGCGGACGCGGCGGCCCAGCCGGACTCGGCCGTCACCTGGATCCGGCTCGGCTTCGGCGCCGTGCCGGCGGCGCTGATGCTCGCCGCGATCGTGCTCCAGCGCAGGTACCGCCTCGACGCGTCGGCCTCCACCCGGGAAGCGGCCCAGGAAGCAGCCTAGCTAAACCAGGCGCAGGGCCTCGGCGGCGATGAGCTCCGGCTCGGTGAACATGACCAGGTGCCCCGACGCCTCGGCCGGGACCAGCCGCCCGTTCGGCAGGGCGTCGGCCGTGCGGCGGTGGGCGTCCGTCACCGCTGCCCGCACCCCGCGGTCGAACCGGGCCGGGGCCGTGCCGGAGATGACGGTCACCGGCAGGTCGCCCAGGCGCGGCGGCTCGGCCCGCAGCTGCCCGAGATCCTCGAGCAGGCACTTGAGCTCGGCCGACATCGTCCGCGCCGCGCGCACCGTGAAGTCCTCGGCCCGGTGCTCGGCCGCCACATCCGACGGCTGGACCATCCCCGGCCGCGCGGCCATCGGACGGTACAGCCCCGTGCGCGCCATCGCCGCGACGAGCCGGCACGTGAGCGCGAAGCGGTAGCGGGCGGCCTTGGCGAAGTACAGCTCGCATTGCTCGTCCGTCGGGTCGACCAGCACGAGCCCGCGGACGCGGTCCGGCTCGGCCGCGGCCGCGGCGCGCACGAGCGGGCCGCCCCAGCTGTGCCCGACGAGGACGAACGGGCCGTCGCCGAGCGCCCGCAGCAGCGCGTCGAGGTCCGCCGCCATCCGGCCGAGCGTGAGCGGCTCGGGGTCGTCGTCGCTGCGCCCGGTGCCGGCCCGGTCGTAGACCACGGCACGGGTCCGGGCGGCGACGAGCGGCTGCACCAGGCCCCAGACGGAGCGCGACAGGCCCATGCCGGAGGCGAACACGACGGTCGTGTCGCCCTCGCCGCGGGTCATGTAGTGCAGCCGCCGTCCGTCTCCGGTCCCCGCCCAGCCGCTCTCGCCGTACGAATGCTCCGCCACGCGAATAGGTTAGGTCAGCCTCATCAACTGGTGACTGAGAGAGCGATCACGTCCCGGCCGATCGGCACGGCCGGAACTCAGGCGATCTGGGTGATTTTGCACCAGTTCAGGTCGAAGCCGCCGGCGGCGGCGTACAGGCCGAGCTGATGGGTGCCGGCCGGCAGGTTCACCTCCAGCGACACCGTCTGGTACTGGCCCAGCCCGCCGGTGCTGGGCAGCGCGCGGTCGCCCAGGGGCGTCGCGCCCTCGTTGATGTCCAGCGACAGCTTCGAGCCGGCGCCCGTCGTCGCCACGCGGTACTCGACCAGGTAGCGCGCTGCCTTCGGGATCGTCACGTTCTGCATGGCGATCCAGTCGCCGGTGTCGAACGACACCGCCTTGCCGCCGCCGGTGTCCGGGGTCGTCTTCGTCGTGACGCCCTGCATCGCGTTGTACGCCTCGGCCTCGAAGGAGCGGGTGTGGCAGCCGCCCGCGGCGAGCTCGCAGATGTCGGCGCGCACGGTGGACACCTTCAGGTCGTCGTACCAGATCCACGAGTCGTTGGCGGGCGCGAACGCGGTCGTGCCGCCGCCCGCGAACGAGGAGAAGTAGGCCTTGTCCACCACGTCGGCGTTGCGCACGAAGCGCAGGTTGCGGATGCTGCCCGACGCGGCGCCGTTGAACCAGATGTCGATCTCGCCGTCGCGGTTGGCGTTGCCGTTCGTGACGGTGTTGACCTTCAGCCGCTGCACCAGGTTGACCCAGGAGCCGCGCGGATAGTAGATCAGCGAGCCGTCGGCGCGCTTGAGGTCGAGGAAGTCGCCGTAGGTGTCCGAGTGGTCCATGTCGTAGTAGTAGATGGCCGCCTTGCCGCCGCTGCGCCAGATCATGCGCGAGCTGAAGCCGTTGTACCCGTCGCAGACCTGGCCGCCGGAGCAGGACGCGCCGCCGGCCAGCCCAAGGCCGACCTTGCCCGCGAACTCGGTCGTGCCCCAGCTGAAGTCGCTGCTGAAGCGGACCCAGTACGACTGGTAGTACTCGCGTCCGGGGCTGAGCGTGAACGGGGCCTGGGCGCCGGAGTCCTCGGGGCCGATCTTGCCCTTCGGGTAGAACACCCGCAGCGACTGCCCGCCGGAGTGGTTGAAGTTGTAGCCGTCGATCCACGTGCGGTTGCTCATCCCGAGGTCCCAGGGCGCGCTCCAGCCGTCCTGGGCCCAGTTCGCGAGCGTGTAGGCGCTGCCCCGGGCGGGGCGTTCGAAGGTGTTGTACCGCAGGTTCACGGCGGCGGACGCGGGCGAGCCGGCCACGGTGGCGCCGAGGAGCAGCAGCAGGGCGGTGACGAGGGCGATCCTCACCAGGTTGCGCACGTTTGCCTCCATTCGGGGAGGTCGAGGACGAGCGTTCGTCCCCACGGATGACGGTGGGCCTCGGTGAAGCCGAGCGCGAAGTAGAAGGTGACGGCCTTCCGGTTCGCCTCGGCCACCCCGAGATGGACGCCGGGGACGCCACGGCGGTGGAGCGCCCCGAGGACGGTGCCCATGAGCCGGCGGCCGCACCCCCGGCCCTGGGCCCGGGCGGCGACCTTGATGTGCAGGTGCGCCGGATGGCTGTCGTGCCATGGCCGGCGGGGGCCGGACCCGGCGTGGATGGCGGCGACGAGCGCGTGGTCGCGGGTGCCGTCGTGCGGGTCGGGCGTCAGGGGGTACCGCCGCCGAAGCCTCGGCCACCAGCACCGCTCGGCCCAGTCGGCGAAGCGGGCCGTGTCGGCGACGGCGGCGACATAGCCGGCGACGCCGTCGACGTCGGCGACGAACGTCAGGCCGGGGGAGGCGGCCAGGTAGGGGCCCGCATAGAGGTGGCCGGGCAGCTCGGGGCGGTGGTAGCGGGGCGGTGCGGCGGCGCCGGTGGCGTCGACGGCCGCGCACAGCCGGTAGATCGCGGCGGCGTCGGCACGCGCGGCCGGTCGGACACGCACGCCCGGGTTCATGCCAGGCTGCCGGCGGCGGCGTAGATGGCGTGGACGGTCTCGACGACGCCGCGGCCGTAGTCGCCGCCGACCGCCGGTGCGCGCCGGTCCCGGCACGCGGCGGCGAAGTCGGCCAGCTGCGCGGCGAACGCGGCCGCCGGTCCGGCCGGGCCTGTCGCGAGCGGCGTCTCGGTGCCGTCGTCGCGGCTCAGGACGGCGCCGTCGGCCGCCGACCAGCGCAGCGAGCCCCGCTCGCACACCACGACGGTCTCGTCGAGGTACGCGGGCACGGCGCTGGTGAGCAGGAAGCTCGCCGGCACGCCGCTGTCGAGCTCGACGGTGCCCATGGCGTCGGTCTCGACGGCGTGCCCGTCGCGGCGCCACACGCGCCCGGTCGCGGCGACGACCGAGCCGCCGCCGAGCCACTGAATGCGGTCGAGGCCGTGGATGCCGACGTTCATGACGATCCCGCCGCCGGCCATCGCCGGGTCGAAGAACCAGCCGGGGCGCGACCCGCGGCGGTAGTGGGAGGTGCGGCGGTGGCTGATCGCGAGCACGTCGCCGACCGTGCCCGAGCGCAGCGCCTCCGCGGCCCGGTGGGCGACGGGATCGAAGCGGACCACGTGCCCGACGGCGAGGACGACGCCCGCGGCCGCGCACGCCTCGATCATCGCGGTGCAGTCGGCGACGGTCGTGGCCATCGGCTTCTCGACGAGCACGTGCACGCCCGCGGCGGCCGCGTCGAGGGTGAGCCGCGCGTGCAGGGCGTGCGGGGCGGTGACGACGACCGCGTCGAGGCGCTCGCGGGCCAGCATGGCGCGGTGGTCGGCGTAGGCGGCCGCGCCCGCCGCGGCGGCTATCGCCCGGGTCGAGTCGGCGCGGATGTCGCACACGGCGGTCACCCGCACGCCCGCGACGGCGCGGGCGGCCTCGAGGTGCTCGGCGGCGACGATGCCGGTACCGATGATGCCCAGTCTCATGCTGGCACCCGCTCGGTCCGGCGCGCGGGCGCGCACGAGCCGCGGACCGTGAGCCGGGGCTGCAGCTCGACCCGGTGGGCCGGCGTGGCCGGGTCGGCGAGGATGCGCAGCAGCAGCTCGGCGGCGAGCGCGCCCACCTCGGCCTTGGGCGGGGCGACGGCGGTCAACGGCGGGTCGACGAGCTCGGCGACGTCGTCGTCGTAGGCGACGAGGGAGAGGTCCTCGGGCACGCGCAGGCCGGCCTTGCGGGCCGCGTGGCGCAGGCCGGCGGCGTCGCGGTCGCCGTGGCAGAACACCGCGGTGACTCCGGCGTCGCGGCAGTGCACGGCGTACGCGGCGATCTGCTCGGCCGTCCACTCCTCGTGCCGCACCACGGACCCGGGCACGACGTCGAGGCCGAGCGCGGCGGCGGCGAGCCCGAAGCCGTCGGCGACCGCGGCCGAGTTGCCGGTGCGGACCCGGCCCAGGAAGCCGATGCGGGTGTGGCCGAGGCCGGCGAGGTACCGCATCGCCGTGTGCACCCCGCCGACGTGGTGGGTGGTGACGTACGACGAGGGGTCGTCGGGCTCGGGCGCGGGCGGGCGGCGCTCGACGAGCACGTAGGGCACGGGAAGGCGGCGCAGCTCGTCGGCGTACCCCTGCGGGTCGTCCATGACGTGCAGCGCGGGCACGAGCAGCAGCCCCTCGACCCCCGCGTCGAGCAGGCGGTGGATCTGGCTGCGCTCCAGGTCGGGCCGGCCCTCGGAGGAGGCGAGCATGACCCCGGCGCGGGCCGCGGTGAGGGCGCGCTCGATGCCCTCGATGACCTTCGGGTAGTAGTACGACGTCGACGGCACCAGCACCCCGACGGTGCGCCGCGCGAGGGCGGGCACGCCGACGACGTAGGTGCCGGAGCCCTGCCGGCGCACGACGACGCCCTCGGCGACCAGCCGCCCGACGGCCCGGCGCACGGTGTTGAGCCCGACGCCGAACCGCGCGGCGAGCTCCGGCTCGGTGGGCAGCCGGCCGCCGACCGGCACCGCCCCGGACGCCACGAGGTCCCGCAGCCGCCCGGCCACCGCCTCGGTTTTCATTCCACCGGGGAATGAATCGTCATCCCTGGATACCGCCATGCGGGGAATCGTGCTGGACGGCAAACCGGCCCGTCAATGGCGCGAATTCATGCCATGACGGGCCGGTCATCACACGGTCGTCAGCTGTACGCCTCGAACTCGTAGATTCGCGCGGCGCCGCCGGTTCCGGACTGCTCCGCGGTGACGACGTTGAGCCTGAGGTACCGCGCCGAGACGTTCACCGCGTGGTTCGTGACGCTGGCGGTGTTCCCGCGGGCCGACACGATCGTCGTCCACGTGGTGCCGTCGTTGGACGCCTGCACGTCGTAGTCCTTGGTGTTCCACGACGTCGACTCCCCGCCGGCCCCGGCGTGCCGGATGGTGATCGTCCTGACCGTGGCCGCGGCGCCGAGGTCGACCCGCCACCACTTCGAGGCGCTCGTCGAGCACCACTTGTCGCTGGTGCCGCCCGAGACGCTGCCGTTGTCGGCCTTGGCCGGGCCCTCGTTGGCGTTGCAGGACGAGTCCGCGGTGGCGGGCTTGTTCAGCGCCAGGTTCGCCGACGCGGGCGGGGCGGAGTCGGACGACGGCGGCGCGTCCGCGGCGGCGCTGCCCCACGAGGTGTTCGCGGTCGTGCCGAGGGTCAGGTCGACGGTACCGCCGGCCGCGAGCAGGCTCTCCGGCAGCCACGGCTTGGTGGTCGTCGCCCCGTTGAGCTTCGCGCTCTGGATGTAGGGCGCGTTCGTGGCGGCGCCGGTGCCGTTGATGGTGATGGTGGCGCCGTTGCCGCGGTGGATCGCGACCTGGCTGAACAGCGGGCTGCCCAGCAGCAGCTCGCCGCGGCCGGGGGTGAGCGGGTAGACGCCCATGGCCGCGAAGACGTACCACGACGACATCGCGCCGAGGTCGTCCTGGCCCGGAATGCCGCCCGGGGCGCTGGACCACAGCGTGTTCACGACCTGGCGGACGGTCTGCTGCGTCTTGTACGGCTGGCCGGCGAAGTCGTAGAGCCACGGCGTGCCGATCGACGGCTCGTTGCTCAGGTCCGACTTGGTGCCGCCGGCGTTGGACAGCGCCCAGCTGCCGTCGCTGTTGTGGAAGAACGAGTCCAGGCGCGACGCGGCCGAGCCCGCACCGCCCATCTTGGCGAACAGGCCGTTCACGTTGAAGGGGACCATCCAGGTGTACTGCGCCGCGCTGCCCTCCGCGAACCCGTCCGAGCTCGCCGGGTCGAACGACTGCCAGGCCCCGGACGAGTTGCGCTGCTGGATGTAGCCGGTCGCGGGGTTGAACACGTTCTTCCAGTTCTGCGCGCGGCCGAGGAAGGTCGCGGCGTTGCCGCTGTCGCCGAGGCGCCCGGCCAGCTGCGCGATGCCGAAGTCGGCGGAGACGTCCTCGAGGGTTTCCCCCGCACCGCCCCACGCGTTGCCGTCGGACGGCACGTAGCCGATCGACAGGTACTTGTCCAGCGACGGCCGCTCGCCGACCACCATGACGTTCCAGCCGGTGCGGCTCAGGTCCGCGGCGGTCACGGTCGTCGCGGCGTGGACCATCGAGCTGAGCGCGCCCGCGGCGTCGAACGTGGTGCCGCCGAAGGCGTAGATGCTCGCCACGGCCGCGTGGCCAGGGTCGCCGGTCATCACGTGCGTGCCGCCCTGGTTGTGCGTCCAGCGGTCCCAGACGCCGTTGTTCTGGTTCGCCTGGTTGAGCAGCGACTGGGCGATGTCCGCGCCGATGTCCGGCCGCAGGAGCGTGACGAGCTGGACCTGGTCGCGGTAGACGTCCCAGCCGGAGAAGTTCGCGTACTGCGCGTGCTGGGCCCCCGAGACCGTGTGCACGGCCTGGTCCATCCCGCGGTACTGGCCGTTGGTGTCGCTGAACACGTTGGGGTGCAGCAGGGAGTGGTACAGCGCGGTGTAGAACGTGGTCTGCTGCGCGCTCGTGCCGCCGGTGATGGCGACCCGGTTCAGCTCCGCGTTCCAGGCGTCGTGGGCCCGGGTCCGCACGGTGTCGAACGTCGTGCCGGCCGGGTTCTCGGCGTCGAGGTTGGCCTTGGCGTTGGCCGCGCTGACGTAGGAGATGCCGACCCGGACGCCGACCGCCTGGCCGGAGCTGGTGTCGAAGGAGACGTACGCGCCGGAGCCCTTGCCCGCGGGCGGCCAGCCGGCGGTGCCGTAGGTGGTGCCGCCGCTCGAGCTCGTGGACCCGGGCGACAGCGTGCCGTCCTGCCAGGTGCCCGTGCTCGCGAAGGGCTTGTCGAAGGCGGCGTAGAAGTACAGCGTGTAGTAGCTGCGCCGGTCCTCGGTGTTGATGTAGCCGCAGAAGTTGCCGCTCGTGACCGACCCGCTGATGACCCGGTTGGCGCTGTCCACCGTGGTCGTCGCGGCGCTGGAGCCGACCTCGGAGTTCGAGGTGCGCACCAGCAGGGAGGCGGTCTTGCCGGTCGGATACGTGAACCGGCCCGCGCCCGTGCGGGTGGTGGCCGACAGCTCGACGTTGACGCCGGAGTCCAGGCCGACGCGGTAGTACCCCGCGGTGCCGGTCTCGTTCGCGTGCTGGAAGCCGCTCGCGTACGTCGCGTCGGTGTTGTCCGAGGAGGGCGACGAGCTCACCGTGCCGGGGTACGGCAGGAATGGAATGTCCCCGGATCCACCGGTGCAGCCCGTGCCCGACATGTGGGTGAGGCTGAACCCGCGCGTGCGGGTGACGTTGTAGTCGTAGCCGCCCGGCTGCGGGGTGCGGGTCTGGTCGCCGCGCGTGTTCTCGGGGCTCCACTGCACCATGCCGAAGGGCGTGTCGGCCCCGGGGAAGGTCTCACCGGAGTTGGCGGATCCGATGAGCGTGTTGACGGTGGCGGCGGGATCGGCCACCGCGGCGCTCGCGCCGGGTATGGCGCTCAGCTGGACGGCGCTGACGAGCAAGGCGAGTGCCGCCGAGGCCGTCAGGGCACGCCGAAGGGCTTGTGGACGCACGGGGATACGCCTCCTGGAGGGATGGCTGCGCCGTCGCAGGGCTCTGGCGGGAGCGCGGCGCGGGAACAGGTCAACGACTTTCGTCGATCCCTAAAGGAAGCTAACAATGCTCGCCATCGATGACAAGGGAAAGTTTTGTAAAAATTTGCCGCTCGCCGGGGTGGTGGAATCTTTGGCCGCGTGATGGAGGCTGCGCGGCGTGAGCTGGGCCGGTGCGGGACTCTCCGGCGGCGTGGCAGGAGCTGCGCTACGAGCGGTCCACGGACGCTCATACGGCAACCCGGGCGGTGGTGTTGTGGGCGTTGCAGTACGACCGGCGGCCCGGGATCTCCCGCTGGTGCGGTGGCTGGTCGAGCAGGAGGCGCCGTTCCAGCTCGGCTCCGGCGCGTCGGACCGATCCGCCTACGTGGGGTTGAGGCCGAGTCGCTGGAGGAGTTGCAGGAAGAGGTCTTCGGCGAACGTCTCGCGCCCGTCCAGGACGCTCGCGATCGCTTCGACGGCGTCGGGGACCAGGCCGGCGTCCCGCGCCCAGGCCTGCGCGGAACTGGCGCCCGCCATGCCGCCCGGCGCTTGAGCGAGGATTTCGCTTCGCGTCAGCTCGACCTTGGCCTCGTACGCGGGGTCGCTCCAACCGTCGCCGAGGTAGTTGCCGTCGTCGTCGAAGGGAGCCGGCGGATCCAGCAGATAGCCCATCGCATATTTGAGTTGCAGCCACGCTTCCCAGAGCCGCACGGATGTCCCGGTGGCGACCACGTGGACGGCGCTGCTGTCCAGTACGCGGCCGAGCAGCACTGGGGCTCCGGTCACGGCGTGCAGTTGTTCGAGGAGATCGTCAGGGAGTGAGCCGGCCGAGTCCCGCACAACCCACACCCGCCAGCCCGCGCTCCATGCGCCATCGCGGGAATCGGCGCCTTGCAGCGCCGTGATCGCCGGCAACACCTGTGCCGGCGGCTCGTCCGAGCGCAGGACCACGTAGGTGCCCCAGAACCCCATCGTTGCCCTGCCCGACGTCGGAGGATGATCTCGGCCGGGAGTCTAGACCGAATGATCTCTATTCTTGAAGGGTGTCTCAGACCCTCGACGAGCTGTTGCTCGCACTCGTCGCAGCGGGTGCCGACGAGGACGCTGCATCACTGATCGATGAGATCGAGGGGCTCGTCGAAGACGATCCGGAGGGCAGCCGCGCCGCCGTCTGGTCCTATGCCGGCGACGAGGGGATGCGGCTTCGGCTGATCGGCTTCCTCGGCGACCCGCGCGACTTCGACCTTCTCGCGGCGCATCTTGCCGATCCACGGCTGCGGCACACGGCGTTGGAGGCGCTCGCCAACCAGCCGGACGCCGAGCGGGCCGACGCTGTGGCCCGGTCGTTGCTGGACGACGCCGATCCCAGGGTTCGTTCGAGGGCCGCGGGCATGGTGGCCTTCTGGGCGAGACCCGGGGCGCTCGACGTGTTGCTGCCGCTCGCCGATGATCCGGCGCCGCACGTACGGATGGTGCTCGGCTGGCATCTCGGCGGCCTGCGCGACCGGGCAGCTGAACCGACACTGCTTGCGTTGCTCGAGGACCCGGACGAGCAGGTGCGCGAGTTCGCCGCTCGCGGCCTCGCGAGGATGCATCCGTGACCTGGGACGACGCGCTGAACGAGTCGGACGTCCTCGGCATTCGACTCGAGCCGTCCGCGGGCTGGTGCGACCTGCTTCTTCATGTCCTGGCGCTGCCGGAGACCGGTCCGATCGACCCTGACGCGCGTCGCATTCTGCGGCTCACATCGCCTGCACAGCTGCGGATCCTGTTGCGCGGAGAGTCCGGGCACGGCCCGGTCATCTCGCTCGACGGCCTGGACATGGTCGAAGCGTTCTTCGCATCGCTCAGTTGGTCCGGGTCAATGCGTGGCTGGAAGTTCCTCGACGACCCGTCGCTCACGCACGGCTGGCCGGCCGCGACGAGCCTCACCGTTGACCTGCGCTCATCGACCGGATCGCACTCGCTGTACTGGTTCAACGAATGCGGGCGGGACGAGGGCGAAGCGAAGGTCGCCTATTGCATCGAAGGGACCGTCACGTTCGAGAGTCTCGAAGTCTTGCGGGCTGACGGGACTGTGCAACCGCTGCATGAGTTCGTCTCCGAAGGACGGCGCTTCTGGCGGGCCTTGCACGCAGGTGATGACCGGGTCAGCGTAGGGGCCCAGCAGGCTGCGCAGACCGGCACGCCCTCGTGGCGTCGGAACGTCCGGAATTGGGGCTCGGGGGACGCTCGAACCAGCTGAGATATCGCTACAGCAGGTCGAAGAGCGTCTCGATCCGGGCGGTCAGGATCGGGTCGATGTCACCGTCCACCCGGAAACTCACGACGCTGCCGCCAACCGATCGGGCGAGGTGGACCATGAGCGGCGGCACTCCTTGGAGCGGGTAGCTGAACCAGCCCTCGGCCGACTCGTCGTCGGTGCGCTCGATAGCGCCGGTCAGCGCGGCCTCGTCGAGATGGTCGTACTCGTACCCGATGTACCGGCTGACGAGCTCCAGGAATCGAACGACGTTGTCCTCGAACACCCACCCAGCGACGGACACCACGGTGGAAGTATGCGCCACCCGGCCCAGCACGCCGCGCCGCGGCGGCGACAGCCGGCGACGAGCACCCGACCTGCGGCATGACAGCATGTCGGGGTGGACCAAGCCCGGCAGTATCCGGTGGTTCGGACCGGCGCCGATGCGGGTCCGCGCCTCGAATGGGAGAACTGGGCGGTCCTCTTCGTCCTGCAAGCGTCTCAGGGCCTCATCGGTCCCGAGATTCTCGGCATCAGCGTGGAGGCCGGGGCAGAGGAGATCATCGTCCACGTCTGCCTACGCGAGGACGGCGAGCCGGTCGCCGAGGATCTTGACGACCTGGTGTCGGAGTTCGACGCCGTCCAGGCCGGCATCGTGGAGCCGCCCGCTCGGCTCATCGTGGCGAAGTACCTCGGCACGACCGATCCCCGCTGGCCTGGCTATGCCCACCCCAGGATCTATCTCGCGAGCGATCGCATGCGGGATGCCTGCGTCGGTGAGAACAGCCCGAGCCAGCCCATCGAAACCGTCGTGCCGCGCACCGACCGCTCGACCTGACTGACGTCGGGCCCGCTTCGCCTGCCGTCGCCGTCAGTGCAAGATTGCCGATACCGGCCCCCGGCGGGGCGGCCACCGCTTGGCCAGGAGGGCGGGTACGCGCCCGGGCTTCCCGCACGCCCGGGCCCGCGTATCGGGTCAGGGGGATTCGTGGGGATAGACGTTGACCGGCAGTACCGTCATCGCGCGCGGTTTGTTGCCCTCGACGGCGCGAATGAGGACGGACGTGGCCGCCTCCGCCATCCTTCGAGAGTCTTGGACTACGGTGCCCTGGAAGTTTGTCCCGCCGGCCCGTATGACCGACATGGCTTCATCGGTGCCGTCAACCCCGATCACGAGCAGTTCGCTGTTGCTGTGACCGAGCGCCTTCTCCTCTTCGATCGCATCGACGGCGCCGAGCGCCATTTCGTCGCTGGTGCAGAAGATGACGTCTACCGGCCGCCCGTGCCGGCGCGATCTGCGCAGGTGCCTGCTGACGATTTCCTCAGCCTTGCCGCGGACGAAGGCGCCGTGTGGGTTGACCTCCACGCTGGCGCCGGGCAACTTGTCGGCCAGCGTTTCCACGAACGCCTTCTGCCGACCGGCTTGACCCGTGCCCGCGATCACCAGGATGTGCGGGCTGTTCTTGTGGGCCTTGATCATTCTGTCGGCCACCCAACGCGCGGCCTCGACACCGATGTCGGCCTGACTTGAGCCCACGTAGCACGAGCGGGCGGGGAGGTCATCCGGCTGAGCGAACGGCATCACGTCGACGAACACGACCGGAAACTCGACGCTGGAACAGAACCTGCGAAGGTCGGCGGTCATGGCTTCGGGCTCGGCCACGATGAGGAACGCGCCGGAGTAGTCGCGCGGTCGGCGAGTGGCCTCGGCGAGTTGCAGCATCTGGCCCTGGCCGCTGAAGTCGTGGAGTGGAAGCTTGAGTGTCGCCTCGAATCCCTGGGTCTCGAGGGTTTGCACGGCATGCTGCACGAACGCCGCGAGCCAATGCTTCTGAGCGAAAGCCGGAATCATGACCAGCACTCGCTTTTGTCGGACGACGCGACTGCGCACGAGAAACAGGGCGAGGGTGACGGCGGTTGCGGACGCCAGAACGAGTGACCAGAACGGCGTGGGGAGCATGAGCCAGCGGGCCTTGGTCGTGACGCCGGAAATCTTGGCAGCGATTGCCAGGATTGCCCCACTGGCGAGCGAAACCGCCAGCTCGGAGATCAGGCGCCTGGAATGTCCCACAGCAGTCCTATTCGTCGAGTTGTGAGCTGCGATGATCTGCGCGGACTACGAATCCACGTCCTCCTTCATGACACTCGCGTGTGTCAAGCGGGCGACAACCGAAGCGGAGTTCGCCGCGCGTCGGTCCGGTGGCGCCTGAGGTTCGGCGGTCGCCGTCCGCGGGCTGCGGACCTCGGCTGCCCACTCGCCGCACCCCGCCGCCGGAACGCGGACCGGTCCCTTGCGAGCATGGGAACGTGGCGGGATTCAGTTACAAGACATCGTGGCTGGCTGTGCGGAGCCGGACAGCCGAGGATGTCGCCGACGCGCTCGGATTGCACGACCGGGAGGTGCTCGACTGGGCGACCGGCACCGAACGGGCCTACCAGCACGGCGTGTACGTGGCCGCGCCGTTGTCGGAGTGGACGCTGGCCCACGGCCGGCGGCATCTGCCGGCGGGCTTCGACGCGGCCGACCCGCGCTTTTGCGAGTGGCTGCGGCAGCTGAGCCGGGATCTGGGCGAGGTCCAGTATTTCGCCAACGAGCGGGTCTCCGACTATTACGTCTGGGCCCGGGCCCGTGACGGCGAGGTGTTGCGCGCCTACTGCTGCATCGGCGAGCGGGGTGAGGTGCCGCTGTTCGTCGGTGACCCGACGGACGACGAGGTCGAGATCGGCAAGGGCACCCGAGGCGGCCCAGGGGCCGGGCGTGAGACCTGGTCCGACGAGGAGTGGGCGGCCTGGTTCGCCGCCATGCCGTCGGAGGGCGACGTGATGGTCATGGCCGGCCGCTGGAGCGTTGACCCGGCCGCGATCGACGATTCGGCTGTGACGGCCGCCGGCATCCACGGCCTGCCGCCAACGGTCCGGCACACCGCCCGCGTTCGGGAGACTGCCGAGCCATCCCATGGTGATGAAGCGGGGAGAATCGAAGCCGACGCGGCGTTCTGGCGCCGGTTCCGTGCCGGCGGCAAGCCTTGATCATCCGGGCGGGGCGTGGGCCGGGGCCGCGGGGCGGGCCCCGGCCGCCGTGACGGTCAGGTTCGGGTCAGGGCGAACAGCGGAATGCGCCGCGCCGTCTTCGTCTGGTAGTCGCCGAACCCGGGCATCCGGGCCACGAGCCGCTTCCACGTCGCCGCGTAGTCCTCGCCCAGGATCTCCTCGGCGTGCACGCCCACGGTCTCGGTGCCGACCTCCGCCGTGGTGTCCGGATTGGCCTTGAGGTTGTGGTACCAGTCGGGGTTCTTGTCCGCGCCGGCCGCCGAGGCGACGATCACCATGCGGTCGCCGTCGGGTAGGTAGGCCACGGGGTTGACGCGTTCCGTGCCGGTCCGGGCGCCGCGGTGGTGGATGAGCAGCAGCGTGCCGCCCTCGAACGGTCCGCCGACCCTGCCGCCGTTGGCGCGGAACTCCTCGATGATCTGTGTGTTCCAGTCGCTCACGGATCCATCAGAACACGATCGCCCTCGGCGCGGCGAGGGTGAGCGGCCACCGGCCGGTGCCGCTCACCCCGCAACGTGATCACGCCACGTCGAAGCGGTCCAGGTTCATCACCTTGTCCCACGTCTTCACGAAGTCGCGGACGAACTTGTCCTTCGCGTCGGCGCTGGCGTAGACCTCGGCGATCGCGCGCAGCTGGGAGTGCGCGCCGAACACGAGGTCGACGGCGGTCGCGGTCCAGGTGAGCTTGCCGGTGGCGTCCCGGCCCTCGTAGACGTTCTCGTCCGACTTCGACGCCGACCATTCGGTGCCCGCGCGCAGCAGGTTGGTGAAGAAGTCGTTGCTCAGCGTGCCCGGGCGGTCGGTGAGCACGCCGTGCGCGGTGCCGCCGTGGTTGATGCCGAGCGAGCGCAGGCCGCCGACCAGGACGGTCATCTCGGGTGCGCTCAGGTTCAGCATGAAGGCGCGGTCGACGAGCAGGATCTCCGGCGGCAGCTTCTCGCCGGGGCGCACCCAGTTGCGGAAGCCGTCGGCGCGCGGCTCGAGCACCGCGAAGGACTCGACGTCGGTCTGCTCCGCCGTCGCGTCGGTGCGGCCCGGGGTGAACGGCACGGTGATGTCGTGGCCCGCGTCGCGCGCCGCCTTCTCGACGGCCGCGCAGCCGCCGAGGACGATGAGGTCGGCGAGGGACACGGACGTCTTGGACTCGGACACGGACTCCGCCTGGATGCGTTCGAGCACCGGCAGTACCGTGGCGAGCTGATCCGGATCGTTGACCGCCCAGTCCTTCTGGGGCGCGAGGCGGAGCCGGGCCCCGTTGGCGCCGCCGCGCTTGTCCGTGCCGCGGAAGCTCGCCGCCGCCGCCCACGCGGTCGCGATGAGCTGGGTGGCGGACAGGCCGGAGTCGAGCAGCTTGGCCTTGAGCGCGGCGATGTCGTCCGCGCCGAGCGTGCCGGTCGCGGCCGGCACCGGGTCCTGCCACAGCTGCGGCGCGGGGATCCACGGCCCGAGGTACCGCGCGATCGGCCCCATGTCGCGGTGCAGCAGCTTGAACCAGGCCTTCGCGAACGCCTCGGCGAGCTCCTCCGGGTGCTCGTGGAAGCGCTTGGCGATCGGCCCGTAGATCGGGTCGAAGCGCAGGGCGAGGTCGGAGGTGAGCATCATCGGGGCGTGGCGCCGCGCCGGGTCGTGCGCGTCGGGCACGGCGTCCCGGGCCGCGCCGCCCTTGGGGGTCCACTGCTTGGCCCCGGCCGGGCTGGTGGTCAGCTCCCAGTCGTAGTTGAACAGGTTGTCGAGGAAGCCGTTGTCCCACTGGGTCGGCGCGGTCGTCCAGGCGCCCTCGAGCCCGCTGGTGAGCGCGTCGGCGCCCTTGCCGGTGCCGGACGGGTTCTTCCAGCCCAGGCCCTGCTGCTCGATCGGCGCGCCCTCGGGCTCCGGGCCCAGGTGCGCCGGGTCGTGCGCGCCGTGCGCCTTGCCGACGGTGTGCCCGCCGACGATGAGCGCGACGGTCTCCTCGTCGTTCATCGCCATGCGGCCGAACGTCTCACGGATGTCCCGCGCGGAGGCGAGCGCGTCCGGCACGCCGGCGGGCCCCTCCGGGTTGACGTAGATGAGGCCCATCTGCACCGCGCCGAGCGGCTCGGCGAGGTCGCGCTCGCCGCTGTAGCGCTCGTCGCCGAGCCAGGTGTCCTCCGGGCCCCAGAAGATCTCCTCGGGCTCCCAGATGTCCTCGCGGCCGAAGCCGAAGCCGAAGGTGGTGAACCCCATCGACTCGTAGGCCACGTTCCCGGCGAAGATGAGCAGGTCGGCCCACGAGATCTTCTGGCCGTACTTCTCCTTGACCGGCCACAGCAGCCGTCGCGCCTTGTCGAGGCTGGCGTTGTCGGGCCAGCTGTTGAGCGGCGCGAACCGCTGGGCGCCGCTGCCGCCGCCGCCCCGGCCGTCGGCGGTGCGGTAGGTGCCGGCCGCGTGCCAGCTCATGCGGATGAACAGGGGCCCGTAGTGGCCGTAGTCGGCCGGCCACCAGTCCTGCGAGGTGGTCATCAGCTCGGTGAGGTCGCGCTTGAGCGCCTCG
This sequence comes from Dactylosporangium sp. NPDC000244, assembly GCF_040300725.1. Lineage (NCBI taxonomy): Bacteria > Bacillati > Actinomycetota > Actinomycetes > Micromonosporales > Micromonosporaceae > Dactylosporangium > Dactylosporangium sp. NPDC000244. Next base: position 167,000 of record NZ_JBEPEH010000025.1, read on the forward strand.
ACGTCGAGCGTCGCGAACTCCCGGCGGTAGTCGAAGTCGCCGTCCATCGGGTTGGCGCGAGCCGTGTGCCGGTGGAGCACGGAAAGGTCGAGTTGGTTGGGCCACCAGTCCCGGTTGGTCCGCGGCCGGCTCGGGGCCTTGGCGGTCGGGGCCGGGATGGCCGGGTTCTCACTCTCGCTGGTGCTGGCGGTCACGTCCTTGTTGTCAGACACGTCGCTTCTTCTTCCCAAGATTTCTGGAATCAATCAAGTCTGAGTCATTGACCAGCCTACCGCCACCCGCCCGGCGAGGCCCGCCGAACGCGGCGAACGGTACCGTGAAGGCGTGCCCACCGACCTGGAACTACCCGAGTTCGAGGACCCGCCGGACGATCCCGTCGCGCTGCTGCGGTCCTGGCTCGGCGCGGCCGCCGAGCGGGGCGTCGGGCTGGCGAACGCGGTCGCCCTGGCAACCGCCGACGCCGGCGGCACACCGTCCAGCCGCACGGTGCTCGTCCAGCACATCCGCGACGACGGGCTGGTGTTCGGCACGCACACCGTGAGCCGCAAGGGCCGCGACCTGGCCGCGCGCCCCTACGCCGCGGCGACGTTCTTCTGGCGCGAGACCCTCCAGCAGGTCCACGTCGCCGGCCGGGTCCACCGGCTGCCCGCCGCCGAGGCCGACGCGCTGTTCGCCGAGCGGGCGCCGGTCGCGCGGGCGATGGCGGCGGCCTCCCGCCAGAGTGAGCCGATGCTCGACGAGGCGGCGCTGCGGGCCCGGGCCGCCGAGCTGGGCGCGGACGGACCGGCCGCGCGGCCGGACACGTGGGCCGGCTACCGCATCGAGCCCGCGGCCGTCGAGTTCTGGCACGACGAGACTGACCGCCTGCACCGCCGCCTGCGCTACGACCGGACCCCGGCCGGCTGGACCTGGACCCGCCTGCAGCCCTGACGGAACCGGCGCGGCGGGCGGCACCGGGAGTGGTTGGCGCCCGCGGGGGCGGGACGCGATGATGTGCGCATGGTCGACGGGACGGACGTGCTGCCCTCCGCCGACGTGCTCGCGATGCTCGACGCCGATCCGCAGGGGTGGGGGTTCGCCCGCGCGGTGCGCGACGGCGGCGGGGACATCGTGGACTTCGAGATCGTGCACCTCAACGACGCCGGGGCGCGATACGTCGGGCGGGAGCGCGCGGAGCTCGTCGGCCGGCGGTTGCGGGACCTGTGGCCCGACACCGTCAACGACAGCACGATCCCGCTGTACCGCAAGGTCGTCGAGTCCCGCGAGCCCGTTACCCGCACCGTCTACTACGACCGCCCCACCCTCGCCGGGCACTTCGAGCTGTGGATCGGGCCCAGCGGCGACGGGTTCGCCGCCCGGTTCGTCGATCTGCGGACGGTCACGCTGGGGCCGCAGTCCGCGGGCGGGACGCGGCTCTACGAGGTGCTCGACGCCGCCTTCGACGGGTTCACGCTCCTGCGCGCCGTGCGCGACGCGTCCGGGGCGGTGCGCGACTTCGTGTGCGAGTACGTCAACCGGCCCGGCGCCGTGCTGACCGGCCGCTCCGTCGAGGAGACGATCGGGCGGCGCTGGAGCGAGCTGGCCGGGCCCGACGGGCAGGCCCGGGACCTGCTCGAGCGCTGGCGCGAGGTCGCCGAGACGGGCCGGGCGTGGCAGGGGCAGCTGCGCTACGACCGGCTCGGCCAGGTCTGGCAGCTCGGCGCCGCGCCCGCCGGGGCCGACAGCGTGGCGGTCTCGTTCCGCGACGTCAGCACGCTCGTCGGGCAGCAGGAGCGGCTCGAGCAGAGCATGGCCGCGGCCCGCCGGGCGGCCGGGCGCAACGCCGCGCTGCAGGCGGTCACCGCGGCCCTCGTCGCCGCGAGCACGGCCGCGGACGTGTACGCGGCGATCGGCGCCGTGCTGCGGCCCTCGGCCGGCGGGCAGGGGCTGGCGGTGCTGCTGCGCCGCGACGACCACCTGGTGCTGCAGTACCACGCCGGCTACGAGCCGCAGGTGGTGGCGCGTCTGCAGGCGGTACCGCTGCGGCATCCGTATCCGGCGACCGAGGTCGCCCGCACCGGGCGGGCCCGCTACCTGAGCAGCCTGGACGAGTTCGTCGCGGCGCAGTCCGGCGACTCGGCCCCGATCCCCAGCGGCGGGCGGCAGGCGTGGGCGTTCCTGCCCCTGGCCGCGGCCGGCGACGTGCTCGGCACCCTGGTCATCGGCTACGGCACCCCGCGCGAGTTCGACGAGGGGGAGCGGGCCAACCTCGCCGCGTTCGCCGGCGTGTGCGCGCAGGCGATGCAGCGGGCGCTGCTGTTCGAGGCCCAGCTGTCCATCGCCGGGGAGCTGCAGCGGGCCCTGCTGCCCGCGGAGCTGCCGCAGGTGCCGGGGCTGCGGCACGCCGCGCAGTACCTCCCGTGGACCCACGGCGCCGACGTGGGCGGCGACTGGTACGACGTCATCCCGCTCGGCCACGACGTGGTCGCGGTCGTCATCGGCGACGTCGTCGGGCACAACGCCACCGCCGCCGCGGTCATGGGCCAGGTCCGCAACGCGCTGCGGGCGTACGCGGCCGAGCGGCACAGCCCGTCCGTGGTCATGCAGCGGGTCAACCGGCTGCTGCTGGACCTGCAGCCCGACGCCGTCGCCACCTGCTGCTACCTCGAGCTGCACCTGGCCGAGGGGACCGCGACCGCCGTGCTGGCCGGCCATCCGCCACCCGTCATGCGGGCCGGCGACGAGGCCGGCATCCTGGCGCTGCGCTCCGGGCCGCCGCTGGGCGTCAGCGCCACGGTCGTGTTCAGCGAGACGACGTTCCTGGTGCCCGGCGGGGCCAACCTGCTGCTCTACACCGACGGGCTGGTCGAGGACCGCCGGTACGACATCGACGACGGCCTCGCCGACCTGTGCAGCGCCGTGGGCTCCGCCCCCTCGGGCGACCCGGGCGCCATGCTCGACCACGTGCTGACCTCCGGCGTCGGCCCGCGCCCGCGCACCGACGACGTGGCCGTCGTCTGCCTCGCCGTCGACCCGCGCGCCGAGGCCGAACGGCCGCCGGCGGCCCAGCGGCGCTTCCGCGGCGACGCCGTCAGCGCCTCGGCCGCCCGGCGCTTCGCCGCCGACGTGCTCACCGCCTGGGGCGAGCGCCGCATCGCCGACGACACCCTGCTCCTGCTCGACGAGGTCATCACCAACGCCATCCAGCACACCGTCGGGGCCGTCCTGGTGCGCCTCGAGCTCGGCGCCGAGCGGCTGCGGGTCACCGTCGCCGACCGCAGCGAGCGGCTGCCCAGCCCGCGCCCGGCCGGCGCCGACAGCGAGAACGGGCGCGGGCTGCTCATCGTGGCGTCGGTCGCGGCGGCCTGGGGCACGTCGCCGATCCCGGCCGGCGGCAAGGAAGTCTGGTTCGAGGTCGCGCGCAACGGCCGGTGAGGACTACGCTCGGTGCCGGATCGATCGACCACGGGGATGGTGCGGTGATCAGACGGGCCCGGGCGCCACGCGCGCAGCTCGCGTCGGATCGCGGCTGGCGCTACTCGAGGCACGGCTCCCGGCCCGGCTTCGGGTCGGTCGAGGACCGCTGGCGCCGGGCCGGCAACCCCGTCGCCGACCTGGACCCGGCCGACGAGCTGACCGGCGCCGTCGACCCCGCGGGCCGCCCGTTCACGCTGTTCGACACGACCGTGCTGGGTTCTGCGGGGTACCGCACCGTCAGCGTCCTGCACCTGCCCGTCGCCCTGCCGCCGGTGGCCGTGATGCCCGACCCCATCGACGGCGAGCCGTGCGCCGAGGGGCGCGTCGGCCCGGTGCCGCCCTGGGCCGCGCTCGCCTTCCAGCACCCGCCCGAGCTCGACGGCGCGCACCCGCCCGAGCACCCGTCGTTCGCCGGGGAGATCGTCACCGGCGAGGTCCTCGACGTGACCCGGCGGCTCGGTCTGCTCGGCTGGCGCATCACCGGGCGGGACCTCGTGTGGGTCTCCCGCCCCGGCGACCGCCTCGACCCGGACCGGGTGGTGGCGGTGCTGGAGGCGCTGGTCACGCTGGCGTCGGTACTGCCACCCGCCGTCGTGCGCGCCTACGCCCGCGACGAGCGCCGCCCGTAGCCCGTCCCGCCGGACGCGTGCGGCGCGGACATCGGCGAGCGTCGCGGGACTATGATTCCTGCCGCACGGGGTCGACACGGACGGAGACTGCGGTGGCGGGTTCGGAGTGGAACGAGCGGGTGGACACCACCGTGGCGCATCCCGCACGGCGGTACGACTACTGGCTCGGCGGCAAGGACAACTTCGCCGCCGATCGGGAGTCCGGCGACGCGATCGCGGCGGCGTTCCCGGCGATCCGCACGGCCGTGGTCGAGAACCGGGCGTTCATGCGGCGGGTCGTGAAGGTGCTCGCCGCCGAGCACGGCATCCGGCAGTTCCTCGACATCGGCACCGGCATCCCGACCAGCCCCAACGTGCACGAGGTCGCGCAGGGGATCGCGGCCGGCGCGCGGGTCGTCTACGTGGACAACGACCCGATCGTGCTCGCCCACGCGCGGGCGCTGCTGACCAGCGCGCCGGAGGGGGCGACCGCCTACGTCGACGCGGACCTGCGCGACCCCGAGCGGATCCTCGGCGACCCCGCGCTCAAGGCCACCATCGACCTGGGCCGGCCCGTGGCGCTCATCCTCGTGGCGGTCGTGCACTTCCTGCCCGACGACGACGAGCCGTACGAGATCGTGAACCGCCTGCTGAGCGCGCTCGCGCCCGGGAGCTTCCTGGTCATGTCGCACGCCACGACCGACGGGCTCGCCCCCGAGCTCGCGGCGCAGATCCAGTCGGGCCGGCACGGGCCGGGCAAGCTGCGCGACCGGGCCGAGTTCGCGGGGTTCCTCGAGGGCCTGGACCTGCTGGAGCCCGGGATCGTGTCGGTGGCCGAGTGGCGCGCCGAGGGGGAGCCCGGGCCGCGGCCGACCTTCGACGAGGTGGCCGTCTGGGGTGCGGTTGGGCGCAAGACGACTGGGTAATCGGTACCCCATGAAGGATGAGAACGCCACGATGGGCACGACCGGCACGCCGGGAGGCGACGGGGCGTCGCGCATCGACGAAGAGGACAAGCCCAACGGCTCGGCGCGGGGCGTGACGGTCCCGAGCCTCGGCGGGGAGGTCGACGACCCGGCCATGCCGTTCGACGAGAAGGTCGACTCGAACGGCAAGATCCACATGCCGCGCAACGCCGTCGGCCGCGGATAGGACTCAGCCGCGCAGCTCGGCGTACCGCCGCAGCAACAGGCCCTCGCGCAACGCCCAGGGGCACACGTCCAGCGTGCGCAGGTCCAGCGCCTCCATCACGGTCACGGCGGTGACCGCCCCGGCCAGCAGCTGCCGGGCGCGGGCCGCCGCGACCCCGGGCAGCTCGGCGCGCTCCGGCGGGGTCATCGACCGCAGGCGCGGCACCCACCGGCGCAGGGCCCGCCGATCGAGCCGCTCCGGGTCCCCCGTGAGGCAGGCCAGCTGCTTGAACGTCTTGGACGTGCCGACCACCCGCCGCGGGCGGGGCAACCGGCCCAGCTCCCGGGCCACCGGCTTCACCAGCGAGCGCACGTGCCGGCGGACGCGCTCGACCGCGTCCCGCCGCGCCGGGTGCTCGGGCAGGAACCGGCGGGTGAGCAGCCCGGCCCCCATCGGCAGCGACACCGCCAGGTCGGGCTCGGCCCCGGCCCCGGCCGCGATCTCCATCGACATGCCGCCGATGTCGAGCAGCCACAGCCCGTCGTCGGCCGCGTGCAGGCGGCGGACCGCCTCGAACGTCACGCGGGCCTCGTCCTCCCCGCTGAGCGAGCGCAGCTCCACCCCGGTCGCCTCGCGGACCCGCCGGCGGATCTCGGCGTTGTTTGTCGCATCGCGGATCGTCGCCGTCGCCAGGGGGATGAGGTCGGTGGCCGCATGCCGGCGATACGCCTCGACGGTGCACGACACGGCGTCCACGACCCGCTCCACGCCGTCGGGGGAGAGGGCGCCGTCGGCCCGGACCTCCTCGGCGAGGCGGGTCGGGGCCTTCAGGCGGTACACGAGCTGCGGAGGCCTGCCGCGACGCGCCTGCACGATCTGCAGGTGGGCTGAGTTCGACCCGACGTCGAGCACGGCGAGCAGCACGGGCGCCTCCCATCAAACCGTCAACGGTAATGCATGAAAGGCGCCCGTTACCCGTACTGTCAGCGAACAAACACACCCGAGGGCGCGGGCGCGTAGCCGGCGGGGCGCGTGGTGAACACGCCCCGGCCCTGGGTCCGGCTGCGCAGCCGCGTGGCGTAGCCGAACAGCTCGGCCAGCGGCACCGTCGCCGTCACCACGACCGTCGCGCCCCGGGCGGCCGTGCCGCCGACCTGGCCCCGCCGTGCCAGCAGGTCGCCGAGCACGCCGCCGACCATGTCGTCGGGCACGGTCACCGTCACCTCGGCCACCGGCTCCAGCAGCACCATCTGCGACTCGCGCAGGGCGAGCTGCAGCGCCTCCCGGCCGGCGAGCCGGAAGGCCAGGTCGGAGGAGTCGTGGTCGTGCATCTTGCCGTCGGTGAGCGTGACCTTGACGCCCGTGACCGGGTAGCCCGCGACCGGGCCGGCCGCGAGCGCGTCGCGGCAGCCTGTCTCGACCGCCCGCACGTACTCCTTCGACACGTGCCCACCGACCACAGTGGACTCGAACACGAACTCCTCACCGTCCACAGGGGACACGTCGATGGCCACGTGGGCGTAGAGGCCCGCGCCGCCGTCCTGCTTGACCAGGCGGTGGTAGAACCCGGTCACGCCCCGGACCAGCGTCTCGCGGTAGGCGACCTGGGGCCGTCCGACCGCGATCCGCAGCCCGTTGTTCGCCAGGCGCATCTTTTCCACCGCCACCTCCAGGTGCAGCTCGCCCAGGCCGCTGAGCAGCGTCTGGCCGGTCTCGGCGTCGACCCGCACGACCAGCGACGGGTCCTCCTCGACCAGCCGGGCCAGCGCGGTCGCCAGCCGGCCGGTGTCGGCGCGGCTGCCGGCCTCGATCGCGACCGAGACGACGGGCGTGGCCCGGCTCGGCGGCTCGAGGACCACCGGGTGCGCCGGGTCGCACAGCGTCTCGCCGACGCGGGCCTGCTTCAGCCCGACGAGCGCGACGATGTCGCCCGCGACCGCCCGGTCGACGTCGGTGTACCGGTCCGCCTGGACGTGCAGGATGCGCGACACGCGTTCGTGCCGCCCCGCGGTGGACAGCAGCACGTCGGTGCCCTTGGGCAGGGTGCCGGCGTAGACGCGGGCGTACGCGTACCGCCCGGTCGTCGCCGCGTGCACCTTGAACACCAGCGCCGCGAACGGCGCCCCGGGATCGGCCGGGGCCGCGGTGTCCAGCGGCGACGGCAGGTACGCCACCACCGCGTCGAGCAGCTCGGCGATGCCCTTGTCCCGGTACGCGGAGCCGCACAGCACCACGACCCCGGCGCCGGCGAGGGTGATCTCGCGCAGCGCCCGGCGCAGCGTGTCCGGGCTCAGGTCGCCGGTCTCGACGTACTCCTCCAACGCCCCCGCGTGCAGCTCGGCGACCTGCTCGACCAGCCGGGCCCGCTGCGGGAGGTCCGAGGGGCCCGTCAGGTCGACGACTCCCGCGAAGCCTCCCTCGGCGCCGATCGGGGCCTGCACCACCAGCGCCGTGACCCCGAGCCGGTCCCGGATCGAGGCCACGGCGGCCCCGAGGTCGGCACCCGCCCGGTCGAGCTTGTTCACGAACGCGATCCTCGGCACGCCGTAGCGGTCCGCCTGCCGCCACACCGACTCGCTCTGCGGCTCCACGCCGGCGACGCCGTCGAACACGGCGACCGCGCCGTCGAGCACGCGCAGCGACCGCTCGACCTCGTCGGCGAAGTCGACGTGGCCGGGCGTGTCGATGAGGTTGATCCGGTGACCGTCCCAGTCGACGCTCACGGCGGCGGAGAAGATGGTGATGCCGCGGTTGCGCTCCTGCTGGTCGAAGTCGGTGACGGTGGTGCCGTCGTGGACCTCGCCCTGCTTGTACGTCGCGCCGGTGGCGAAGAGGATCCGCTCGGTGGTCGTGGTCTTCCCCGCGTCCACGTGGGCCAGGATGCCGATGTTGCGGACGCGTTGCAGTTCGTTGCGCACTGTTGCCCCTCGGGCTCGTCACTTGGACTCAGACAGCGCGATTGCGTCCCGCCGGGCGCTCAGCCCAGGACAGGACGACCCAGTGCCGCCGCGCGAGCGGGCACCGGGGGCAACGAAGACACGCGGATCACCTCGTGCAGCGAGCGGGGGACGACGACGGCGGTGCGGTACTGCACGGCGGTCTCCCTCCACACTCGAAGCTGACTACGTCAACCCTAGCGCCGCGGGGCAAGCGGTTATTCCGTCTAGAATCCTGCGATGCCCCGCGCACTCGTCGTCGGCAACACGGACGGCATCGGACTCGCCCTCACCCGCCGGCTGCTCGACGACGGCTGGGACGTCGCCGGCGTGTCCCGCCGCGAGTCGGGCCTGACCCACCAGCGCTACGAGCATCTCGTCGCCGACGTCGGCGCGGCCGGATACCCGGCGGTGCTGCGGGACCTGGCCGCCGTCGACCTGTGCGTGTACGCGGCCGGGATCGGCGAGATGTTCGACGCCGACCGGCTCGGGGAGCAGACCGACGCGATCCGGGTCAACCTGCTCGGGGCCGCGCTGACCGCCGAGGCCGTCGTGCCCGGGATGCTGGCGCGCGGCACCGGCCACCTCATCGGCCTGTCCAGCCTCTCCGACGTGCTCATCTCGCCGGTCGCGCCGGGCTACGCGGCGTCGAAGGCCGGCCTGACCTCCTACCTGCTCGGCCTCGGCCAGGCGCTGCGCCCGCGTGGGGTGGCGGTCACCGCGGTGCGGTTCGGTTTCGTCGACACGAAGATGGCCAAGGGGCCGGCGACGCCGCTGAAGATCACCGTCGAGGACGCCGTGGCGGTGCTCATGCGCTGCGTCGCGCGGCGGCCCGCGGTGGTGTCGTACCCCCGCCGCATGTCCGCCGCCGCCCGCTCCCTGCGCGTGGTGTCCCGCCTCGGCCTGCGCTGACGGGCCGTGACCCCGTGCATCCGCTGCTCCTCGCGGCTCGGTGCCACCCGGACCCGGTGTAGTGGTTGGCGGAGTCGTATTCAATCGTTAGTGTGAATATCGACCAATGTGCCGGCCGGCGGGGGAGGGCCGTACATGAGCCGTATCGGCTTCGGGGTGCTCATGTTCCCGATCCACCGGCCCACGCACAATCCGACGCTGCAGCTCGAGGACGATCTCGCGCTCGCCGAGCTCTGTGACCGGCTCGGATACGACGAGTTCTGGTTCGGGGAGCATCACTCCGGCGGCTGGCAGATCATCGGCGCCCCGGAGCTCATGATCGCCGCGGCGGCCCAGCGGACCCGGCGGATCCGGCTCGGCACCGGAGTGAGCACGCTGTCGTACCACCACCCGCTGACCCTGCTCGACCGCATCATCCAGCTCGACCATCTGACCCGCGGCCGGCTCATCTTCGGCGTCGGCGCGGGCGCGCTCGCCCTGGACTCCACGATGATCGGCCACGATCCGATGCAGGCGCGGCGGATGATGGAGGAGTCGCTGGAGACGATGACCGGGCTGCTGCGCTTCGCCGGGCCGGTCAGCCGCACCACCGACTGGTTCGAGCTGCGCGACGGCCATCTGCAGCTGGCGCCGTACTCCGATCCGCTCGACATCCGCGTCGCCGTCTTCCGCTCGCCGTCCGGGCCGCGGCTGGCCGGGCGGTTCGGGGCCGGGATGCTCTCCTTCGGCGCCTCGGCCGCCCTCGGGCTCGGCTCGGAGAATCCGATGACCACCGCCTGGCAGATCGCCTCCGAACGGGCGGAGCGCTTCGGCCGGCGCCTGGACCGGCGCCGCTGGTCGGTGATGAGCCCGATGCATCTGGCCGAGACCGAGGAGCAGGCGCGGCGGGAGGTGCGCTGGGGACTGCTGTCCTACATCCAGTACATCCGCCGGATTCTGCCCATGAACGTGCCCGTCGACCTGGAGGACGCCGATGCGGTGGTGGACGTGCTGCACACGGTCGGCCACGCGGTGATCGGCACCCCGGAGATGGCGATCGAGCACATCGAGCGGATGCTGCGGATCAGCGGCGGCTTCGGCACGTTCGTCATCGAGCACGCGGACCTGGCCGACCCGGCGGCGACCCGGCGCTCCTACGAGCTGTTCGCCCGGCGCGTCATGCCGCACTTCACCGGCGCGCTGCGGCCGCGGCTGGCCGCCGACGCGCGGGAGCTGGAGCAGGACGGGCTGACCCGGCGCACGATGGCTGCCGCGCAGGCGAAGGCGGGCGTGGAGCACTCCCGCGAGCGCGCGGCGCTGCGCCTCCCGCGCCAGCGGGGGACGGACGCCGAATGAGCGTGCACGACCCGGCCCTCGAGGCCGACTTCCGGCACGTGCTGGGCCACTTCGCGACCGGCCTGAGCGTGCTCACCGCCGACGCCGGGGCCGGGCCGGTGGGCATGACCGTGCAGGCGCTCATGAGCCTGTCGCTGGCCCCGCCGCTGATCGCGCTGGGTATCGACCGCCGCTCGCGGGCCTGGCCGCAGATCCGCCGCGCCGGCCGGTTCTGCGTCAACCTGCTGCGGGTCGAGCAGGAGGACATCGCCTGGCGGCTCGGCCGCTCCGACGCCGGCAAGTTCGACGGCATCGGGCTGCGCGCCGGTCGCAACGGGCTTCCCGAGCTGCCCGAGGCCATCGCCTGGATCGGCTGCGAGGTGCGCGCCGAGCACGACGGTGGCGACCACTGGCTGGTCGTGGCCGAGGTCGACGAACTGCGGCTGGGAGCCGGCGAGCCGCTCATCTTCCACCGGGGCCGCGCGGGGCGGCTGATGCTCTGAGGGGGCTGGTATGACCACGCACGTTGAAGTGATGGTGCTCGGCAGTGGCATCGGCGGCAGTACGGTGGCGGCGATCCTGGCCCGGCAAGGGGTGTCGGTCGGCATCGTGGACGCCGCGAGGCACCCGCGGTTCGCGCTCGGCGAGTCGACGATCGGCGAGACCTCGTTCCTGCTGCGGATGCTCGCCGCGCGCTGGGACGTGCCGGAGCTGGCGCAGGTGTCGACCAGCGGCGGCATCCGCGAGCACGCGAGCCGGCGCTGCGGCATCAAGACGAACTTCGGCTTCGTGTACCACCGGGCCGGCATCGACCACGACCCGTACGAGGTCACGCAGTGCTCGGTGTCGGAGGGCCCGTTCGGCCCGGAGTCGCACCTCATGCGGGCCGACATCGACAAGTACCTGTTCGAGGCGTCGGTCAAATACGGCGCCGTGGCCCGGGAGGGCGTGCGCGTCCGGGCGATCGACTTCGGCGACCTCGTCCGGATCGAGCTGGACGACGGCGAGGAGCTCACCGCCGACTACGTCATCGACGCGACCGGCCGGACCTCGGTGCTGGCGGACCGGTTCGGCCTGCGCGACGAGCCGTGCCGGTTCAGGACCGACTCGCGGACCATCTTCACGCACATGCGGGGCGTACGGCCCTTCGACGCGGTCGAGGAGTCCAGCGGCCAGCCCAGCCTGTGGCACGAGGGCACCTTGCACCACCTCTTCGACGGCGGCTGCCTGTGGGTGATCCCGTTCGACAACCACGAGGGCTCCGAGTCCGACCTCGTCAGCGTCGGGCTGAGCCTGGACACCGGGCGCTTCCCGAAGCCCGACGGGGTGACGCCGGAGCAGGAATGGGCCGAGTTCCTGTCGCGGTACCCCGCCGTCGCCCGCCAGTTCGAGGGCGCGGAGTCCGCGTTCCGCTGGATCTCCACCGGCCGCACCCAGTTCTCCTCCAAGCAGACCGTCGGCGACCGCTGGGTGCTCATGAGCCACGCCGCGGGCGCGATCGACGCCCTGTTCAGCCGCGGCATGGCCAACACCATGGCGGTCATCGAGGCGTTCGTGCCCCGCTACCTCGCCGCGCGCGAGGACCGGGACTTCAGCGCGCAGCGGTTCGCCTACCTCGAGACGCTCAACCAGAACATCCTGGAGAACAACGACAAGCTCATCGCCGGCTCCTACATCGCCTTCCGCGACTTCGACCTGTGGCGGGCGTGGTCGAAGATGTGGTACCTGGCCTGGAACCTGGGCGTCATCCGGATCGCGGGCACCTACTACCGCTACCTGGAGACCGGCGACGACACGCTGTTCGAGCGCCTGCACGGCGGCCCGGTGCCCGGCTCGTTCGCGCCGGACCTGCCCGTGGCCCAGGCCCAGTTCGAGGCCTGCTACGAGGTGATGGAGGGCGTCGAGCGGGGCGAGGTGACGCCGGAGGAGGCGGTCACGCGGCTGGCGTACCTGCTCGGCGACGGCGAGGCGTCCCCGTCGCCGCTGAACCTGCACGACGTGCTGCGCCGCTGGCACGACGGCTCGATGGAGACCCAGCGGCTCATCTACCAGTGGGGCCGCACCGCGGGGCCCGAGGCGCTGCGGCAGTTCTTCGAGTACGACCGCGCGACGATCCCGGCCGCGGCCGAAAGGGTCCTGCACGCCTGAACCGGTTGGGCTATATTCCCGCCCGTGATATCGACTCGGACCGAGCTCGCGATCGCCGGCGCGGTGCTCGCCGCCGGCCTCGGGGGGTGGGCGGTGGCCGGCCTCACGGGGGCCGACGCGCCGCCCACCGCGGAGCGGCTCGCCGCCGCGCTGCTGTGCACCGCCGCCGACCGCATCCACTCCGACGCGGGCGTGCACGACACCGTCGCCTGCCGGCGGGAGCGGTACCACGGCACCGTGGTCACGTTCGACGACAACCGGCAGCGCGACGACTGGGTGACGCGGATGCACCGGCCGTTCGTCTCCGGCAGCGGGCAGCTGCTGCTCAGCGGCGACCGCTGGGCCGTGCAGACCGACGACTTCACCGGCGCGCGGCACCTGCTGCTCGAGGTCAAGGGGTGGTGGGCGTGAACGGGCCGGGCTGGGAGCGGGCGCTGTGGGGCGTGTTCGCGCTGAGCGGGCTCTTCGCGCTCGCCGCGCTCGCCGATCTGGTGGCGGTGGCGGTGGTACTGCCGAAGCTGCCGGCGCCCTCGACGGCGCTGCTCGATCTCGGGCAGCGGCTCGGGACGGCCGAGACCGTGATGTTCTACGTGCACGCGGCGGCCGCGGTCGCCTGGTTCGCGTACGTCGCCCGCGACCACGGCGCCGTCGCGCGCACGGGGCCGGCGGTCGCGTGGCGGCTCGGGATCGCGGTGACGATCGCGGCGACATTCGCGCTGCCGCACACCGGACCCATCGGCGACGGTCGCTTCACCGAGCGGCTGGCGTGGATGATCCCGGTGCTCGCGGTCCGCCTCGGCCTGGTCGGGCTCCTGGTCGTCGCCGCGCTCGGTGTGCGCCGCCGGCTGTCCGCGGCCGTGCCCGCCGCCTGAGCGGTCACGCCCTTCTGGTCGTCGCCGCGCTCCGCGTGCGCCCCCGGCTGTCCGCGGCGGTGCCCGCCGCCACGAGGAGCATGAGCCGAGTTTTGCACGGCGGGCCGGGCCCGTTATCTGTTAGGAACATTGACAGTCCTTTTTGGCCGGGGCTTAATACAAGTCTTGAAGTTAAGGAGGCGTGCACATGGTCCCAACCCGGCCACTGTCTGCACTGCTCGTGGCGGCCACCGCGGCCGCCGTGCTCACCTACGCCCAGGTGCCCGCATCCGCCGCGGCCACCAGCGTGCAGGTCTACTGGAGCTCCGAGTCCCGCACCGCGGGCTACGAGCCGAAGAACGGCAACTGGTACACCAACCCCGCCACCGGCCTCGCCGGCACCCCGTACCAGCTGTCCCGCCAGACCGACCTCCCGATCACCGCCGCGACCGGGAGCGCCACCATCACCGCCGACACGAACACGCGGTACCAGAGCATCCTGGGGGTTGGTTCCTCCCTGGAGGAGTCGACCATCTTCAACCTGTCGCGCATGAGCGCGGCCGGCCGCGACAAGGCGCTGCGCGCGCTCGTCGACCCCGCCGCCGGCGCCGGCTTCAACGTCGCCCGCATCACCTTCGGCACCAGCGACTTCACCTCGCACGACTTCTACACCTACGACGACGGGGCCGCCGACCCGTCGCTGTCGCGGTTCTCCATCCAGCGCGACATCGACTACAACATCATCGCCACGCTCAAGCAGGCCCTGGCGATCAACCCGAACCTCAAGATCTTCGCGAGCGCGTGGTCGGCGCCGCCGTGGATGAAGACCAGCAACAACATCATCGGCGGCAGCCTCAACAGCACCTACATCCCGACGCTCGCCACGTACTACCGGCGCGCGGTCCAGGCGTACGCCGCGCAGGGCATCCCCATCTACGCCCTCACGCTGCAGAACGAGCCGCTGTTCTCGCCGGCCGACTATCCGGGCATGCTCGTGAGCGCGGACCAGGAGCGGCAGCTGGCGAAGGCGCTGCGCACCGAGCTGTCGTCGGCCTCGCTCGGTACCGTCAAGATCTGGGCCTTCGACCACAACTTCAGCGAGGGCGTCTCGTATGCGGCCGGGGTCCTCGGCAGCGCCTCCGCGCACAGCGACGCCTACGGCTCGGTGGACGGCATCGCCTTCCACGACTACGCCGGCGACCCCTCGGCGATGGCCACGGTCAAGGCGAGCTACCCGGACAAGGACGTGCTCATGACCGAGCGTTCCGTCTGGGGTACCGCGGGCGCCGACCGGATCGTGCAGTACTTCCGCAACTCCGCGACCCTGTATGAGGGCTGGGTCAGCATGCTCGACCAGAACCGCTCGCCCGAGCGCTGGTCCGGCTCGCCCGACCCGACGATGCTCGTGCAGAGCACCACGAACCGCGACACGTTCTGGGCGCTGCCCGACTACAACATGGTCGCCCAGTTCTCGAAGTTCGTGCAGGCGGGCGCCCAGCGGGTGTCGACCGGCTACGGCTCCACCGGGAGCGTCACCAACGTGGCCTTCCGCAACCCCGACGGCACCCTGGTCGCCGTCGTGGTCAACCAGACCGCAGGCAACCAGGCGTTCACCCTGCGCGTCGGCGCCCAGCAGGTCGCGAGCACCCTGCCCGCGAAGACCGTCGGCACCTACCTGTGGGCCGGCGCCGACAGCGGCACCCCGACCACCCGGACCGGGCAGATCACCGGGTACGGCGGCAAGTGCGTCGACGTCGCCGGGGCGAGCTCCGCGAACGGCACGAAGATCCAGCTCTACACCTGCAACGGCACGGCCGCGCAGCAGTGGACGATCGGCACCGACGGCACCGTGCGCGCGCTCGGCAAGTGCCTCGACGTGGCCGCGGCGAGCTCCGCGAACGGGACGAAGGTGCAGCTGTACGACTGTAACGGCACGACCGCGCAGCAGTGGTCGGCCGGCGCGAACGGGGGCCTGGTCGCGCTCGGCAAGTGCCTCGACGCGACCGGCCCTAGCTCCGCGGACGGGACGCAGCTGCAGATCTGGGCCTGTACCGGGGCCGCCAACCAGCAGTGGACCCTGCCCTAGCAACCGCGACCGCGACGTCAGGAGGCCGCCCCGTGGGGCGGCCTCCTGAGCGGGTGCTACTGGATCACGAAGGTCGTGAAGTAGATGTCCATGACCTCTTTCTTCTTGTCCTCCGTGTACGCCTTCACGACCTTCTCGACGAGCTCCTTCTTCGTCCGGTCGCGTTCGGCGTTCGACATCAGCTCGTCCATCTTGCGGCCGCTGTACAGGCTGATGGCGATGTCGAGGGCCTTGGAGCCGTCCGGCGCCTCGGTGGCCTCGGTGGTGGCCTGCAGCGTCATCTTGAGCTTCAGGTAGTGCCCGTCGGCGAGGTTGATCGTGATCGCGTCGAGCACGGACACGACGCCGGGGGTCGGGGCCGGCTCGGCCGTGGCCTTCTTCGGCGCGAACATCATGTAGCCGCCCACGCCGCCGCCGACGAGCGCCACCAGCGCGATCGCGACGATCATGATGAGCTTCTTCTTGCCGCCGCCCTTCGCGGGGGTTTCCTCGGCGGCCTTCTCGTCGTTCGCCATTGCGCGCTCCTCAGTTCGTTGAAGCCGAGGGCAGTAGCGCCCGGGTGTCGGCCGGTAGGTTGGACAGGACGATGACCTCGACGCGGCGGTTGAGGGTTTCGGCGCGTGGGTCGGTGGTGGGGTAGAGGGGTTTGGTGTCGGCGAAGCCGGACGCGAGGAGGCGGTTGTCGGCGATGCCGGCGTCGGTGTGGAGGATGCGCACGACGGCGGAGGCGCGGGCGGAGGACAGTTCCCAGCCGGAGGGGTAGGTGCCGGTGCCGCCGGTGAGCTGG
>NZ_JBEPEH010000026.1:0-183195 GCF_040300725.1 Dactylosporangium sp. NPDC000244
CCACCACCCCCCCCCCCAACACAACACCGGGGGGCCCGGCCCGGCGGGCCGCACCACCGTTTAACACCAGTCACCTAGGCCGTATTTCGGTGGTATAGCGGTCCAGCAAACGTGGAGCGGGCGACGCCGCCCGGTGGCCGAAAGATCCGCGTGGTCAGCGCGGTCGCGAGGGTGGGCGTGAGCATCGTCGCGACGCTCACGAACACGAAGACCCGGTCGGTCGTGCCGACCCCGCCGACCCGCAGCGGCAGCGCGGCGAGCCAGGCGCCGCCGAACGCCAGCAGCAGGAAAACATCCCACCGAGGACCACGGCACCTGGTCCGGCCGCTCGTACATCTGTGTCATGGCCCCGAACGCTAGGCGCCCCGCACGGTCCGGTCCGGCCTGTGGACTGGCCGGAATATGGTGGCGCAGGCACCACAATCCGGCCCGCGACCGTGACGTTTCCGCACCGGCCTGGTATTCCGGCCAGGGTGAACCTGTTCTCCGCCACCGCCCTGCGCCGCGGGGTCACCGCCATCGGCGCGGCCGTCCTGCGCTACGTCGGCCACCACACCGGCTGACCGTTTCGAGCCCCGCTCGCGGCTTGCTCAGGCGGGTGCGTCGAACGAGGCGGAAAGCTCGGCGATCCGGCCCGCCGACCAGCGCACCCGCAGCGTTCCGGCGCCGCCCGCGGACCAGGCGACCCGGGCCACGTCCTCGTCGCCGGCGGAGTCGACCGAGGTCACGTTCAGGGTGTCGTCGGGCGGGGCGGCGGAGTAGGCGGCCGCGATCGCGTCGCGGCCCACGTACGGGCTTCCCGGGTCGCCCTCGATGCGCAGGGTCGCGGTGTCGCCGAAGCGGTCCAGGTAGCCGGCCCAGTCGCCGGTGCGGACGCCCTCGTTGAACAGCCGGCACTGGGTCAGCACGCGCTCTGTCATGCCGAAGATGTACCACTGTTGTCGATCTCTGTCACTAGCGCTCACGCGATCGCGGCGCCTGGCGGGGAATCACCCGTCATTCGCCGGTCAGCCCCGCGTCGCGGGCGAGCACGATCGCTTGAGCCCGATCCGCGACCTGCAGCTTCGTGAAGATGTTCGACACGTGGTTGCGCACGGTCTTCTGGCTCACGCCCAGCCGCTCGGCGATCTGCGGGTTGGTCAGATGCCGGGCGATGTGGGCCAGGATCTGCCGCTCGCGCTGCGTCAGCTCCGGGAACGGGTCGGGCGCAGTACGGTCCAGGCCCGCGAAGAACCCCATGAGCCGGGTCGCGATCGCCGGCCCGAAGATCGCCTCGCCGTCGGCGACCACCCGGATCGAGCGGATGATCTCCGTGCGCCGGGCGCCCTTGAGCACGTAGCCGCGGGCGCCCGCGCGCACGGCGGCGAAGACCGAGTCGTCGTCGTCGGCCATGCTCAGCACCAGTACCCGCACGTGCGGCATGGCGGCCGTGATGCGCTCGGTCGCGGCGATCCCGCCCATGCCGGGCATCACCAGGTCGAGCAGCACCACGTCGGGCTGCAGCCGGGGCAACGCGGTCAGGGCCTCCTCGCCGCTGGCGGCCTCACCGCACACCTCGACCTCGGCGCTGGTGGCCAGCAACGCCCGCAGCCCGGCCCGGAACTGCTCGTGATCGTCGACCACAAGGACGCGTACCGTGCCGGTCATCGGGGCAGCCTCGCCGTGACACTTGTGCCGCCCACGCCCGACTCGACGACCAGCTCGCCGCCGAGCTCCGCGGCCCGCTCCCGCATCGAGTGCATGCCCACCCCGCCCTCTCGCGCCACCGTGGTCCCGTGCCCGTCGTCGCTCACCACCACGCTGAGCCGATCCTCGTCCAGAACAAGCCGCAGTTGTACCGTCTTCGCGCCGGCGTGCCGCCGCGCGTTCGCGAGGGCCTCGACCGCGATCCGGTACGCCGCCACCTCGGTCGCCGCCGGCAGCCCGTCCAGCCCCGCCGGCGCGTCCAGGCGCACTCGCGGGCTGCCCGCCGGCTGCTGCCCAAGGTGCGCCCGCAGCGCCCCGGCCAGCCCGAGCGTGTCCAGCGCGGGCGGTCGCAGCCCGTCCACGAGCCGCCGCACGTCGGCGACCGCGGTCTGCGCGTCGGTCACGATCTCCTCCAGCAGCCTGCGCGCCTGCTCGGGCCCGACCTCCTGGGCCGCCTCCGCGCGCATGGTCAGCCCGGCCAGCGTCGGCCCGAGCCCGTCGTGCAGGTCCCGGCGCAGCCGCCGGCGCTCCTCCTCGCGGGCGATGACGAGCTGCTCGCGGGAGCGCTGCAGCGCCGCGGAGTACCGCACCGCCTGCACCGCGACCCCGATGTGCCGGGCCAGGTCGGCCAGCAGCCGCAGGTCCCGCGGTCCGAGCGCCGCCTCACCCGGCCGCGGCCCGAGCCGCAGCGCCCCGACGGGCTCCCCGCCGGCCACGAGGGGCAGCGTCACCGGGTCGGCCGGGCGGGCCCCGAGCTCGTAGAGCGGGCCGGCGTCGACCTCGATCCCGACGTACGACAGCTGCAGCGCCTCCCGCACCGTCGACGTGCTGGTGGCCAGGATCGCGCCCGGGTCCGGCACCGCGGCCAGCCGCTCGCCGAGGCGCGCGAGGACGGTGTACGGGTCGTCGCGCTCGCCGTACACCAGCAGATTGACCCGGCGCTGCACCCACTGGCGCAGGGCGCCGAAGACCAGCGCCCCGGCCACGGCCGCGAGCACCGACGAGGCCCCGAGCGCCCCGACGACCAGCACATAGGCGCCGGCGACGGCCGCGGACAGCATGACGAACGCCGCGGTACGGCTGATGAGGAAATCGATGTCGAAGAGCCGGTGGCGCAGGATCGCCACGCCGATGCCCGCCGGCACGAGTGCGATCGAGAGCCCCCCGACGACGTCCCAGGCCATGCCCTCGACCGGCCACACCCGATCCGGCCGCGCGTCGCTCAGCCCGGTCACGAGCCGCACCAGGACGACGATGGCCACGATTCCGCAGGTGTACCCCAGCCAGCGCGCCTGCTGCCGCCCCGGGCCTTCGCCGGACTCCCGCATGCGCAAGGCCACGGCCGCCGCCCCGGCAACGAACGCCAGCGCGATGGCCACCGTGAACGCCATCTCGGCGACGGACGCCACGCCGCTCACCCCGCCGACCCCGAGTGGGTTGGCCGGCGCGCGCGGCCGCACCTGGTCGTTGCCCCCCGGCCGCAGCGCGGCGGTCACCGCGGCCAGCCCCGCCAGGCCGGCCACGACGCCGACCGCCCAGCGCGGCGGCCGCCGGTCCGGGAAGTACGCCGGCACGAGCGCGAGCCCGAGATTGGCCGGCACCCACAGCCACGTCTGCGGCCAGGCCAGCGCCGCGCTGCCGGTCGTCACGGCCAGTTGCCCGCAGCACTCCAGCAGCGCGAACGACCCACCGCTGAGCAGCAGCAGCGGCCCGACCGGGTTCCCGGCCCGCCGCGCCACGATCAGGGCCCCGACGACCGCGCAGGCGACGACCGCCGGCAGGTACGTGACCTCGCCGGCCGGCGCACCGTTGCGTACGGCGAGCCATCCTCCCACCACGGCCAGGACGAGGCTCACCCCGCCTAGCGGCCAAGCCGCCGCCCTCACCGCCCGCACACTAGCCGACCGGCGCGTTTGCGCGGCTGGTTGTCATGAATCCGATCCCGGCCACGAGCACCCAGGCCGCGCCGGGGAACAGCGCGCCGTACTGCGCCGGGAACGCCTGAGTGGCGAGCACGAGCACGGCCGCGAGCGCGCTGATCGCCGCGAGCCACCGGGAGGCCGACCCGTGCCGGAACCCGCCGACCGCCACCGCCGCGGCCGCGATGCCCGCACCCGACCACAACCACGGCAGGGTGTTGTAGACCTCGACGAGCGCGGCGATGGTGTCGGGGTCCCAGCGCCCGGGATCGCCGAGGGCCCAGTACAGCTCGGTGCAGATGCCGCCGCCGACGAGCAGCAGCACGGCCACGATCCCGACCCCGGCCGCCGCGACGCCCGGCACGAGGCTCCCGGCCGGCTCCTGCGCCCCGAGATGCCGCCGCAGCCCGGCCGCGAAGACGACCAGCAGCGCCGCGGCGACGAAGCAGACGACCTGCGTGGACCACACGTATGTGCGCTGCCCGGAGATGGCCTCGACGACGAGCGCGTTGTCCCTGATCCCGTCACCGACGTTCGCGGTGAGGTTGCTGCCGGCGAAGAGCCCGGCGAACCCGACGAGCCCGCCCAGGGCCCCGGCCGCGGCCCAGCCGCGATGGTTCGATGTAGTCATGCCGGGGATGCTGCCGCCGGCGCGACCCGCCCCGGACCCCCGCCGAGTCCCGGCCGACCGGGAACATTGTCCCGGCTGCG
This sequence comes from Dactylosporangium sp. NPDC000244, assembly GCF_040300725.1. Taxonomy (NCBI): domain Bacteria; kingdom Bacillati; phylum Actinomycetota; class Actinomycetes; order Micromonosporales; family Micromonosporaceae; genus Dactylosporangium; species Dactylosporangium sp. NPDC000244. The sequence continues at coordinate 4,317 of NZ_JBEPEH010000026.1, forward strand.
GCGACGGGCCCGTGCCTCGTCCTGCGGCAGCGCCACACCGTCCAGCCGCGCGGCGAACCCGGCACCGAGCTGCGCGGGCTCCCGCTCGTCCCGAACGACCGGTCGGCCCTGGAATGGGCAGGCCCGGGTGGTGTCACGCGGGTGGTGGCTGGGTCGGGTCGATGCCCTGCAGGAAGTCGCTGGTCGTCTGGGCGATTCGGGCAGCGCCGATGGCCTCGGCCCAGCGGTGTACCTCCGTGGCCAATGCGACCGCGCCGGGCTCGTCGCCTGTGTCGCGGGCCAGTACCGCGAGCAGAACCTGCTGGGACAGGGTGCCCGCGACCAGCCCGGCGCGGGCGCCCAGGGCCGTCGCCTCATGCCAGCGCTCCCGGGCCTCGGCGTGGTTGCCGGCCTCGTGCGCGTGGTCGCCGAGGTGCCGCTGAGCCTCCCGGCGCAACAGGTCGTCGCCCGCGGCGTTGGCCAGGGCGCGCTCGTAGTGCGCGGGCGCGGCCGCGCGGTCCTCGAGGACGTTGTCGTAGATGAGCCCGAGGTAGTGATGCGCCCACCCGAGGCGGAGCCCGTCCGGCGCCGTGGCGATGAACCGCTCGGCCCGGTCGCGCAGGGCCGGATCGGGCTTGCGCATTTTGCCACGGTACTCGTACCGCAACCGCGCAAACCCCAAGTCCCACCGCCCGTTGTCGTCCAGCGCGTTCTCGTCCACCGTGGACAGTCGATCGGCGCCGTCTCCGTTGCCGTTGTACCAGGCCGAGTCCACGGCGATCTCCGCCGCCGCCAACGCCAGCACGGCGCGGGTGGGGGAGTGTGATAGCCCGGCGGCCGCGGCGTCGAGCAGCCCCGTGGCCTGCTCCCACCGCCCGGCGAGCGCGAGTCCCCGGGCGGCCGCGAGCAGCTCGTCGAGGGCGATCGTTGCGGTCGTTGTCATGCCGGCGACGGTAGTAACCGAAAAAACTATCCACAAGAAAACTACTTTGCCGCGCACGACGCCGGACAGCCGCACATGAGCGAACGCGCAATGATCGAACGCGCACCGCGTGAGTGTGCGGCGCCCAGGTTCGGCGCCGCGCGGGTGTGCAGTGGGTGGGTGGGGCGGTGAGCCGTGGGTAGCCCGGTGATAGGTGGTCGAGGCGGCACTACTGCATGGGCTGGCGTACGTGCCGGCGTTCCCGCGGGTCGCCGGGGACCTGGCCGCGACCGCGACCCAGGTTCAGCTGACCCTGACCACGTTCTTCGTCGGCATGGCCCTCGGCCAGCTGACGGGCGGGCCGGTGTCTGACCAACGCGGTCGTCGCCGCCCGCTGATCGTGGCAATCCTGGTGTTCGTCGTCGCGTCGGTTGCCTGCGCGCTCGCGCCGAGTGTGGGTGTCATGATGGTCGCCCGGTTCGTGCAGGGTTTCGCCGGCGGCTGGGCCATGGTCATCGGCCGCGCCGTCATCGTCGATCTCGCCACCGGCGCCGAGCTCGTCCGTGTGCTCAATGTCATCGCCGGTGTCGGCGGTGTCGCGCCGATCGTCGGGCCGCTGCTCGGCGCGGTTATTCTGCAGCTGTCGCATTGGCGGATCTCGTTCTGGACCGTCGCCGGCCTCGGGATCGCCATGCTGCTGGCCGTCCTCGTCGCAGTGCCGGAGACGCTGCCGTCCGAACGCCGTCACGCAGGTGGCCTGCGCGCCATGGCTCGCGCCGGCCGGTACGTCCTGGCCCAGCGCCGCTACGTCGGTTACCGCCGCCGGCATGACCGTCGCCGCCCCGACCGCCGCCCGCCTCGCCGGACGCATCGCCACCCGCGCCGTCATCCTCACCGGCCAGATCGCCGCCCTCACCGCCGGCACCGCGATGCTCATCGGCGCCGTCTGGTTCGACACCCCGCTGCGCCTCGCCATCGCATGCTTTCTGGTGCTGATGACCGCCCAGGGATGCATCGGCGCGAACAGCGGAGCGCTCGCCTCCGCCGAGGTTTCCGCCCACGCCGGAACCGGCTCCGCGCTGCTCGGGTTCGCCCAGTGGGTCATGGCCGGCACCGTCGCCCCGATCGCCGACCTCGGCGGCCAGGACACCGCCGTACCGATGGCCCTCATCATGATCGGCGGCGCCGTCGTGTCCATGATCGGACTCCTCATCGTCGCCCGCCCGCCCCGGCAACCGCAGTGACGGGCTGGGGTTGCTGTCACAGCCGGGAACGGCAACCAACACCGGGTGCGGCGATCCGCGAATGTGCGGTGCGCGGGGATCGGCGCGCTGGCGGCTACGGTGGACGGCGTGGAGGACGCCGCCGATCGGCATGTGGATGCCTGGGCCCGGGAGTTCGAGAACTTCGACCTCGTCGCCGAGGCGATCTTTGCGCGGCTTGCCATCCTCGCGCGGCATCAGACGCAGCTGCGGCGCGATGTGCTTGCCGAGGGTGGGCTGCAGCACTGGCAGTTCAAAGTCCTGCTGATGCTGCGAAGAAACGGGCCGCCCTACACCGCCAGTCCATCGCAGCTCGCCGACCTCCTCGGGCTGACTCGCGGGGCGTTGTCGGCTCGGCTCGCGGCCATCGAGGACGCGGGCTGGATCGTGCGGGAAGCCGACGCGCGGGACCGGCGGCGGGTGCACGTCAGGCTCACCGATGCCGGCAATGACACGCTCATGCGGCACATCGGCGGGGAAGGGCGCGGTGAGCGGATACTGCTGGCGGGAATGACCGAGCGAGAGCGGAAGACCCTCGCGAATCTGTTGCGCAAGATGGTGCTCGCGGCCGAGGGGGAGGCCTGAACGTCGGCGCGGTGAGCGAGTGGCCGGTTGCGCCTGTCCGAACTTGCGCGGATCGCGGCCGGCGGCCGGCGGCCGGCGGCTGGCGGCGAAGAAGAGGTCTGGACGCCCACTGTGGACGGCGTGCCGGGGGAGAGAGCCCCGACCGCCGTCCACAGTGGACGAGATCACTACTTCCAGGTTGCGTTGACCGTCTGCGCCGCCGTGCCCGTGTTCAGGGTGCGGTTCGCGCCGCTCTCCCACGTGATCGCGCCGTCCGTGTTCTTCTTGATGAACTTGTACTCGACCGCGGTGTTCGCCGGCATGGTCACCGTCGCCGACCAGATCGGGTAGTTCGCCGACGACAGGGCGATCGCGCTCGCGGTGTTCCACGAGCCGAGCGCCGGGATCGAGCCGACGACGAACACGTTCTGGCCGAACGTCGTGGTCACGTTGGCGTTGAACGTCACCGCCGGGCTGGTCGTCGAGGAGCCGTTCCAACTGGTGCTGACGGTGCCGGCGCCGGTGGCGGGCACCGTGTAGGTGTGGTTGTTGCCCGGCTCCCAGGTGACCGTGCCCGAGCTGGTCTTGGTGATGAATTTGTACTCGATCGCCGTCCCGGCCGGCAGCGTCACCGTCGTCGTCCAGTTGGCGCCGCTGGCCGTCATCGGGATCGCGTTCGCGGTGTTCCAGGAGCCGAGCTGGGCGATCGAGCCGATGAGGTACACCGGGGTGCCGGTCGGCGCGCCGGAGACCGTGAACGACACGCCGTTGGCCGCGGGGCTGGTCGAGACCGACGGGCTGGGCGAGGCCGTCGAGCCGCCGGTGACCCGCGCGTCGGCGTGGATCGCGACCGCGTCCTTGGCCGCGACGCCGACGGTGGCCTGGCCGCTGCCGTTCACCGTGACCGTCGGGCCCGAGCAGGTCGACGCCGACGTGTTGTAGTCACCGTGGATCACGTCGCAGTAGACGCCGGCCGGCAGCCCGGTGCTGAAGGTGCGCGACCCCACCGCGCCGCTGCCGTTGTTGATGGCGACCCAGCCATTGCTACCGCGGGAGAACGCGATCGCGTTCGACCCGTCCGACCACCAGTTGCCCACCGTCGTGTCGGCCCGCGTCGCGTTGTGGAAGCCCACCATGTTCTTGATCGCGCGCTGCCGGTGCTGGCACTCCCAGCCGCTGCCGCACGTGACCGGCGTGACGTACCCGTTGCCGTCGGCCGGGGGCGAGGCGTCGTTGTTCGAGAACGTGAACGAGCTCATCACGTTCGGGGTGCCGAAGTTCCACGCGAGCATGAACACGTTCGCGAGGGTGTCGGTGGCGCCCGCCTTGTAGTTCAGCGTCGAGCCGTTGCGCTCGGTGTCGTGGTTGGACACGAAGACGGTCGACTTGGCGCTCGGCTCCAGGCCCCAGCTCGGGCCGAAGGTCTGCAGGTTGGCGATGCTGCCGTTGAACTGGTTCTTGAGGCTGGTGGCGTAGGTGAACTCGAGCACGCCGCCGATGCCCTCGTACGCGGACGGCGCCAGGTTGCCGGGTCCGCCGGGCATGACCTCCTGCGACCAGTACACATTCTGGTTCGTCAGCTTGCCCTTGATGGCCGACAGGTCGGCCTGCGCCATGTGCTTGGCCGCGTCCACGCGGAAGCCGTCGACGCCGACCGAGATGAGGTCGTTGAGGTAGCCCGCGATCTTCGTGCGCACGTAGTCGGTGCCGGTCTTGAGGTCCGACAGGCCGACGAGCTGGCAGTTCCAGACCTCGGTCTGGTTGTTGTAGTCGTGGATCTGGTTGTCCGACTGCGGGCAGTCGGCCGGGTAGAAGTGGAAGTCCGACGAGCTGTAGCCGGCGCTGGGGTAGCTGTAGTTGTTCGTGAAGCTCGCGCCGCCGTAGGCCGTCGTGCTGGACTGGTTCGCGCCGGTCATGTGGTTGATGACGGCGTCGACGTATACCTTGACGCCGGCGGTGTGGCAGGCGTTCACCATGCTCTGGAACTGCGCCCGGGTGCCCATGCGGCCGTTGAGGTCGTAGGCGGCGGGCTGGTAGATGTCCCACCACGGGTGGCCGGCGACGCTGATCGAGTCCTCGGGCGGGGCGACCTGCACCGCGCCGTACCCGGCCGGACCGAGCACGTTCGTGCACTCGGTCGCGATCGAGGTCCACGGCCACAGCCACAGGTTCGCGATCACGTCGTTGTTGCCGACGGCGGCCTCGGCCTTGCGGTCGCCGGTGAGCAGCGGCACCGTCAGGGCCGCGCAGAGCATCAGGCCGCCGATCGCGGCCAGGGTTCGTTTGAGGCGGGGTGTGCGCACGGGGGTCCTCCGGATTGGCGGAAAGCGGAGTGCGACCCGGTGGCGGCCGGATCGATTGACGCTGAGCTTCGGTCCCGCTGAAACCTCCTGTCAAGGACCTTGCAGAAATTGCCCGCAAGCAGTTCTCGCAAGGTCCTTGAACTGGAGAAACCTTCAGGAAGATCTGGTACTTCTTGCAAAGATCCACACGGTCGAGTCGGCTGGAATCGCACGTCCGTCGATGGCTCGGCTGGCGAGCGTGACCTCGGAGCCGGCCGGCAGCGCGACCGGCTCCGGCGAGAGGTTCACGATGCACCGGAAGTCGTCGCGGGCGAAGTCCAGCACCCCGTCCGGGCTCTCGTGCCAGCGCAGCGGGCCGGTGAGCCGGCGGCGCAGCGCGAGCGCGGCCCGGTACAGCTCCACAGTGGACGCGCGGTCCCGGGCCAGCCCCGCCCACGCCGGCGGCTGCGGAAGCCAGGACGCGCCGGTGGCCGAGAACCCGTACGCGGGCGCCTGCGACTCCCACGGCAACGGCACGCGGCAGCCGTCGCGGCCGGGATCCGTGCCGCCGGAGCGGAGCCACACCGGGTCCTGGCGGGCGTCCGCGGGCAGGTCGAGCACCTCGGGCAGGCCGAGCTCGTCGCCCTGGTACAGGTACGCCGAACCCGGCAACGCCAGCATGAGCAGCGCGGCGGCGTTGGCCCGCTCGAGGGAGCCGAGCCGGGTCGCGTGCCGGCGCACGTCGTGGTTGGACAGCACCCACGTCGTCGGCGCGCCCACGGACCCGGCGGCGTGCAGGCACGAGTCGATGCTCGCCCGCACTGCCGCCGGATCGCCCCAGTCGGCCTGCAGGAACTCGAAGTTGAACGCCTGGTGCAGCTCGTCGGGGGCCGTGTACCGGGCGAGGCGCTGCGGACTCGACGCCCACGCCTCGGCGACGGCCATGCGCTGCCCCGGGTACGAGTCCAGGATCTTGCGCCAGGCCTTGTGGATCTCGTGCACGCCGTCCTGGTCGAAGTACGGCAGCACCCGCCGCCCGAGCAGCCCGATCTGGCCGGTGAGCCCCGCCGCGGGGTACCCGGCGGCCTTCACCATCCCGTGCGCCACGTCGATGCGGAAGCCGTCGACGCCGCGGTCGAGCCAGAAGCGCAGCACACCCTCGAACTCGACCCGCACGTCGGGGTTGTCCCAGTTCAGGTCCGGCTGGGCCGGGTCGAACAGGTGCAGGTACCACTCGCCGTCGGCCGTCCGCGTCCACGCCGGGCCGCCGAATACGGACTCCCAGTCGTTCGGGGGCTCACCGTCCGTGGTCGCGGGGCGGAAGTGGTATCGCGCACGGGCCGGTCCGCCTGGAAGTTCTTGCAAGGCTTGCGTGAACCAAGCGTGTTCGCTGGAGGTGTGGTTGGGGACGACGTCGATGATCACCCGCAGGTCCAGGTCGTGCGCGGCGGCGAGCATGGCGTCGAAGTCGGCGAGGGTGCCGAAGCTCGGGTCGACGTCGCGGTAGTCGGACACGTCGTAGCCGCCGTCGACCATGGGGGAGCGGAAGAACGGGGTCAGCCAGATCGCGTCGACGCCGAGGTCGCGCAGGTGGGGCAGGCGCTCGCGCAGGCCGATGAGGTCGCCGTCGCCGTCGCCGTTGCCGTCGGCGAAGCTGCGGACGTAGACCTCGTAGATGACGGCGGTGCGCCACCACTCTTGCGGCGGCATATCCGAAATGTCGGACATCTGGTCCCTTCCTGGGGCGTGGTGCGGCCACGCGCGGCCAATGGGGGAGGCCGGCGAGGGCGCGAAGACTCCGCGCGGGACATTCGGCAGGCCACGCGCGGCAAAGCGCACCGCAACGGCCGAAGAGGCCGAGCGGCGAGGTGCGCCGCACGGCCGGAGGGCCGGGCGGCGAGGTGTGCCGCGCGGCTGAAAACCGAGCGGCGAGGTGCGCCGCACGGCCGGAGAGACGCGCGGCGAAGCCCGCCGCACGGTTGGAAAGCCGAGCGGCGAGGTGCGCCGCGCGATCAGAAGACCGCGCGGCGAATCAACAGTGCTCAGGAGCGCGGCGCGGGCCCGCCAGCCTGTGCCGGTACAACTGGAAAGGAACGGGAAAAGGGGAACGGAACGCTCAGCGAGGGGCGATTCCCGTCGAGTTGCGCACGACCAGCTCCGGCGCGAACAGGAACTCCGAGTGCGGCGACGGCTGCCCGTTGATCGCGTCGATCAGCGACTGCGCCGCCGCGTTCGACATCGCGAGCACGGGCTGGCGCAGCGTGGTCAGCGGCGGGTCGGTGAACGCGATCAGCGGCGAGTCGTCGTAGCCGACCACCGACACGTCCCCGGGCACCGACAGCCCCCGCGAGCGCGCCGCCCGCACGGCGCCGAGCGCCATGAGGTCGGAGCCGCACACGAGCGCGGTCACGCCGCGGTCGAGCAGCCTCCCGGCCGCCGCCGCGCCGCCCTCGACGCCGAAGAGCGAGAGCTCGATCTCGTCGGGGAGGCCGTGGCGGCGCATCGCCTCGCGGTACCCGAGGATCTTGCGCTGCACCGGGGTGAAGCGCTCGGGGCCGGAGATGAAGCCGATGCGGGTGTGGCCGAGCGAGGCCAGGTGATCGACCGCCAGCTCGCTGGCGCGGGCGTCGTCGCACGAGATGCACGGCGCATCGAGCCCCGGGACGTGCCCGGTGATCATGACGATGGGCAGCGGGCGGTCGATGAGCTTGCGGTACCGGTCGTGGTCCGCCGTCGTGTCCGCGTGCAGCCCGGAGACGAAGATGATGCCGGCGACCGCGCGGTCGAGCAGCATCTCGATGTACTCGTCCTCGGTCACGCCACCGGGCGTCTGCGTGCACAGGACGGGCGTGAACCCGTGCCGGGACAGCGCCGACTCGATGACCTGCGCGAACAGCGGGAAGATCGGGTTCTCGAGCTCCGGCGTCACGAGGCCGACGAGGCCGGCGCTGCGCTTGCGGAGTCGTTCGGGTCGCTCGTAACCGAGCACGTCGAGCGCGGTGAGCACGGCGTGCCGGGTGTCGGCGCTGACCCCGGGCCGGTCGTTGAGCACCCGCGAGACGGTGGCCTCGCTGACCTCCGCCTGCTTGGCGATGTCGGCGAGACGAGCTCGTGGAGCGTCCATGGCCATGCGACGAGAGTAAGCGGCTCCACGCCGAAATTGAAAGTCGCTTGGAAGGGCTTTCATTCGATGCAAGTCCTTGCTACGGTCTGCGCCACCGGCAATCGATCGACACCCCTGTACCGATGCCGTTCACCATTTCCTGGCTACACGCATGCCTTCAGCCGGCCTGCGTGTGCTCCACCCTGAACAGGAGCATCCATGCGCATCCCCCTGCGCGCCGTCGGCGTGCTCGCCCTCGCGGCGTTGACCCTCACCGCCTGCTCGTCGTCGAAGACCCCCCAGAGCTCCTCCACCGCGCCCACCGCCACGCTCACCATCTGGGCCGACGACCAGCGCGCCGCCGCCCTGAAGCCGTTCGCGGAGCAGTTCGGGCAGGCCAACCACGTGGACGTGCAGGTCCAGGCGGTCTCCAAGGACCTGCAGACCAACTTCGTCACCGCCGCGCAGTCGGGCAAGGGTCCGGACATCGTCGTGGGCGCCCATGACTGGATCGGCAACCTGGTGCAGAACGGCACCATCGACCCGATCCAGCTGTCGGACTCGCAGAAGTCCGGCTTCGCCGACGTGGCGATGAAGGCCGTGACCTTCAACGGGCAGGTCTACGGCGTGCCGTACGCCATCGAGAACCTCGCCCTCATCCGCAACACGGACCTGGTCCCCACCGCGCCGGCCAGCATCGAGGACCTCGTCGCGGCCGGGAAGGCGCTCAAGGACTCGGGCAAGGTCAGCAACATCCTGTCGCTGCAGGTGGGGCAGAACGGCGACGCGTACCACGTCTACCCGCTCTTCACCTCGGCCGGCGGCTACCTCTTCGGCACCAAGTCCAACGGCGACTACGACCCGGCGGACCTCGGCGTCGACAAGCCCGCGTCGGTGGAGGCGTTCAAGAAGATCGCCGCGCTCGGCGAGAAGGGCTCCGGCGCGCTGACCCGCTCGGTCAACAGCGACAACGCGATCCCCACGTTCACCGGCGGCAAGGCCCCGTTCCTGATCTCGGGCCCGTGGGCGGTCGCCGACATCAAGAAGGCCGGCATCAAGTACGACATCACCCCGGTGCCCGGGTTCGCCGGCGGCAAGGCCGCGCAGCCGTTCGTCGGCGTGCAGGCGTTCTATGTGGCCAGCAAGGGTCGTAGCAAGGCGCTGGCCAACGAGTTCATCACGAACTACCTGACCAAGCCGGAGCTGCAGGTCGCGCTGTACCAGGCCAACCCCCGCCCGCCGGCCCTGAACGCCGCGATGGACCAGGTCAAGGGCAGCGACCCCGACATCGAGAAGTGGCTCGCCGCGGGCAAGGGCGGCGCCGTGCTGCCCGCCATCCCGGCCATGGCCGCGGTGTGGGACCCGTTCGGCAAGGCGGAGTCGGCGATCGTCGGTGGCGCGGATGTACCGTCCACACTGGCCGGTGCCGCCAAGACCATCTCCGATGCGATCAGCAAGTAACGTGAAGATTCCAGTCCTCGGGCTCGCGCTGGCGCTGGCGGTGTATGCCGCCTTCCCGCTGGCCGAGGCCCGTGCGTGGGGATGGCTCGCGGTTCTCGTCGTCGTGACCGGCATGATCTTCGCGATCTACCTGTCGCCGCGGGCCATCCCGGCGAAGTACCTCGTTCCTGGCGTGCTGTTCCTGCTGGCGTTCCAGGTCGTCCCGGTGCTCTACACCGTCGCCACCGCGTTCACCAACTACGGCGACGGGCACCGGGGCAGCAAGCAGGAGGCGGTCACCGCGATCCAGAGCGCCTCCGTGCGGCAGGTGCCGGGGTCGGTCGAGTACACGCTGTCGGTCGCGCTCGACGACGGCGGCCTCAAGTTCCTGCTGCTGTCGGCGGACGGAAAGGCGTACGTGGGCGACGCCTCCGGCCTGAGGGCGTTGGAGAACGCGACGATCTCGGCCGGGCGGATCACCGGCGTGGACGGCTACCAGCTGCTCGACCTCGGGCAGGCCACCCAGCGCAACGACGAGATCCTCGCGTTCACCGTGCCCACGGACGGCGGGGCGATCCGGGCCTCCGGGCTCACCCGCGCCTACACGGGCCAGGCCACCCGCTACTACGAGGCCGGCTGCGACTGCATCACCGACCGCGGCACCGGCAAGCGGTGGAAGGCCGACGAGGACACCGGCTCGTTCGTCGCCGACGACGGCGAGCACCTCGCCCAGGGCTGGAAGGTCAACGTCGGGCTGGCCAACTTCGGCCGGGTCATCGCCGACTCGCGGATCGCGGGCCCGTTCCTGAAGACCCTCGTGTGGAACCTGGGGTTCGCGCTCGGGTCCGTGCTGGCGACGTTCGCGCTCGGGCTCGCCTGCGCGCTCGCGCTCAATGCGAAAATGCGGGGGCGCACCTGGTACCGCGTGCTGCTCGTGCTGCCCTACGCGATGCCCTCGTTCGCGATGCTGCTGGTCTGGCGGGACCTGTTCAACCAGGATTTCGGGCTCATCAACCGGCTCACCGGCCTGCACGTGGACTGGTTCGGCACCCCGTGGACCGCGCGGCTGGCCGTGATCCTGGTGCAGCTGTGGCTCGGCTACCCATACATGTTCCTCGTCGCCACCGGCGCGCTGCAGGCGATCCCGCGGGAGATGTCGGAGGCGGCCTCGATCGACGGGGCCACCCCGATGCAGCGCTTCCGCCGGGTCACCCTGCCGCTGCTGCTCGTCGCGCTCACCCCGCTGCTCATCTCGTCGTTCGCGTTCAACTTCAACAACTTCAACGCGATCTACCTGACCACCGAGGGCGCGCCGTTCGAGGCCGGCAACTCCAGCATCGGCGCGACCGACCTGCTCATCACCTACACGTACCGGCTCGCGTTCGGCGGCTCCGGCGCGCAGCTCGGCTTCGCGGCGGCGATCTCGGTGTACATCTTCGCCATCGTGGCCGTCATCTCGGTCGTCGGCTTCCGTCGCAGCCGCAAGCAGGAGGAGGTCTACTCGTGATCGCCTGGGTCCGCACGACCGGCTGGCGGCACGCGGCCGGGCTCCTCGCCGTCGCCTTCTCGCTGTTCCCGATCGTCTTCGTCGTCTCCGCCGCCCTCAACCCGCTGGGCTCGCTGAGCTCGACGCAGCTCATCCCGAGCGCCGCGGGGCTGGGCAACTTCGGGGACCTGTTCTCGAAGACCGCGTTCCCGCACTGGTACCTCAACTCGATCCTCATCGCCGGGATCGCCGCCGCGGTGGGCGTGTTCCTGTCCATCCTGGCCGCATACGCGTTCTCCCGGATGCGGTTCAAGGGGCGCCGGGTCGGGCTCGTCTCCCTGCTGCTGATCCAGATGTTCCCGCAGTTTCTCTCGGTCGTGACCATCTACCTCATCTTCGCCGCGCTCGGCGACTACTACCCGGCGATCGGGCTCGACCGGCCGTGGGGGCTGATGCTGCTGTACCTCGGCGGCGCCCTCGGCGTGAACACCTGGCTCATGAAGGGCTTCCTGGACACCGTGCCCAAGGAGCTCGACGAGTCCGCGGTCGTCGACGGCGCCAGCCACGCCCAGATCTTCTTCCGGGTCACGCTGCCGCTGGTCGCGCCGATCCTCGCGGTCACCGGGCTGCTCGGGTTCATCGGCACCATCAACGAGGTGCTGCTGGCCAACGTGTTCCTGCACTCCGACGACGCCAAGACGCTCGCCGTCGGGCTCTACGGCCTCGTGGCCGAGCAGCGCAACGCCAACTTCGGGATGTTCTGCGCCGGCTCGCTGCTCACCGCGGTGCCCACGGTCGTCGTCTTTCAGGTGCTGCAGCGGTACATCGTGTCGGGCCTCACCACCGGGGCGGTGAAGGGATGAGCGTCCATCACGACGGGTCCGCGTTATACGTGCCGGACCAGAACCCGCGGCTCGGCTCCAACGTGGACGTGCTGCTGCGGACGTCCCTCGGCGTCCGCTCGGTACACGTGCGGTCCATCGAGGACGGTGAGCCGCGGTTCGCCAAGGCCTCCGCCGAACGGCGCGGCGACGAGCTGTGGTGGCGGGCGAACGTCCTGGTGCGCAACCCCGTCACGCGGTACCGGTTCCTCGTCGACGGGGACTGGTACACCGTCCTCGGCCGCTTCGGCCACGACGTGCCCGACGACACCGACTTCCGGCTCGTCGCGCACCCGGGCCCGGCGCCGTGGGCGCGTGAGGCGATCGTGTACCAGATCTTCCCCGACCGCTTCGCCCGCTCGGCCACGGCCCCGGCCACCCCCGGCTGGGCGGAGCGCTGCGAGTGGGACGAGCCGGTTCGCGGGCACTCGAGGGAGTGGTACGGCGGCGACCTCGACGGCATCGCCCGGCGCCTGGACCACATCCAGGACCTCGGCGCCGACACCGTCTATCTCACGCCGTTCTTCCCGGCCCGCTCGAACCACCGCTACGACGCCGTCGCCTTCGACCGCGTCGACCCGCTGCTGGGCGGGGACCGGGCCCTGCGCCGCCTCGCCGACGCCCTGCACACGCGGGGGATGCGGCTCGTCGGCGACCTCACGACGAACCACACCGGGGTCGAGCACCCGTGGTTCGACCAGCCCGATCTGTACTACATGAGCGCCGACGGCGGCTACGAGTCCTGGCTCGGGGTGGCGTCGCTGCCGAAGCTCAACTGGCACTCGGCCCGGCTCCGCGAGCGGTTCGTGACCGATCCGGACTCGATCGTGCGGCGGTGGCTGCGGTACCTCGACGGCTGGCGCGTCGACGTGGCCAACATGACCGGCCGGCGCGCCGCGGACGACCTGACGCTCGAGGTCTCCCGGCTCATCGCGGACGCGGTCCGGGGCGCCCGTCAGGACGCCCTGCTGGTCGCCGAGCACGCCCACGGCGCCGGCGGCGACCTCGACGCCGGCGGCTGGCAGGGCACGATGAACTACGCCGGGTTCACTCGTCCACTGTGGACCTGGCTGCGCGCTTCGTCGCTGGACCTGCCTGACTTCCTCGGCGTTCCCGGTCCCGTGCCCACCCGCGACGGCCGGGCGTTCGTCGCGACGATGCGGGCCATGATGGCGACGATGTCCTGGCGTTCGTGGACCCACTCGTGGAACATGCTCGGCAGCCACGACACGGCCCGCATCCGCACGGTCGTGGACTCCGCCGACCTGCACGAGGTCGCGACCGGCCTGCTCGCCACCCTGCCCGGCGTGCCGATGATCTTCGCGGGCGACGAGTTCGGCCTGACCGGCACCAACGGCGAGCGGTCGCGCACCCCGATGCCGTGGCGCTCCGGCGCTTCGGTGCTGCCCTGGTACGGCCGGCTGCTCGCCCTGCGCCGCAAGCACCCGGCCCTGCGAGGGGGCGGCCTGCGCTTCGCCCACGTGGACGCGGACGCGATCGCCTTCTGGCGCGAGACCCACGACGAGCGCCTGCTGGTCCTCGCCCGCCGCGCCTCGGGGCCTCCGGTCGCCCTGGATGTCGCCGAGGCGGTGAACCTCTACGGCGGGGCGGCGTGGAACGGCACCCTGCCCGGCGACGGGCCGACCCTGCAGATCTGGTCGGTCCCCGCGTAGCCGGTTTTTGTGTCGTATCCCCGCTGCCGTGGCCCCCGTCAGCACGGCCGGCGGCCCCCTGCGAGTGGTGCAGGAGACCGCCGCGCTGGACTCGCGGCTGATGCCTACCCGGCCACCGGGGTGAGCTCGGGCTCTTCGGCCTCGAAGTGGTCGCGCTGCTCGCTCGCCGGCGGCTCGTGGCGCTGGCGGGGGATGAGCAGGGCCACGGCGACGGAGAGGGCCGCGGCCACGGCGAGGGCGACGAACGCCGCGGTGTAGGCGGACTCGGTCGGCAGGCCGTCGGCGCGCAGGTCGGCGGTGACGATGGAGCTCACCAACGCGGTGCCGATCGAGGCGCCGATGGTGCGGATGTTGGCGTTCATGCCGCTGGCCGCGCCCGTCTGGGCGATCGGGACGCTGTGCACGATGAGGGAGGTCATGGAGGCGTAGGCGAGACCGACGCCGATGCCGAAGACCGCGCCGGCGGTGGCCACCTCCCACGGGTGGGCGTGGGCGAAGGCGAACGCGGCGCTGGCCGCGGCGGCCAGCAGCGAGCCGGCGATGACCTGCGCCCGGCTGCCGAACCAGGCGGCCATGGGGCCGCTGAGCATGCCCGCGACCGCCATCGTGGCCAGCATCGGCACCATGAGCAGGCCCGCCTGGCCGACCGTGGAGCCGAAGCCGTAGCCGGTCGAGGACGGGATCTGCATGAACTGGGGCAGGAACGCGTAGACGCCGAACATGCCGGCGCCGAACAGCAGCGCCACGATGTTCGTGGTCCACACGGCGGGCAGGCGCATCATGCGCATGTCGATGAGCGGGTTGCCCGAGCGCATCTCGACCGCGACCCACCCGGCGGCCAGCAGCGCGGCCGCCGCGAGCAGGCCGATGGTCAGCGGCGACGCCCAGCCCCACGCGTTGCCCTTGCTCAGCGGCAGCAGCAGCGCCACCAGCCAGCCCGACAGCAGCACCGCGGCGAGCCAGTTCACGCGCCCGCTGGAGCGCGACGGCGACGGCGGCACGAACCGCCAGGCCAGCAGGCCGGTGACCACGACGACGCCGAGCGGGATCCAGAACAGCCAGCGCCAGTTCAGCGCGGCCACGACCGGCCCGGCGAGCACGATGCCGAGGCCGCCGCCGAGCGCGATCACCGCCGACATCGCGCCGACCGCGGACACGACCCGGGCCGGCGGGAACTCGTCGCGGATGATGCCGAACGACAAGGGGAAGAGCGCCCCGCCGAGCCCCTGGATCACCCGCGCCTCGATGAGGATGCCGATGCTGGGCGCGAGGGCGGCGAGCAGGCACCCGAGCGCGATGGCGGCGAGCGCGACCAGCAGGGTGCGCTCCTTGCCGATCATGTCGCCGATGCGGCCCATGAGCGGCGTGGCCACGGACGCGGCGAGCAGCCAGGCGGTCAGCACCCACGTCACGGTGCCCGCCGACGTGTGCAGGTCGCGCTGCATGACCGGCAGCACGGGGCTGACCAGCGACTGCAACATCGAGAAGGCTGCCGTGGACGCGGCGAGGACGCCGAACGTCAGCCGGTACGAGGACCGGGAAACTTGAGGCATGCCTCCACAATACCGGAGGCCAGCCTCCGGACAACGGCTTTTCCCCGTGACGGGGATCGCATGACCTACTCCGCAGGGAAACTGTGTAGGCTTCCTACGTAGTTTTCCGATGGAGTCTTCGTGAGGGGGAGTTCCGTGGCGGAGCGATCGACCGGGGCGGCCATGGCCGCCCGCGATCTGGTCGAGCTGTTCCGGCGGCTGCGGGCCCGGCTGCGCCAGGTGCCGTCTGGCGGCCTGACCCCGTCGCAGGCGGCGGTGGTGCTGCGCCTGCACCGCGACGGCGCCTCCTCGACCACCGTCCTGGCCCTGGCCGAGGGCGTCCGCTCGCAGTCGATGACCGCGACCCTCAACGCCCTCGACGACCTCGGCCTCATCGGGCGCTCGCCCGACCCCGAGGACGGCCGGCGGCACGTCATCACGCTCAGCGAGGCGGGCCGGGCCCGGGCCCTGGCCGACAAGCAGGACCGCAACGCGTGGCTGGCGCGCGAGATGGACCGCCGCTTCACCGAGCCCGAGCTGGCCACCATCAACGAGGCCCTGACCCTGCTGGCCCGCCTCGGCGAGCCCACCGGCTGACCGCTGTTTCGCAAGACCGTTTGCAGAGAGGCAACCCGCATGTCCGAGACCCGTCCAGTCCTGCTCGCCATGGACTTCCAGCAGGGCATCATCGACCGCGCCGGCGGCGGCGCCGCCCTCGAGGCCGTGGGCCGCGCGATCGAGGCCGCCCGCGGCGCCGGCATCCCCGTCATGTACGTCCGCGTCGCCTTCCGCCCCGGCTACCCGGAGGCGGCGGCGGCGAACCGGACCTTCGGCGCCATCAGCCAGGCCGGCGACATGATGACCCAGGACCACCCCGCGACCCAGCTGCACGCCGACCTGCCGGTCCGGCCGGACGAGCCGGTGATCGTCAAGCGCCGGGTGAGCGCCTTCAGCGGCAGCGACCTGGACGTCCTGCTGCGCGGGGCCGGGGCGAACGCCCTGGTGCTGGCCGGCATCTCGACCAGCGGCGTGGTCCTGTCGACCCTGCGCCAGGCCGCGGACCTGGACTGCGGCCTGACCGTCCTGTCCGACGCCTGCGTCGACCCCGACGAAGAGCTCCACCGCGTGCTGACCGAGAAGATCTTCCCCCGCCAGGCCACGGTCACCACGACCGGCGAGTGGATCAAGTCCCTCTGACCCGGACGGGCGTCGGCCTGGCATGCCGTTGTGGATGACCGCGGTCCGGCTGTGGTGGCCGCGGGAGCCGTGACGGTGGCGGCGGCGTCGGAGTGCGCGTGACGAGACGCATGCGTGCGGTGGTGGCGGTCGCGTGGCCCGGCTGTGGTGGCCGCGTCGCAATGCGAGTGACGAGACGCATGCGTGCGGTGATGACGGTCGCGTGGCCCGGCCGTGGTGACCACGGGAACCGTGATGGTGGTGGCCGCGTCGGAGCGTGCGTGACGAGACGCATGCGCGCGGTCGTGGTGGCCGCGCTGCTCCTGACCCTGACCGGATGCGCACGCTCCGCAGCCGATCCCGCGGCCCAGCCGCCCGACGCAGCCACCCCCGCGGCTCAGCCACCGTCCGCGGCCGGCGACTGGCCCGCGGGTGTCAAGGAGGCCGAGGTCTACACGGCCGTCCTGCACCGATACCTCGCCACGCGCTCCGAGAACTCCATCTCGGAGAACGGCTTCGCGACGACCTACGTCCTCGACCACGACGCCGACGGCGCCGCGATCGCGGACAACACCCAGCACCAGGTCACGGAGGCCCTGTCCGACGTGACGACCGTGCACTTCATCGCCGACCGCGAGTCGGTGCTGACCCACAGCAACGGCTGCGCCGAGGTCAAGGACGGCGGCATCCTCATCACGCTCGGTCGACCGGACGGCGACGACAACGAGGTCAGGGTCCTGGTCCACGGCTTCGTGGCCTGCCTGGGCGCGACGAGGCTGACGTACGTCGTGGAGAACTCCCCGGGCCCGGGCTGGACCGTGACCCGCACGACCGGCTCGTTCGAGGTGGCCTGAGCCGGCCGCCGGACGCGGTGTGCGAACCGCCCGAGTTTGGTTGCGGTGCGTGGGCTGTCCGAGCGTGGTCGCGCGTGCGGAGCGTTCGAGCGTGGTCGCGGTGTGCGAACCGCCCGGGCCGCGGTCGCGGAGTCGGCGGTGCCGGCGGCGTGGTACGTGTCGCCGAGGCGCCGCGCGACATCAACCCGGCGGAGCGGCCCCGCGGCACCCTCGGCGACGACAGGCACCCGCCGCACCCGGACGGTCGGCTGCGGATGTAGCCGGCGGGGGCCGCCTTCGTGGTGGTGGTGGGGACGTCCCGGCGTGGGTTTGTCGCACCCGGCGGCGCCGGCGACCACAACCGCCAAGCGGGAGCTGCGCCTGGTGGTCGCGGGCCAACGGTCGATGCCGACGCGGCCGAGCGGGTGTGCGGGCGGGCCGGCGCCTCCAGGGTCGCCGGCCCGCCCGTGCTCACGAGAACAGGTTGAGCTCCGCGATCGACCACCAGCTCGTCGACGTGCCCGTCTGTACGATCCGCACGTACCGTGCGTTCTGCGCCGCGAACGTGGCCGTCACCAGCGCGCCCGTCCCGGTGCCGGTCGCGATCGGTGCGCCCCAGGTGACCCCGTCCGCGGAGACCTGGATCTGGTAGCCGCGGGCATAGTCCGCCGCGCTCCCGCCCGAGTCCATGCGCAGCTCCTTGAACGTCCGCGCCGCGCCCAGGTCCAGTTGCAGCCACTGGCCGTTCGCCATCGGCGTGCCCGTCGACCAGCGCGTCCCGGTGTCGCCGTCCAGGACCCGGGCCGGCACGTCGGTGCCGCCCGTCGCCGAGGCCGTGGCCGTCCAGCCGGTCCGGGGCAGGACTCCGGTCGCCGGGGGAACGGTGCCGGACGTGTCCAGGTTCAGCTCCGCGATCGACCACCAGCTCGTCGACGTGCCCGTCTGCACGATCCGCACGTAGCGGGCCGTCACCGCGTTGAAGCCGACGGTCACCTGGGCCGCGGTGCCGGTGCCGGTGGCGATCGGGGCGCTCCACGTGACCCCGTCCGCGGAGGTCTGGATCTGGTAGCCGCGGGCGTAGTCGTTCGTGCTGCCGGCCGAGTCCATGCGCAGGCGGTCGAAGGTCTGCGCGGAGCCGAGGTCGGCCTGGAGCCACTGGCCGTTCGCCATCGGGGTGCCGGTCGACCAGCGCGTCCCGGTGTCGCCGTCCACAACCCGGGCCGGCACGTCAGCGCCTGCGGTGGAGGACGCGGTCACCGTCCACGCGGTCCTCGGAAGCGGGTTGTACACACCACTGGTGCCGCCGATGGACACCTGGCCGGTGAGGCGGATGTCCCGGGACGAGGCGCCCACGTAGACCTGGTGCGTGCCGGCGGCCGTGGTCCACGCGGTGCCCCAGGTCTGGAAGCTGCGCGCGTCCAGGGTCACCGTCACACGCTGGGTCTGGCCCGCGGCCAGCGAGACCTTCGCGAAGCCGCGCAGGTTCTTCGGGGGCTCGCCGGTGCTCGCGGGCTGCCCGACGTACACCTGCGGCACCTCGGACCCGGCGCGCGTGCCGCTGTTGGTGACGTCGAACGCGACCGCCACGCGGCCGGTCGCGTCCGGGGCGGCGACGGTCAGGTTGCTGTAGGTGAAGGTGGTGTACGACAGGCCGTGACCGAACGGGAAGAGCGGGGTCACGTTCTGGGCGTCGTACCAGCGGTAGCCGACCTTGAGCCCTTCGGAGTACTGCACCTGCCCGCCCTGCCCCGGCCACTGCGCCGCGGTGTTCGCGGGCACGTCGGCCAGCCGCGCCGGGAACGTGACCGGCAGACGGCCGGTGAAGTTCGCGTCGCCGTAGAGCAGGGCCGCGAGCGCGTTGCCGTCCTCCTGGCCCGGGTACCACGCCTCGACGACGGCCTTCACGCTGTTCACCCAGGGCATGGCGACCGCCGAGCCGCTGTTGACGACGACCACGGTGTTCGGGTTGACCGCGGCCACGTCGGCGACGAGCTGGTTCTGGGCCGCGGAGAGGTCGATGCCGGCCAGGTCGGAGCCCTCGGACTCGAAGTTGTCGACGAAGACGAGGGCGGTGCCGGCGCCGCGGGCGGCCGCGATCGCCTGGTCGTGCACGGACTGGCCCGGTGCCGACCAGCCCAGGGTCAGGTTGCTCGCGCCGCCGCCCTGGAAGTAGTCGACCTCGACGCTCACGTTCTGCCCGGCGCTCAGCGTGACCGAGCCGGTGCGGGTGGTGCTGCCCTGGTTGAACCAGTTGTTGATGACCTGCTGGCCGTTCACGATGAGCCGGCTGCCGTCGTCGCTGGTCAGGGAGAACTGGTACGTGCCGCTCACGGTCGGGTGGAGGGTGGCGGTGTACCGCGCCGACCAGTTCGTCGCGTTGACCCCCGGCGCCGGGGAGGCGCCGCCCCACACCTTGTCGATCGCGCTCTCGGCCCGGGTGAGCACGGCGGTGCCGGAGAGGTCGGTGCTGTTGTAGTACGCCGCCGTGAGCCCGGTGAACGCGCCGGCCGGCACCGGGGGCAGCGCGCCGTCGGCGGCCGGGATGCCGGGCGCGTAGACGGCGGAGGCGCTGCGGGCGTGGATGGCGTCGTAGGGCGTGACCACGTAGGGCGCGTTGACCGCGGCGCTGCCGCCGCCCTGGACCATCGCGCGGGTGCCGCCGCCCGGGCCGATCACCGCGACCGTCGCGCCGCCGGCCAGGGGCAGCGCGTTGCCGGCGTTCTTCAGCAGGACCGCACCGTCGCGCGCGACCTGACGCGCGACGTCGGCGTGGGCGGAGGTGGTCACGACCGCGGCCGTGTCGACCGTCTGCGTCTTGTCGAACAGGCCGCGGCGGAACATCGACAGCAGGATGCGCCGCACGTGGTCGTCGATGGTCGCCTGGGACACCTGGCCGTTCTGCACCGCCGTGGTGAGCGCGGCGCCGAAGTACTGGCTGCCGGGCATCTCCATGTCGAGCCCGTTGTTCGCCGAGGCGACGGTCGAGTGGGTGGCGCCCCAGTCCGAGGTGATGAAGCCGGTGAAGCCGAGGTCCCGCTTGAGCACGTCGTTCTGCAGCGGCCCGTTCTCGCAGGCGAAGGCCCCGTTGACGGCGGAGTAGGAGCACATCGCCGAGTCGGCCTGGCCCTGCTGGACGGCGGTCTCGAAGGCGGGCAGGTAGATCTCGCGCTGGGTGCGCGCGGCCACGATCGCGTTGTCGGACAGCGTGTTGCGGTTGGTCTCCTGGTTGTACGCCGCGTAGTGCTTGACCTGGGCCATCGGGCCCTGGCTCTGGATGCCCTGGATGTCGGCGGCGCCGATCTGCCCGGCCAGGTACGGGTCCTCGCCGAACGACTCGAACGCCCGGCCCCAGCGCGGGTCGCGCACGATGTTGATGGTCGGGGCGAGCACCACGTTCGTGCCCTTGCCCCACTGCTCGGCGCCGAGGACCTCGCCGTAGCGGCGGGCCAGGGCGGTGTCCCAGGTCGCGGCGGAGGCGACCGGGGCCGGCAGCTGGGTGACGCCGGTGAACCCGTCGCCGGCGCCGACCGGGCCGTCCTGGAGCCGGATCTGCGGGATGCCGAGCCGCGTGTTGGCATCGACGCACCCGGCGAAGCCGCAGCCGGCCCCGCCGTGCAGCATGGTGAGCTTCTCGGCCTGGGTCATGGCGGCGAGCAGTTCGTCGGCGCGCTGCGCGGGGGTCTGGGTGGCGTCGCGCCAGGGCTGGTCGGCGGCCTCGGCGGCGCGGACCCCGGCGACGAGCCCGCCGGTCAGCGCGGCGGCGAGGGCCGCGGCGAGCAGGGCACGGCGAAGTGACGGCATGATGCTCCGATCGTGGTCATGGCGGTGACCGCAAGGCGCCTTGGGAGAGCGCTCTCCGAGCCTTGCGCGCGGTGCCGGGACTGTCAAGGGTCTCGATTTCCGAACCGCCTGTGACCAGCGTCGATCCGTCGTACTTGCACGTGCGTCATCGCAGTATGATCACATCGGGCAACCTAGCGTCACCGGGGCATCGGCTGGCAGGTCAGATGGCGATTGGCCGAGCGTCTGAAACCTGTGACGAAACGTGCACCGGGTGATCGTCTTGTGTCAGGCTCGGGCGCGTTCTACTTGCTTGAACAGTCGGAGGCAGGCTTGACCAGCAACCTTGACGTCGCGCTCAAGGGCGCGATGAACATCGACGGCGCCATCGCCGTCGCGCTCGTGGACTACACCAGTGGCATGACCCTCGGCACGCTCGGCGGGGGCCCCGACTTCGACATCACCGTGGCTGCGGCCGGCAACACGGACGTCGTGCGGGCCAAGCTGCGCACCATCGACATGCTCGGGCTGCCGGACAAGGTCGAGGACATCCTCATCACGCTCGACACCCAGTACCACATCATCCGTCCCCTGGGCTCGCTCGGCGGCCGCGGGCTCTTCCTCTACCTGGCGCTGGTCAAGACCCGCGCCAACCTCGCGCTGGCCCGTCACCAGCTGCGCCAGATCGAAGAGGGCCTCGAGCTGTGACCTATTTCGGGACTGCGACGCCACCCGACGCGGACGGGTTGCCGCGCCGCGCCCCGGTGGAGCAGACCTGGGGTGGCACGGCGGGAACGTTCGGCACCAGGATCGACCCGATGGCCGCCGCGCTCGCGGCGGTCCGCTCGGAACTGGCGGACCTGCGCCTGCGCGTGCCGGGCGTGCGGGGCTCGGCCGTCGGCGGGGTCGACGGCCTGCTCATCACGCACGACCTGCCGCCGGGTCTCGAGCCGGCCGACCTGGCGGCGCTGGCCGCGACCACCTTCGGGCTGGGGCGGCAGACCGCGCTGGTGCTCGGGCAGAACCCGTTCCGCGACGCCACGCTGCGCAGCGAGGGCGGGTACTTCACCGTCTACGCCATCAACCCGACCAGCCTGCTGGCGGTCCTCGGCGACGACGGCATCAACGTGGCGCGCCTGCACCTCGAGGCCCGCCCCGCGGTCGCCCGGGTCGCCGCACTGCTGCCGCAATAAGCAACCAGCACCAACAGCAGAACCAGAAGCAGAACCAGAACCACCCGCGCCGAATTGGCTCCGGCGGATGACACCCGCGCCGGGCCATGATGACGCGGTGCCCGACTTCACGGATCTCACCACCCCGCTCGTCGCCGACGCCTGTGTGCGCGCCGGCATCGCCCCGCGGATCGCGCCCGCCGGCATCAGGCCCGTCATTCCCGGGACGCGCCTGGCCGGACGGGTGCTCCCCGCCCGCCACCACGGCAGCGTCGACGTCTTTCTCGAGGCGTTCGGCGCGGCCGAGCCGGGCGACGTGCTCGTCGTGGACAACGGCGGACGCACCGACGAGGCCTGCGTCGGCGACCTGACCGTGCTCGAGGCCGCCGCGGCCGGAGTCGCCGGCCTGGTCGTCTGGGGCCTGCACCGCGACACCACCGAACTGCTCGAGATCGGCCGGCCGGTGTTCAGCTACGGCGCTCTCCCGCTGGGCCCGCTGGGCGTCCGCGAGTCCGAGAGCCTCCCGTCCGCCCGCTTCGGGCCCCACGTCGTCACCGCGGCCGACCTGGTGCTGGCCGACGACGACGGGGTCGTCTTCCTCGCGGCCGACCGGGCCGACGACATCCTGGGCAAGGCCCGGGACATCCGCGACACCGAGCGTGAGCAGGCCGCGCGGATCCGGGCGGGGGAGACGCTGCGGCGCCAGACCGCGTTCGACGACTACCTCGCGCGCCGGGCGGCCGATCCCGGGTACACCTTCCGCCGGCACCTGCGCCGAGTCGGTGGGGCCATCGAGGAGTAGAGGCAGGGCCAGGCATAGGGTCCACCGTCGTTGACGGGGAAGTTCGTCAATGTGAGGGTGCGAATCACATTGACGGGCGGCTACGCGTAGCCCACGAACGCCGCGCGTACCCCGACGAAGGGATCCCCCATGCGCAAGAGACGGACACTCGCAGTCGGCGCGGCCATCCTCGCCGTCGCCGCGAGCGTCGTCGCCGGCCCGGCGCCTGCTCAGGCGCTCGCGGTCACCGGCCTGGGCTCGACGATCGCGCTGAACAACTGCTCGGGCTCGCTGGTGCGGTGGCCGCAGTCGGTCGACTCCGACCGGGCCATGCTGCTCACCAACGGGCACTGCTACGAGAACGGGTTCATCCCTGCGGGCCAGGTCTACACGAACCGCGCCAGCACGCGCTCCGGGACGCTGCTGAGCGACAGCGGCGCGGCGCTGGGAACGGTGAAGGCCG
This sequence comes from Dactylosporangium sp. NPDC000244, assembly GCF_040300725.1. Taxonomy (NCBI): domain Bacteria; kingdom Bacillati; phylum Actinomycetota; class Actinomycetes; order Micromonosporales; family Micromonosporaceae; genus Dactylosporangium; species Dactylosporangium sp. NPDC000244. The sequence continues at coordinate 27,646 of NZ_JBEPEH010000026.1, forward strand.
ACAAGCTCATCTACGGCACCATGACCGGCACGGACGTGTCGCTGTACCAGCTCACCGACACGTTCGCGCAGATCAAGTCGAAGTACAGCAACACCACCGCGCTCACCGTGGCCGCCACCCGTCCGGCCGACGGCACCGCGATGACCATCCCGTCGAGCTACTGGAAGCAGGTCTGGACCTGCAACATCAACGGGTTCGTGCCCACCCTGCGTGAGGACACGTGGACGTGGCACGACTCGATCCGGTACAACACCGGCTGCCAGACCACCCACGGCACCTCGGGCTCGCCGATCGTGCGCACGTCGGACCGGGCCATCATCGGCATCAACAACACCGGCAACGACGACGGGCAGAGCTGCACGCTCAACAACCCGTGCGAGGTCGACGCGAACGGCAACGTGACCGTCCACCAGGGACAGTCCTACGGCGAGCAGACGTACTGGTTCACCACCTGCCTGAACGCCTCGCGCGCCATCGACCTCACGGTCTCGGGCTGCCTGCTCACCGGGGCGAGCACGCCGGGCAACACGGTCACCGTGTCCAACCCGGGCGCGCAGACCGCGACGGTCGGCACCGCGAAGTCGCTGCAGATCACCGCGACGGACTCGGCGTCGGGCCAGACGCTGACCTACTCGGCGACCGGGCTGCCCGCGGGCCTGAGCATCAACGCGAGCACCGGGCTCATCTCCGGCACCCCGACGACCGCCCAGACCACCACGAGCACCGTGACCGCCCGCGACACCACCGGCGCCACGGGTAGCGCGAGCTTCACGTGGACGGTCAGCGGCGGGGGCGGCGGGTCCTGCAGCGGCCAGAAGCTCACGAACCCGGGCTTCGAGTCGGGCGCGACGGGCTGGACGGGCACGACGGGCGCGATCGGGCAGTGGGCCTCGCAGGGCCAGGCCGCGCACGGCGGGACCTACAGCGCGTGGCTGCTCGGGTACGGCTCCACGCACACCGAGAGCATCTCGCAGTCGATCACCGTCCCGGCCGGCTGCTCGGCGACGCTGACGTTCTGGGTGCACATCGACTCCGCGGAGACCACGACCACGACGGCCTACGACAAGCTGACCGTCTCCGCGGGCTCCACGACCCTGGCCACGCTGTCGAACCTGAACAAGGCGACGGGGTACGTGCAGAAGTCGTACAGCCTCAGCGCGTTCGCAGGCCAGACCGTCACGCTCAAGTGGAGCGGCAGCGAGGACTCCTCGCTGCAGACGTCCTTCGTCATCGACGACGCGGCCGTCACCGTCGGCTGATGAGACCGGGTGGGACCGGCCCCGGACCGGTCCCACCCACCGCCGTCAGTCCTGCGCCTTGCCCGTGGTGAGCCGGGCGAGCACCAGCGCGACGAGGATGATCAGGCCGTACACCGCCTGAATCCACTGCGCCGAGACCCCGGCCAGGGTCAGGATGTTGCTGATGAGGCCGAGCATGAGCACGCCGCACAGCGCGCCGAGCAGGGTGCCCTTGCCGCCGTTCATGCTCACCCCGCCGATGACCGCCGCGGCGAACACCTGGAAGATCATGCCGGAGCCCTGGGCGGCCGCGACGGAGCCGAGGCGGCCGGTCATGAGCAGCCCGGCGAGCGCGGCGAGCACCCCGGCGACCATGAACACGATCCACATCACGCGGTCGGCGCGGATGCCGGCCGCCCGGGCCGCGTCGGCGTTGCCGCCGATCGCGTAGACCGCCCGGCCGTGGCGGAACCAGCCGAGCACGGCGATGCCGGCCGCGAAGATCGCCGCGCACAGCCAGATCGACAGGGGCAGCCCGAGCCAGGTGGCGTTGCCGAGGTACAGCACCGACGGGGGCAGCTCGAACAGGTTCTGCCCGCCGGTGACGCCGATCTGCAGCCCGCGCAGCTGGATGAGCATGCCGAGCGTGACGATGAACGCCGACAGCCCGAAGCGCAGGATCAGCAGCCCGTTGAGCGCCCCGACGGCCAGCCCGACCAGCAGGCAGATCGGCACGGCGAGGGCGTCGGACCACTCGGTGCCGATGCCGTTGCTGGCCGCCGGGATGACCAGGGCCACGCCGAGCGCCGGGGCGAGGCCGACGGTCGACTCCAGCGACAGGTCGAACCGGCCGCCGATGAGGATGAGCGTCTCGGCCAGCACCAGCAGGGCCAGCTCGGTCTGCTGCTGCAGGACGTTGACGAGGTTGGCCCGGGACAGGAAGACCGGGTCGATCAGCGCGCCGACGACCAGCAGCACGACGATGGCGGGCAGCAGCGCGAGGTCGCGCATCCGCGCGGCGGACAACGTGCTCACGTGGCGACTCCTTCGACGGCGGCGACCACGTCGGTGTCGCCCCACCCGGCCGGCAGCTCGGCGGTGACCCGCCCGTGGAACATGACGAGGACCCGGTCGCAGTGGCGCAGGTCGTCGAGCTCGTCGGAGACCATGAGCACGCCCGTGCCCGCGTCGGCGGCGGCACGGACCGCCCCGAGCAGCGACTCCTTCGAGCGCACGTCGACGCCTGCGGTCGGGTTGATGAGCACGAGCACCCGCGGGCCGCTCGACAGCGCCCGGGCCAGGACGACCTTCTGCGCGTTGCCGCCGGACAGGCTCGCGACCGGGGCGGCGGCGCTCTCGGTGCGGATGTCGTACCGGGCGATGAGCTCCTCCGCCACGGCCCGCCGCCGCGCGGGCACGACGACCCCGGCCGGGCCGAGGCGCCCGGCGATCGGCAGGGTGGCGTTCTCGGCCACGGACAGCAGTGGCACGAGACCCTCGCGGTGCCGGTCCTGGGGCACCAGGCCGATCCCGGCGGCGAGGGCGGCGGGAACGCCGGGGCGCACCGCGGTACCGCCGACGAACACCGAACCCGAGGACGCCTTGCGCAGCCCGCCCACCGTCTCGGCCAGGGCTACCTTGCCGCTGCTCCCCGAACCCGTCAGGCCCACGATCTCGCCGGCCCGCACGTCCAGCGTCGCCGGTTCGAACGCGTCGTGCAGCGCAAGGCCCTCGAGGCGCAGCACCGTCGACGTCCCGGCGCGGGACCGGGGAGCGACCGCGGTCAGGCCGGTGGCCTCGCCCGTCATCGCCGCCACGAGCGCGTCGTGGGAGACGGCGGCGACGGGCTCGGTGAGCACCCAGCGGGCGTCGCGCAGGACGGTGACGGTGTGGCAGACGTCGTACACCTCCCGCAGATGATGCGAGATGAACAGCATCGTGACGCCGGACTCGCTCAGGGACCGCAGGCGCGCGAACAGGCGGTCGATGGCGGGCGCGTCGAGGCGGGCGGTCGGCTCGTCGAGGATGATGAACCGGGCGCCCTGGGACAGGGCCCGCGCGATCTCGACGAGCTGGCGCTGCTCGACGCCGAGGTCCCCGGCCGGGACGCCGGGGTCGACGTCGACGGCGTACTCGGCCAGCAGCTGCGCCGCCCGCCGGCGCAGCGCGGGCCAGCGGATGAGGGTGCCCTGGCGGTTGAGGAACAGGTTCTCGGCCACGGTCAGGGCCGGGATGATGGTGGAGCGCTGGTAGACGCAGGCGACCCGGGCCCGCCAGGCGCCGCGGTCGGCGATCGGCGGGGCGGGCCCGTCGCCGAAGCGGATCTCGCCGCCGTCCGGGGCGCTGAGCCCGGTCAGCAGCGAGACCAGCGTCGACTTGCCGGCGCCGTTGCGCCCGACGAGCGCGTGGGTCTCGCCGGGCGCGATGCGCATCGAGACCTCGCACAGCGCCGTGGTGGCCCCGAAGCGCCGGGTGACGCTCACGGCCTCCACGGCAGGGGTGTCGGCGGACATCATGACCCGATCTGGTTGCCCCACAGGGCCTTGTCCTCGACGTTGTCCTTGGTGACCAGCGGGGCGGGCAGCTGGTCCTCGAGCACGCCGTCGCGGACCTGGACGATGGTGCTGCCGTGGTCGGTCGGGCCGGGCTGGAACGTCTTGCCCTCGACCGCGGCCTTGGCGTAGAAGAGCGCGTACTTCGCGTAGAGGTCGGCCGGCTGGGAGACGGTCGCGTCGATCTCGCCCTTGCGGATCGCGTCGAACTCCTGCGGGATGCCGTCGTTGGAGATGATGGCGATGTGCCTGGGGTCGGCCGGCGGCACCAGCAGGTTCTTGGAGCGCAGCAGTTGCAGCGTGGGGGCCAGGAACACGCCGCCGGCCTGCATGTAGATGCCGTTGATGTCGGGGTGCTGGGCGAGGCGGGTCTGCAGCGCGGCCGAGGCCTTGGCGCCCTCCCAGTCGGTGGGCTCGGCGAAGACGGTGATGCCGGGGAACTTGCCGCGCATGCACTCGGCGAACGCGTCGGACCGGTCGCGCCCGTTGACCGAGCTCAGCGCCCCCTGGAACTCGACGACCTTGCCCTTGCCCCCGAGCTTCTGTCCCAGGAACTCACAGGCTTTCTGGCCGTACGCCCGGTTGTCGGCCCGCACCACCATGAACACCTTGCCCTTGTCGGGCCGCGTGTCGACGGTGACCACGGGGATCTTCTTCTGCTCCAGCGTGGTGAGCGTGGTGGCGATGGCGCCGGTGTCCTGCGGTGCCATCACGATGGCCTTGGCGCCCTGGCTCGTCAGGGCCTGGGTGTTGGCGACGAGCTTGGCGATGTCGTTCTGCGAGTTGGTCGGCGTCATCAGGTTGATGCCGCTCTCCTTGGCGTACTGCGGGATGTACTTGGCGTAGGAGTTCCAGAAGTCGGAGTCGGCGCGGGGCAGGTCCACGGCGATTTGGGCACTGCCGGGGTTCGCTGGAGCCTCACCCCCGGCGTCACCGCAGGCGGCGAGGGAGACGAGCAGGGCGGCGGCGACGAGCGGCGGGAGCGTTCTCATGACGGGGCCTCGTTCCAGATCGGACCGTCGGGAAAGGCGTAGCGGGCGCGGCTCTCGGGCCGCATGGTGGAGCTGAACCCGGGCGCGGTCGGCGCCAGATAGCGGCCGGCGCGGAGGCGGACCGGGTCCGTGAAGTGCTCGTGGAGATGGTCGACGTACTCGATGACGCGGTTGTGCGTGCTGCGCGAGACGGCCACGAAGTCGAACATCGACAGGTGCTGCACCAGCTCGCACAGCCCCACCCCGCCCGCGTGCGGGCAGACCGGGACGCCGAACTTGGCCGCCAGCAGCAGGATCGCCACGTTCTCGTTCACCCCGGCGACGCGGGCGGCGTCGAGCTGGACGAACGAGAGCGCCCGCAGCTGCAGCAGCTGCTTGAACACGACCCGGTTCGGCACGTGCTCGCCGGTCGCGACCGGGATCGGCGCGATGCGGCGGGCGATCTCGGCGTGCCCGACGACGTCGTCGGGCGAGGTGGGCTCCTCGACCCACCACGGGTGGAACGGCGCGAGGGCCCGGACCCACTCGACGGCGGTGTCCACGTCCCAGCGCTGGTTGGCGTCGACGGCGATGCGCACGCGCGGGCCGCAGACCTCCCGGGCGATGCGCAGCCGGCGGATGTCGTCGCCGAGATCGGCGCCGACCTTGAGCTTGATCTGGGTGAAGCCGGCCGCGACGGCCTCGCGGCACAGGCGGGTGAGCTTGGCGTCGTCGTAGCCGAGCCAGCCGGGCGAGGTCGCGTAGGCCGGGTAGCCGTCGGCGAGCAGCGCCGCGACGCGCTCCTCGCGCCCCTCCGCGCCGGGCTTGAGGATCTCGAGGGCCTCGGCGGGGGTGAGGGCGTCGGTGAGGTACCGGAAGTCGACCAGCTCCACGAGCTCCTCCGGCGGCATCGAGGAGAGCAGCCGCCACAGCGGCAGCCCGGCCCGCTTGGCCTTGAGGTCCCACAGGGCGTTGACCACGGCGGAGATCGCCATGTGCATGACGCCCTTCTCGGGGCCGAGCCAGCGCAGCTGGGAGTCGTGCACCAGCTCGCGCCACAGGCCGCCCAGGTCGCCGAGCACGTCGGCGGCCAGGCGTCCGACGAGGTACGGCCGCAGCGCCCGGATCGCGGCGGTCTGCACCTCGTTGCCGCGGCCGATCGTGAAGGCGAACCCGTGCCCCTCGTGGCCGTCGGCGGCGTCGGTGCGCAGGACCACGTAGGCCGCCGAGTAGTCGGGGTCCGGGTTCATCGCGTCGGAGCCGTCGAGCCTGCGGGAGGTCGGGAACCGCACGTCGGAGGTGTCCAGCGAAACGAACCGGTCGCTCATACATCGGATGTTTAGCAGGCCTCCGGTGACGAAGGCAAGGCTTTCGATGCGTAGAGCAGAAGTTTGTCGATGGGTTGACGCCGGGATACCTCGGATGTTCACTGTCGAGTCGAGGGTTGCCCATGGTTCGGTACGCGGAGCCACCGCTACGACACCGGGCGACGCCCGTGGTGCCGCGACGCCGACGCGACACGACGGGGCAGATGCCGGCCGCGGGGCGCCCCGCGGCCGGCATCCTCGTCACGCGGCGATCAGGTCGAACTTCTCCCACGGCCCGATCGCGTCGCGGTTGGCGATGAGCGGGGCCGCGCCCGCGCTCTCCGCCGTCACGTACCGCCCGTTGACCGTCGCCTGGAGGCTCACGGAATTGTCGGCGTTGCGGATGAGCCGGAACGTCTCCCACGACCCGGCCTGCGCCCGGTTGGCGACGAGCGGGTTGGCCCCGGCGTTCTCGGCGCACACGAACTGGCCGTTGACCCGGGCCTTCAGCGCGATCAGGCCGCCGCCCAGGTCGACGACGTCGAACTGCTCGGCCGTCCCGACGGCGGTCTTCGTGGCGATGAGGGGACTCGTGCCGCCCGCGTCGGCGGTGACGTAGCGCGTGTTCACCCGCGCCCGCAGCGCCGACCCGGCCGGCGGCGGGGTCGTGCCCGTGGTGACCCGCAGCGCGTCGACCATCCCGACCGACGTGGACGTGTTGACGATCCGGATCGTGTGCGCCCCGTTGGCCAGGCCGGACTTCGTGTAGACGGCCTGCTGGACCTGCCGGGCGCCCGGCGCGTTGAGGTTCACGGTGGCCTGCAGGACGTTGTCGACGTACACGTCCACGGTGCCCATGTCGCCGAAGCGCTCGGACAGCAGCTGCACGCCGGTGCCCGTGAACGTGTAGCTCGCGGTCGCGCCCACGGTGGTGCTGTGGTGCGTGTCGTCGTTGTAGTCCCCGTAGCCGCGGTTCGTGGTCTGGTACCAGTTCGCGTCGTAGGTCAGCGCCGTGTCGTTGACGAGCCCAGGCTGCCCGGCGCCGGCCGTGCCGAGCGTGGAGGCGGTGCCGGCGAGCGTCTTGACGCCGGTGTTGGCGGTGCCGGTCAGCCGCGTCTGGGTGTAGGACGTCAGCGGCCGGGCGGTCCGCTCTACGATGTAGACCGTGTTCGCGGCGGTGGCGAAGGTGACCTCGCCGGCCGTGCTCGTGGTCAGCACCGCGTTGTCGGAGGCGCGGCGGACCCGGATCTCCTGGGTGCCCCACGGGTTCACCACCCGGGCCGGCTTGCCGTACAGGCTCTTCAGCCCGACGTACTTCGTCTCGTTGCCCTCGCGCTCCGAGCTCACGAGGAACCCGTCCTTGGCCAGCAGCGTGAACTTCCCGCTGAAGCCCGCGTCGCCGGGGGCGGCCGGGAACACGCGGATCCGGTCGTCGTAGGACTGCAGGAGCGACTCGTTCGTCGCGGCCAGGTGCACGCCGAGGTACTCGAAGACGCCGTTGGTGTTGTTCGTCATGCCGTTGGGGTAGTTCTGGTACCGCTGCAGCATCAGCTTCATCCCCGCCAGCGCCTGATCGCCCAGGCCCAGCCGCGCGGCCTGCACGGCGTCGTTCGCCCACACGTTGCTGTAGGGGTTCGGCCGGGCGTTCCAGCTGGCGAGCGCCGTGGCGTAGTCGCTCGCCCCGATGCCGGTGAGGTCGTACGGCCAGATGAGCTCCGCGGTCACGTTCTCGCCGTTGCGCTGCTGCACCGACGGCGGGTCGTGCGGCAGCCAGGCGCCGTTGCTCACCTTGTACGGCTCGAGGTTGTTCAGCACGTCCTGCCAGCCGGCGCGCAGGCCGGCGTCGAGCCCGAGCTGGGTGCTCACCGCGATGGCGATCGGGAAGATGCGCCGGACGGCGGCCAGGTCGGTGATCGCGTTCCTGACGTCCCAGTAGGTCTCGTGCGCGTTCGAGGACGCCATGCCGTAGCGGCCGGTCGCGGGGTCCCGCGACAGCTTCGCCTGGTAGAACTTCACGACCTCGCGGATGAACGGGTACGCGGTGTCGCGCAGGTAACTCGTGTCGTCGGTGTAGCGGTACTGCAGGTACATGTTGTACGCGGCCTCGGTGCCCGTCGAGTAGATGTCGTTGACGTAGTCCGAGCCGACGGTGCCGCGCGCGTTGCCGTCCCAGCCCATCGTCTCCGGCGTCCACAGCCCGTCGATCGCGTAGCGGGTCTGGGTGTAGGCCTTCAGCGCCGAAGCGTTGCGGCTGTAGAGCCGGTTCTCGGTGGCGAAGAGGTCGACGTGGTTGGAGGCGAGCAGCGAGTTGTAGACGTCGCGCTGGTTCCAGTACCAGTAACCGTTGCTCCACTTCGTGGTGTCCTGCGTCGCCCGGAAGACGCCGTTGATGAAGTGGAACGGGTAGGTGCCGTGGCCGCCCGCGGCGATCATGTAGGTCGCCAGGTAGTAGACGTTCTCGAGGTAGTCCCCGGTGCCGGCCGCGCCGCCGTACTGCACGAACGACTTCGCCCAGAACGCGTGCCAGAAGCTGCGGTAGTTGTTCAGCGTGGTCAGGTAGCCGGCGCTGCGGGCCGCGGCGAGCTGGCTGCGGGCCTGCGCGACCGAGTCCCGGTTCGGGGCGTTGACCCGGCTCGCGGCCGTGAACCAGATCGTGTAGCTCGCGGTCGGCGTGATGGTCAGGCGCACCTGGCGGCCGCCGGTCACCTGGGTGGTGTAGGCCGCGCCCTCCACCGTGGCCGCGAGGGTGTAGCCGAAGCCGCCGGGGTCGCTCTGGCCCCGGCTGAACCCGGCGGCGCTCGCGTCGGCGAAGGTGCTGATCTGCTTCCAGGTGTCCAGGTTGGGTACGTCCGCGCTGTTGGTCACCGTCGCCGGGTCCCACATGCTCAGGTCGAGCGTCGTGGTGCCCAGGCCGGTGCGCGAGTCCTCGACGTGGATGCCCATCGCCTCGGACCCGGGCACGCCGAGCACGGTGACCGTGCGGTTGCTGTCGTACTTGGTGGTGAGCGTGCCGTCGTAGAGCGACAGCCGCTGCTGGAACGTCGTGTAGCCGGTGTCGAGGCCCGGGTTCGTGTTGAGGTTCACGAGGCCGGCCGCGTAGGCGGACTGCTCGGAGGCGTCCACGTTGGACACCTGCATGGTGAGGCCGTTGCCGTTCCACACCATCGCGCCCGTCCGGCCGTTGCCGACGGTCAGGCCGTAGAGGGGGTTGGTCTGCGGGCTGTTGTAGACGACGTCGTGCTTGGACAGGTAGCCGGCGTAGTCCACGTCGAGCATGCCGGTGCCGGGGTTGAACGCCTGGTCGGTGGTCGAGGCGGCGGCGGGGGCGCCGTGCGGGACGGCGGCGAGGGGGCCCATGAGCGCGGTGACGGCCGCGAACAGGGCGAGTCGGCGGGTCTTGCCCACGTTGCTGCTCCTTCGGCAGAGATCGTGCGAGGTCCGGCCGCGACTCGCGCCCGCCGATGGGGAGCCGCGTCCGTGCTAGCAGTCAACATGGGAGGTCTGACGGTCGTCAATGGCCGAGCTGGGCCATTTGCCGGTCTTCAGTGTCGCAGAGATTGGATGACTGCGGGCGCGCCTCAAGAACATCCGCGGGCTGCCGATGAGCCCGGTGTCGTTGTAGTGCTGCAACCGTCGGGGGTGACGCATGCGCCGCTGGCGGATCACCACGCGCATTCTGCTGCTCGCCGTCATCGGCGTGCTCGTCTCGGGCGTCCTGCTCGGCACCGCCGCCCTCGGCTTCGGCCAGCAGCGCTCGGCCAGCGCCGAGGCCAGCGTGCTCATGCGGGTGTCCCGGCTGGCCATGGAGGCGAAGTTCCGCGCCGCCGACATCTCCGGCTGGCAGACCGGCTACGCGTTCGACTTCCTGCGCGGCGTGCCCGGCGCGCTGGACGACACCAACGGGCAGCGCAAGGAGTTCCTCGACGCCGCCGCCGCCCTGCGCGACGACTTCGGCTCGCTGCGGGACGCCGCGCTCACCGCCGGCGAGCGCACCCTGCTGGGGCGCGCGGCGGCCGCCTTCGACACCTTCATGGCCATCGACGTCCGCATGATCGGGTTGTACCGCCAGGGCTCCGCCGAGTCCAGGGCGACCGCCGACGACCTGGCCTCCGGCGACTCCGTCGATGCCTTCGACGTCATGGCCGAGGCGACCAACCAGCTGGCCGCCGACGTCACCGGCCGGGGTCTCGCGGTCGCCGCCGGGGCCCAGCGCACCGCCGAGAACGGCCGCCGCACCGTGTGGATCGTCGGCGTCGCCGGGCTGCTCGTCGCGACCGCCGTCGCGCTGGTGGTCGTCGCGAGCATCGCCCGGCCGCTGCGGGCCCTGGACGCGCGGCTCACCGACATCGCCGACGGCGACGGCGACCTGACCGCCCGGCTCGAGGAGCGCGGCCGCGACGAGCTCGCCACCGTCGCCGCGTCGTTCAACCGCTTCGTGGCCGGGCTCGCGGCCGCGATGCGCTCCGTCGACGACGGAGCCCAGGTGGTCGCCACCCACTCCGGCGAGCTGTCGGGCGTCTCGGCCCAGCTCGCGGTCAGCGCCGAGTCCTCGGCGCAGCGCGCCGCCGCGGCCACCGCCGCGACCGGGGACATCTCCCGCAGTGTGCAGACCTTCGCGGCCGGCACGCAGCAGATGGGGCAGTCGATCTCGGCCATCTCGGCCAGCGCCCAGGAGGCGGCCGCGGTCGCCGTCACCGCCCATGGCCTCGCCGCGACGGTCACGCGGACGATGGACCAGCTCGGGGCGTCCAGCCGGCAGATCGGGCAGATGGCCGCCGTGATCGGCGGCATCGCCCGCCAGACGAACCTCCTCGCGCTCAACGCGAGCATCGAGGCGGCCCGGGCGGGCGAGGCCGGCCGCGGGTTCGCCGTCGTCGCCGGGGAGGTCAAGGACCTGGCGGCGGAGACGGCCCGGGCCACCGAGGACATCTCCGCCCGCATCACGGCGATTCAGGACGACACCGCCGGCGCGACCGCGTCGATCGAGCGGATCGCCGAGGTCATCGGGCGGATCAACGACCTGCAGGTGACCATCGCCTCGGCCATCGAGGAGCAGAGCACGACCACGTCCGACCTGACCCGCACCATCGGCGGGGTCGCGGCCAGCACCGCCGACGCCTCGCGCTCGGTCGCCGCGGTCGCCGACGCCACCCGGGCCACGACGGTCACCGTGGCCGGCGTCGGCTCCGCGGCCGGAAGCCTGGCCCGGGTGTCGCAGGACCTCCAGGGCCTGGTGGGCCGGTTCCGCTACTGATCGGCGAGGGCCTTGCCGGTCTCGAGCAGCGACTTGAGGTCGCTGAGCACCCAGGCCCAGCCGCCGCCGGCGCCCATCTCCTCGAACTCGCCGGCCATGAGGCGGCCCATGTTCGGCGCGTCGCCGAGCTCGTGGGTCACGGTCAGCGCGGTGACGCCGTCCTTGCTCTCCTTGAGCTCGTACGTCAGCCGCGTGAACCCCTCCGCCGCGATGCCCGGGTCCATGAGCATGCGGAAGGTCTGCACCAGCCGGTTCGGCGGGTCGACCTCGACGACCTCGCCGTCGACGCCGATCTCGGGCGCGCCCATGGCGAGCATGCCCGGGTTGGACCGGCCGACGACCGCGCCGCCGGGGCGCAGGTCCATCTCGATGGGGCCGCGGTAGCCGTAGCGCGCGTTCCACTCGGGGGAGGTGATCGCCTCCCACACCCTGTTCGCCTCGGCCTTGATGTAGACCTTGTAAACCTGGGTGCCGCTCATGGCTCGTCGTCCTCCAGATGCCGTTTCAGGTCGAGCAGGGCCCGGGCGTGATCGCTGGTGTACTTGTCGATCCAGCGGTCGTGGATCTGCCGGATGGGCACCGCGTTGAGGAAGTGCAGCTTCTCCCGGCCATGTCGCCGGGTCACCACGAGGTTCGCCTCTTCCAGGACCTTCAGGTGTTTCATCACCCCGAAGCGGGTCATCTCCAGCTCGGACTCGAGCTCCGTGAGCGTGCGGCCGTCACGCGCGAAGAGCAGGTCGAGCAGGAAGCGCCGGGTAGGATCGGCGAGGGCCTTGAAGACGCGATCGTCGTCGTCCACGCCTCGAAGTTATGTGACCGATTGGTCACGTGTCAAGCGATCTCACCTGGCGCGCCGCGATCGCGGCCTGCATCCGGCTCTGCAGCCCCAGCTTGGCCAGGATGCGCGAGACGTGCGTCTTCGTGGTGGCCTCGGCGATCCCGAGCCGCGCGGCGATGGTCGCGTTGGACAGGCCCGCGCCGAGGCACTCGAGCACCTCGCGCTCGCGGCCGGTGAGCAGGCCCAGCGGCACGGGGGCGGGGACCGTCCCGGCGCGGGCGCCCGGGCCCGCGAACGCGGCGAGCACGCGCCGGGTGACCGCCGGGGCCACGACGCCCTCGCCGCGCGCGACGGTCCGCACGGCCTCGACCAGCTCGTCCGCGGAGGCGTCCTTGAGCAGGAACCCGGCCGCGCCCGCGCGCAGGGCGCCGAAGAGGTACTCGTCCAGGTCGAACGTGGTGAGCGCGAGGATGCCCCGGACCCCGCCGGCGACCAGCTCCCGGGTGGCGGCGACCCCGTCGAGGCGGGGCATGCGCAGGTCCATGAGCACCACGTCGGGGCGCAGCCGCAGCCCGATCTCGACCGCCGCGGCGCCGTCGGGGGCCTCGGCGACGACCTCGATGCCGGGCCGCGACCGGAGGATCAGCACGAGCCCGGCGCGTACGGCCGGCTGATCGTCGGCGACGAGCACCCGCACGGCGGTCACGCCGCCTCCCAGGGCAGGCGGGCGCTGACCACCCAGCGGTCGCCGTCCGGCCCCGCGGTGAGCGTGCCCCCGAGCAGCGCGGCGCGCTCGCGCATCCCGATGAGCCCGGCGCCCTCGCCGGTCGTCCGGTCCTCGGGCAGGCCGGAGGTGACCCGGATGCCGACCGCGCGCGGTTCCCGGGTCACGTGCGCCGTGACCGGGCTGTCGTCGCCGTGCTTGAGCGCGTTGGTCAGGGACTCCTGGACGATGCGGTACGCGGCCAGGTCGACGCTCACCGGCACGTCCTCGGTTGCGCCGCGCACCTCGAGGCGGACCGGCAGCCCGGCGCGCGCGACGAGGTCGTCCAGGGTGGCGAGCCCGCCGGGCGCGTTGTCCGGCAGGGCCTGCGCGTCGCGCAGGAAGCCGACCATCCGGCGCATCTCGGCCAGGCCCTGCACGCTGTTCTCCCGGATGACGGTGAGCGCCTCGCGGGTGCCGGCCGGCCCGAGGTCCGTGGAGAGCGCGGCGGTGGCGTGGATGGCCACGGCGCTGAGATGGTTGGCGATCACGTCGTGCAGCTCGCGGGCCATCCCGGCCCGCTCGGCCGCGACCGCGTTGGCCCGGTCGGCCTCGGCCAGCCGCGCGACCTGCTCGGCCGACCGGCGCGCGACGGCGGCCTGGTCGCGGTGGCGGCGCACGTGGATGCCGGTGAGGATGGGCACGACGGTGACAAGCGCGAGGAGCACGGCCAGCCCGACCGAGCGGACGTCGCGGACGACGACGAGGCACGCGACAGCGGTCACCACCGAGCCGACGACGCTGGTGGCCAGCAGCAGCCGGGCCAGGCGGGCGCTGCCGTGCAGGCAGGCGTCGTACAACACCTGCGTGTAGACCAGCGGCGTCGCGAGCGACGGGCCGATCGCGATGTCGGCGGCCACGGCCGCGGTGCCGACGGCCACGGACGCGACCGGCGCGGTGCGGCGCAGCAGCAGGGCGCCGCAGCACACGGCGAGCGGGGCGAAGAGCCAGCGGGCGTCGACGTGGGCCTGGTACTGGCCGGTGACATACATGAGCGACCCGGCCGCGAATCCGCTGCCGGCCAGGATCCAGTCGACCGTGCGCCCCTTCATCCTACCGATTGCACCATCACCGGGCCCCGGCGGAAATGCGACAAAGGATGTACGGGCTACGCCGCCGCGAACTCGTAGAAGTCGCGGTGCTCCGGCTTGCGCAGCACGAGCACCAGCCGCAGCGCGATGACGCCGAGGGCGACGACCGCGACGGCGTGCCCGCCGGTGAACCAGAGCGGAAACAGCCGGTCGAACGCGGCCGCGGCCTCGGCGTGCTTGGCCGCCGACTCGCCGTTGCTGTTCTGCCCGACGTTGCCGGGGCTGTAGACGACGGTGAACAGGTCGAGGACGAAGCAGGCGGGCAGCGAGTAGACGACCGCGAGCCGCGCCCCAGGCCGAGCCCGGTTCACCAGGAACACCGCGCCGACGCCGACGACCGCGGCCAGCACGGCGACCGCGACGCAGAACACGAACCGCTGCCTGATCCCGTCGAACGGCGGGTCGTCGACGACGGCCCACCCGTACTGCGCCGCGTTGGCGAGGAACGTCTGCCGCCCGAGGACCGTGATGACGGCGTCGGCCACGGCCACGAGCGCCGCGAGCCCGGCGAGCCGGTTGACTTGCTTGCCGGCCATGTCTGCTACCCCCGTGTGATCGCCGAAGCTGGACGGCGAGAAGCGTAGGACCACATCAGCGTCCGTGCATTCCTCCGTTCGTACACGGCACCGGGTAAGCGGAGTGCGACCAAGGATGTAGGCGAACCCTCAGCGGTGCCGACGCGGCCGGCGAATTCGGGCGGAAGGCTCGAAGGCATGCTGATCGCTTGGATCGTCGGGTGTGAGATCGCGTTCTGGGTGTTGCTCGCGGCCGGGCTCGCGTGCCGCTATCTGGTGCGGCTGCCGCGGACCGGGGCCGGGTTGCTCGCCGCGACCGCCGTGGCCGACCTCGTGCTCCTCGTCGTGGCGGCCGTCGATCTGCGCGGCGGGGGTACGGCCGGGCGGGCGCACGCGATCGCCGCGGTGTTCCTCGGGTTCTCCGTGGCGTTCGGGCCGTCGATGGTGCGCTGGGCCGACGTGCGGTTCGCGCACCGGTTCGCCGGTGGCCCCGCGCCGCACGTGGTGCCCAAGCGCGGGCCCGAACGGGTCAGGTACGAGTGGCGCGAGTTCGGCAAGGCGCTCGTCGCCGGGGTCGTCGCCGTGGTGCTGCTGCAGGTGGCGCGCTGGTGGATCGGGGACCCGCGGCGGACGGAGGCGCTGCAGGGCATGACGCAGTTCGTGGCGTTCGCGCTGGTGGTGTGGCTGCTGGGCTGGCCGGTGTGGGTTTCTGTGGTTCAACTCTTGACTGCCCACATAAACGGGCGTAAACAAAACACAAGCAAATCGAAACGGCGGTGAAACCACATCATGTACGCCGAGGAGCGGCAGCAGGCCATCGTGCGCATCGCCCGCGAGCAGGGGCGGGTCGAGGTGGCCGGGCTGGCCGACGAGCTCAACGTCACGTCGGAGACCATCCGCCGCGATCTCACCACGCTCGAACGGGCCGGGGTCCTGCGCCGGGTGCACGGCGGGGCCATCCCCGTCGAGCGCATCGGCTTCGAGCCGGCCCTCGCCACCCGGGACGCCGTGCTCGTGGAGGAGAAGGAGCGCATCGCGAAGCTCGCGCTCGCCGAGGTCCCCGAGGAGGGGGCCATCATCCTCGACGCCGGCACCACGACCGTCAAGCTCGCCAACCTGCTGCCCACCGACCGGGAGCTGACCGTCGTGGTCAACTCGCCGGTCATCGCCACGGCGCTGGGCACCCGCACCAACCTCAACGTGCTGCTGCTCGGCGGCCGGCTGCGCGGCAAGACCCTCGCCACCGTCGACGACTGGTCGCTGCGGCCCCTCGCGGACCTCTACGTCGACGTGGCGTTCCTCGGCACCAACGGCGTGTCGGTCGAGCGCGGGCTGACCACGCCCGACCCGGCCGAGGCCGCGGTCAAGCGGGCGATGATCCGGGCCGCCCGCCGCACCGTGCTGCTGGCCGACCACACCAAGCTCGGCAACGACTACCTCGCGCGGTTCGGCGAGCTCGCGGACGTCGACCTGTTCATCACCGACAGCCGCGCCGACGCCGACCTCGTGGGCGACATCGAGGCCACGGGCGTGCGGGTGGTACGGGCATGATCGTCACGGTCACGCTCAACCCCAGCCTCGACCGGGCCATGGACGTGGGCCGGCTCGCTCGGGGCGAGGTCATCCGGGCCACCGCGGCCCACCTCGACCCGGGCGGCAAGGGCGTCAACGTGTCGCGGGCGCTGCTGGCCAACGGGGTGCCGTCGGTCGCGGTGCTCCCGTGCGGCGGCGACGAGGGCGGCCAGCTCGTCCGGCTGCTCAAGGCCGAGGGCGTGGAGGTCCTCGCGGTGCCGATCGCGGGACGCACGCGCTCCAACATCACGCTCGCCGAGCCCGACGGCACCGTCACGAAGGTCAACGAGCCCGGCCCGGAGCTCGTCCGGGCCGAGTTCGACGAGATCACCGACCGCGTGCTGGCCCGGGCCGGCACCGCGGACTGGGCCGTGCTGTGCGGCAGCGTGCCGCCCGGGCTGCCCGCCGACGCCTACGCCCAGCTGTGCCGGCGCCTGCACGGGGCCGGCATCCGGGTCGCCGTGGACACCAGCGGCCCGGCCCTGCGCGAGGCGGCTGCGGCCGGGGCCACGCTGCTCAAGCCGAACCGGGACGAGCTCGCCGAGGTCGTGGGCGCCCCCCTGACCGACCTCGGGGACGTCGTCGCCGCGGCCCAGCAGCTGCGCGACTGGGGCGCGCAGACCGTGCTGGCCAGCCTCGGCGCCGACGGGGCCGTCCTCGTCGACGCCGACGGGGTCATCTGCGGCACCTGCCCGGTCGCCCGGCCGCGCAGCACCGTCGGCGCCGGCGACGCCCTGCTGGCCGGGTTCCTCGCCGGCGGCGCCCGCGGGGCCGCCGCCCTCGCCGAGGGCCTCGCCTGGGGCGCGGCCGCGGTCAGCCTGCCCGGCAGCAGGATGCCCGGCCCCGCCGATCTGATCCGCCACAACGTCACCATCCACCCCCGGCCGGACGAGCTCCGCCCATTGCTCTCCGGTCCGTCCTCCTGAAGGAGTCACCCCGTGTCGAGCTACACACCTGAGGTCACCGGCTCGGGATTCCGAGCCTCCGTGCAACGCGTCGGCGGCTACCTCGCCGCGATGGTCATGCCGAACATCGGCGCCTTCATCGCCTGGGGTCTCATCACCGCGCTGTTCATCCCCACCGGCTGGATCCCCAACGCGCACATCGCGCAGCTGGTCGGCCCGATGATCACGATCCTGCTGCCGCTGCTCATCGGCTACACCGGCGGCCGGCTGGTGCACGGCCAGCGCGGTGCCGTCGTGGGTGCCGTCGCCACCATGGGCATCGTGATCGGCGCCGACGTGCCGATGTTCCTCGGCGCGATGATGATCGGCCCGCTCGCCGCCTACGTGCTGAAGCTCTGGGACGGGCTGGTCGAGAACCGCATCCGGCCCGGCTTCGAGATGCTCGTCGACAACTTCAGCGCCGGCATCATCGGCGGCGCGATGGCCATCGGCGGCCTCTACGGCATCGGCCCGGTCGTCGAGTGGCTGACCAAGCAGGCCGGCAAGGGCGCCGACTGGCTCGTCGGGCACGACCTGCTGCCGCTGACGTCGGTCGTGGTCGAGCCGGCCAAGGTGCTCTTCCTCAACAACGCCATCAACCACGGCGTGTTCGGTCCGCTGGGCGTCGCCGAGGCGGCCGACAAGGGCAAGTCGATCCTGTTCATGATCGAGTCGAACCCCGGCCCGGGCCTTGGCCTGCTGCTCGCGTTCTTCCTGTTCGGCCCGCGCAACCTGCGCCCCAGCGTGCCGGCCGCGATCATCGTGCAGTTCCTCGGCGGCATCCACGAGATCTACTTCCCGTACGTGCTCATGAAGCCGAAGCTGATCCTCGCCATGATCTGCGGTGGCGCCGCGGGCGTCGGCACCTTCATGCTCACGGGCGCCGGGCTGGTCGCGACCCCGTCGCCGGGCAGCATCTTCGCCTACATGGCGGTGACCCCCAAGGGCGGCTACTTCGTCGTGCTCCTCGGCATCCTCATCGCCGCCGCCGTCACCTTCGCGGTCGCGTCGCTGCTGCTGGGCTTCGGCCGCAACGAACCGGCGCAGGACGCGGCCATCGGGCCGGACGAGGAGACCGTCGTCAACCCGGACGAGGCCGAGCACGCCGCGGCCAAGCTGTCCCGCCAGGAGGCCTGAGGCATGCCGAGCATCAACGGAAGCGACATCAAGAAGGTCGTCGTCGCGTGCGACGCGGGCATGGGCAGCAGCGTGATGCTCGCCAGCACGCTCAAGCGCCAGCTCGCCAAGAACCAGGTGACCGTCGAGCACACCCCGGTCAACTCGATCCCGGCCGACGCCGACGTCGTGCTGTGCCACAAGGGCCTCGCGGCCCGGGCCCGGGTGAGCGCCCCCGACAAGGTCATCATCGCGTTCCAGGTGTTCATCGGCGACCCCGCCGTCACGAAGGTCGTGCAGGTGGTGCAGCGCGGCGGTGAACTCAGTGGGTGACCTGCTCGCCCGTGACGCGATCCGGCTCGGCGAACGGGCCGGATCGCGGGACGAGGCCATCCGCCGCTGCGGCGCCGTGCTGATCGAGATCGGGGCGGTCGGCCCGGCGTACGTCGAGGCGATGCTCGAGCGCGAGCAGAGCGTCTCCACGTACATCGGCGAGGGCGTCGCGATCCCGCACGGCACCCTCAACAGCAAGGAGACCGTCGTGCGCGACGCCCTCGCGGTGCTCGCGTTCCCCGACGGCGTCGACTGGGGCGGCGAGGACGTGCGTGTGTGCGTCGCGATCGCCGCCGCCGGCGACGGTCACGTGGACATCCTCGCCGCGCTCGCCGAGATCCTGATGGACCCCGACCAGGCGGCCCGGCTGCGCGCCGCGACCAGTGCCGACGAAGTGCTCGACCTGCTTGTTTTGGAGCGATCGTGAGAGTTGTACGGTTCCATGCCCCCGGCGACGTCCGCATCGAGGACGCACCCGAGCCGTCGCCCGGCCCCGGCGACGTGAAGATCCGGGTGCGGGCGTGCTCGACGTGCGGTACCGACGTCAAGATCTTGAACTTCGGCCATCACCACATCGTGCCGCCGCGGGTCATGGGCCACGAGATCGCCGGCGAGGTCGTCGAGGCCGGCGCGGACGTGCAGGGATGGGCGCCCGGCGACCGGGTGCAGGTCATCGCCGCGATCCCGTGCGGGCAGTGCGCCGAGTGCCGCCGGGGCCGGATGACGGTCTGCCCCAACCAGGTGTCGATGGGCTACCACTTCGACGGCGGGTTCGCGGAGTACATGATCGTGCCGCCGAACGTGCTCGCCGTCGACGGACTCAACCGCATCCCCGACGGGCTGAGCTTCGCCGAGGCCTCCGTCGCCGAGCCCCTCGCCTGCGTGCTCAACGGGCAGAACCTGGCCGGCGTCGGCGAGGGCGACGACGTGGTCGTCATGGGCTCCGGCCCGATCGGCTGCCTGCACGTGCGGCTGGCCCGGGCCCGCGGCGCCGCCCGCGTGTTCCTCGTCGACCTCAACCGCGAGCGGCTCGACCTCGCCGCGAACCTCGTGCACCCCGACGCCGCCATCTGCGGCTCGGAGACGGATGTCGTGGACGCGGTGCTGAAGCTGACCGAGGGCCGGGGGGCCGACGTCGTCATCACCGCCGCCGCGGCGGGCGCGGCCCAGGAGCAGGCGGTGCAGATGGCCGCGCGGCAGGGCCGGATCAGCTTCTTCGGCGGGCTGCCCAAGGACAAGCCGGTCATCGCGCTCGACTCCAACCTCGTGCACTACCGCGAGCTGACCATCGTCGGCGCGAACGGCTCCAGCCCCCAGCACAACAAGGAGGCGCTGCGGCTCATCGCCGAGGGCGCCGTCCCCGTCGCCGACCTCATCACCCACCGGCTGCCGCTGCAGGACGCGCTCGACGCCTTCGGGATCGTCGCCCGCGGCGAGGCGATCAAGGTGACCGTCGAACCTTAGGAGGCAAGTCGTGCCCACCAGGACCGTCGTCGTCGGCTCGGCCAGCGGCCTGCACGCCCGCCCCGCCGCCCTGTTCGTCGCCGCCGCGGCGAAGCAGGCCGTGCCGGTGACCATCAGCACCAACGGGGCCAAGAAGCCGGTCCCGGCCCGTAGCATGCTGGGGGTGCTGTCCCTCGGCGCCAAGCAGGGCACGGAAGTGACCCTCGAGGCCAACGGCGACGGGGCCGAGGCCGCCCTGGACGCGCTGGCCGAGCTGCTCGCCCGCGACCTGGACGCCCCCGATGCCTGACCTGTCCGGGATCGGGGTGAGCCCGGGCCACGCGGCCGGCCCGGTGCTGCACCTGGCGCCCCCGCCCGCGCTGCCCGCGCCCTCGCCCGTCGCCGACGCCGGGGCGGAGAAGGCGCGGGTGCGCGCCGCGGTCGAGGCGGTCGCGGCGGAGCTGAACCGCCGCGCCGACGCCGCGGCCGAGGACACCGTCGCCGAGGTGCTACGGGCCCAGGTGCTCATGGCCACCGACGAGATGCTGACCGACGCGGCCGACGCGGCGATCGACGCCGGCTCGGCCGCCCCGCACGCCCTCGCCGCGGCCCTGGCCGAGCACCGGGCGGCGTTCGAGGCGGCCGGCGGATACCTCGCCGAGCGCATCAGCGACCTCGACGACCTGCGCGACCGGCTCGTCGCCGCCTGCCTCGGGCTGCCGATGCCGGGCATCCCGTCGCCGGGGCACCCGTTCATCCTCGTCGCGCGGGACCTGGCCCCGGCCGACACCGCGGGCCTGGACCCGGCGGTGGTGCTCGGCCTGGTCACCGCCGAGGGCGGCCCGACCAGCCACACCGCGATCCTGGCCCGCACCCTGGGCATCCCGGCCGCGGTGCGCTGCACGGGCATCGCCGGCGTGGCCGACCTGACGCTCGTCGCGCTCGACGGCACGTCCGGCACCGTGTCGGTGGGCGTGACGGAGGCGGAGGCGGCGGCCGTCAACGCCGCGGCCGCCGAGCTGCGCAGCCGCCGCGCCGCCTCGCAGGGCCCGGGCCGCACCGCCGACGGGCACGCGGTCGCGCTGCTGGGCAACGTCGGCTCGGCCCGCGACCTGACGAGCGACGCCGAGGGCGTCGGGCTGTTCCGCACGGAGCTGCTGTACCTCGACCGCACCGACGCCCCCTCGGAGCAGGAGCAGGTGGCGGCGTACTCCGCGGTGTTCGCGGCCCTGCCCGGCAAGAAGGTCGTGGTGCGCACCCTGGACGCCGGCGCCGACAAGCCCCTGCCGTTCCTGCGCATGGCCGACGAGCCGAACCCGGCCCTGGGCGTGCGCGGCCTGCGGGTCGCCCGCCGCTCGCCGGAGGTGCTCGCCACCCAGCTCGCCGCGATCGCCACCGCCGCGGCCGCGAACAGCGCCGAGGTGTGGGTGATGGCGCCGATGGTCGCGACCGCCGCCGAGGCCGCCGCGTTCGCCGACGCGTGCCGCGCGCACGGCCTGCCCACGGCCGGCGTGATGATCGAGGTGCCGGCGGCCGCGCTGCGGGCCCCGTCGATCCTGCGCGACGTGGACTTCCTGAGCCTCGGGACGAACGATCTGAGTCAGTACACCTTCGCCGCCGACCGGATGGCCGGTGACCTCGCGGAGCTGCTCGACCCGTGGCAGCCGGCGCTGATCGCGCTCATCGCCGCCTGCGCCGCGGCGGGCCTCGAGGCCGGCAAGCCGGTCGGCGTGTGCGGGGAGTCCGCGGCCGACCCGGACTTCGCGCTGGTCCTCACCGGGCTGGGCATCTCCAGCTTGTCGATGGCCCCGCGCAGCATCCCGGCCGTGCGCGAGTCCCTGGCCGCGCACACGCTCGAGGAGTGCCGGCAGATCGCCAAGGCCGCGCTGGCCGCCGACACGCCCGAGGCGGCCCGCGCCGCCGTCCGCCGCGCCTCCAGCTGAACCCGGGGCACCAGGGGCGCCCGGCCCCACCTTCTCAGGGCTGGGCGCCCAGCAGGACGAACTGCAGCCCGCGGGCCTGGAGCGCCGGGATCACGGTGCGCAGCGCGGCGCACGTCTGGGAGCGGTCGCCGCCGCCGTCGTGGCACAGCAGGATGTCGCCCGCGGTCGCCGCGAGCAGCTTGTTCGTGATCGCGGACGTGCCCGGCTTGGTCCAGTCGCGGGGGTCACGGTCCCAGTTGACCGGGATCATCCCGCCCTTCGCGGCGGCGCCGAAGACGGCCGGGGAGCAGGTGCCGCCGGGCGCGCGGAAGATAGTGGGCGTGTGTCCCGTGGAGTCGTGGATCTTCTCCTGGGCGCGGTCGAGCTCCTGCTGGACGCGGTCGGGCGCCATGGTGGACAGCTGGCCCGGGTGGCTCCACGTGTGGTTGGCGACGTGGTGGCCGGCCGCGACGACGCTGCGGGCGACCGCCTCGTGGCCGAGGATCTGGTTGCCGATCAGGCAGAACGTGGCCTGCACGTGGTAGCGCTCGAGCAGCCGCAGCACCTCGGGGGTCCAGGCCGGGTGGGGCCCGTCGTCGATGGTGAGGGCCACGGCGTTGGGCGGGAAGTCCGGGCCGGGGACGACCTGGCGGAACTCCTTGAGCGTGTACACCGGACGGCTCAGCGGCGCCAGGGTCGGCGACGGGCTGGGGGAGGGCGACGGCTTCGCCGGTGGCGGGCGCAGGGCCGGCGGCGGCGACATCGCCATGTTCGCGGGCGTCCGCTGCAGGGCGATGGCATCGCTCGCGAGGAGGCCGGTCGCCACCGTGGCCAGGCCGGCGCCGATCAGGCGGCGGCGGGACATGCTCGTCAAGGCTCCTCCGTCGGGGTTGGTGCACCGTGCACTGAACCAGACGTTTCGTGACGATTATCCGTTGCTCCGCAGCCCCGCGAGGCGCCGAGTCAGAAATGCGCGCTCGACATCATTCAGGGTGAGTGCGATCGCCTCCTCGTAGGCCAGGGCCGCGTCGGCGGTGCGGCCGAGCCGGCGCAGGAAGTCCGCGCGGGCGGCGGCGAGGTAGCCGTACCCGGCGAGGGCGGGCTCGGCGAGCAGCGGCTCCAGCGCGGCGAGCCCGGCCGCGGGCCCGTCGCGGAAGCCGAGCGCGACGGCCCGGTTGAGCCGCACGACGGGCGAGGGCCACAGCGAGAGCAGCACGTCGTACAGCCCGCAGATCTCGGACCAGTCGGTCGCCTCCCAGCTCGGGGACTCCGCGTGGACCGCGGCGATCGCGGCCTGCACGGCCCACCGGGTCGGCGGCCGGCGCAGGGCCTCGCCGAGCAGCGCGGTGCCCTCGGCGATGCGGCCGGCGTCCCACCGCGTGCGGTCCTGCTCGGCCAGCAGCAGCATGCGCCCGTCGGCGGCGGTGCGGGCGTCCCGGCGGGCGTCGAGGAGCAGCAGGAGCGCGAGCAGGCCGGCCACCTCGGCGTCGCGGGGCAGCAGCAGGCGCAGCATCCGCGCGATCGCCAGCGCCCCGTCGGCCAGGTCGGTGCGCTGCAGCCCGGGGCCGCCGGGGGCGGTGTGTCCGGTCGTGTAGACGAGGTGGACGACCTCGCACGCGGCCGCGACCCGGTCCGGCAGCTCCCCGGGCCCGGGGACGCGCATCGGGATCCGGGCCGCGGCGATCTTGCGCTTGGCGCGCGTGATCCGGGCGGCCATGGCCGGCTCCGGTACCAGGTACGCCCGCGCGACCTCGGCCGTGGACAACCCGCCGACCAGCCGCAGCGTGAGCGCGACCTGGGCGTCGCGGGACAGGGCCGGGTGGCAGCACATGAGCACGAGGCCGAGCCGGTCGTCGGCGGGCGGGGCGACCTCGTCGGTGACGAGCAGCGGCAGCATCCGGCGCAGGTGCGACTCGCGGCGCAGCCGGTCCAGCGCCCGGTTGCGGGCGACCGTGGTCAGCCAGGCGCCGGGCCGCTCGGGCACGCCGGCCTCGGGCCAGGTGTCCAGCGCCCGGGCGTACGCGTCCTGGACGCACTCCTCGGCGAGGTCGAGGTCGCGGGTGAACCGGGCGGTCGCGGCCAGGACGCGGGCCCACTCCTCACGGTGGGCCCGCTCCACGGCCTCGGCGACCGTCACCCGTGATCCACGATCGGGCGGATCTCCACCCCGCCGTGCCCGGACGTCAGCTCCGGCAGCCGTGACGCGAGGCTCAGCGCCGCGTCGAGGTCGGGGGCCTCGATGACGTAGAAGCCGCCGATGGCCTCCTTCGTCTCCAGGAACGGCCCGTCCGTCGGCGTGGGCCGCTCGCCGGTGGACGAGCGCAGCGTCGTCGCGGTCGCGGTCGTCTCGAGCTCGTGGCCGCTGACCAGGCCCGGGCCGGCCGCGGCGGCGAACGCGCGGTGCCCGGCGTCCTTCGCCGCGCGCTCCGCGGCGGTCTCGGCGTCCCAGCGCTGCTCGTCGCCGTAGATCAGCAGGAGGTACTTCGCCATGTTCTGCATCCCATCCTCGAACG
The DNA here is from genome assembly GCF_040300725.1 of Dactylosporangium sp. NPDC000244. Classification (NCBI taxonomy): domain Bacteria; kingdom Bacillati; phylum Actinomycetota; class Actinomycetes; order Micromonosporales; family Micromonosporaceae; genus Dactylosporangium; species Dactylosporangium sp. NPDC000244. The sequence goes on from NZ_JBEPEH010000026.1 coordinate 51,958, forward strand.
GTTGCGGTCACGGAGACGACGAACGGGGCGGCGCGGATTCGACGCGCGGGCGGCCGTACGATCGCCCGATGAACCGCCGCACCTTCCTGCGGGCCGCGACCGCCGGGGCCGGAGCGCTCGCGGTCGGGGGTGCCGTGGCGTGGTACGGCTTCCGCGACGACCACGGCCCGGCCGTGCCCGGGGCCGTGTCGACCGGGCGGCGCTGGCGGGTGCCGCTGCCCGACGAGCCCGACGCGCTGCTGCTCACCGGCGACACGCTGCTCGCCCTGGGCCGGACGCTGACCGCCTACGGGACCGGCGACGGCAAGGTGCGGTGGCAGCAGGACCTTGGCCGCAACACGGTGCAGACCAGCCGGGCCGGGGACGCGCCGGTCCGGATCGCCGGGGACGGGTTCGTGCTGCGCACCCAGGAGGGCGGCGCCGGCCAGGTCCGCGTGGCGGCCCTCGGCGACGGCACGGAACGCTGGCGGCGGGCGTTCGCGGGGTACGTCGGCGATCTGGTCCTCACCGAGCAGGGCACGGTCGTGACGGTCGCCGACGGTCCTGGTGGCACTGACGGCTCGGGCGGCCGCGGCCTGCTCGGCTTCTCCGGCCCGGCGGACGCGTGGCGGCAGCCGGTCCAGGCCGGCGACGGCCCGTTCGACCTGCTCGCCGCGGGCGGCACGATCTTCGCCGCCGCGCGCGAGCTCGCCGCCCACGACGCGGCGACCGGGGCGCGCAAGTGGGGCGTGGCGGCGCCGGAGGGGCACGTGTTCGGGCGCCCGGTGGTGCTCGGGCCGCTCGTGGTGGCGCTCGGGATGCGCTACGTCGACGACGACTACCTGTACCGCAACGAGTCCGTGCACGCCTTCGACGCCGCGTCGGGGCAGGCGCGCTGGCAGTACGACGCCCCGGGCGGCTTCCTGGCCGACGGCGCGCCGCTGCTGACCGGGCGCGGGATCGTCGCGGTGCACGAGGACGGCACGCTGACCGGCCTCGACCCGGCCGACGGATCCGAGCGGTGGAACTTCGACTGGGACTTCGCCGACATCATCGCCGCCGGCGACCGGGTGTTCGTGGCGACGACGGACGGGGTGGCGGTCGTCGACCCGGTCACCGGGCAGCGCGACACGCAGCTCGACGAGCCGAACGCGTTCAGGCTCGCCGGGTCGGGCTCGCGGCTGTGCGTGGCCGCCGGGAACACGCTCACCGCCTACGACCTCTGAGCCCCCGGCGCTCACGGCGCTCACAGAGCGGGGCGGTCCTTCTTCGGCAGCTTCGACACGACCCAGCGGTAGGACTCGTCGACGACCTCGAAGATCTCCTCGTCGGGAATGGCACCGCCGAGGCGCAGCGTGTTCCAGCCGGAGCGGCCGATGTACGCCATGACGGAGGCGTCGTCGGGGTACCGGTGCAGCCACTCGTCGGCCGCCTCACGGCTCGGCGCGCACTTGACCCCGACGGACTCCGAGCCGACGAACGCGAAGATCTTGGGCCCGACCTTCGCCACCACGTCGCCCTCCCACGGCTGGTCCTCCCAGGCGCCGGGCTTGGCCAGGCAGTGCGCGAGCAGCTCGTCACGGGTCACGCCGGTCAGCCTAGCGCCGCGCACGGGTGGGCGCCCCGCCTCGCGACGGGGCGCCCCTTGCGTCAGCTGCCGATCAGCAGGCCGTAGTCGGCCATCGCCATGGCGATGTCGGACTGGGCCCAGAACCGGTGGAACGTGAACGTCGGGGCCGAGCCGCCGTTGAGGTACGACTGCACGGCCGGCCAGTTCGGGTCGTTCTTGTAGAAGGAGCGGATGTCCAGGAAGGACTTGCCGGGGGCGATCACGTCACCGTTGGGCATGACGCCGCTGTAGCCCGACGGGATGTACAGGCCCTGCTGGTTGGACGAGGACCACACGTCGTCGAAGCGGTTGTAGTCGGTCCGGGTCTCCGGGATGCCGACACCCTGCGAGTCGGTGTGCAGCCAGATGCCGTCCAGCAGCTTCTTGGCCGTCGTCTTCGCCGAGGTGTTGTTCGCCTTGGCGCCGTAGTAGGTCAGCAGCCGCGCGTACGCGGCGGCCACGCCGACGTCGGTGCCCTTGCTCACGACCGAGACGTGCAGGTTGGTGTTCGCGGCCGGGCTGGACGGGTTCCAGGTGGCCGGGGCGCCGGTCCAGGACAGGGTGTCCGGGATCTGGAAGTCGCCGTTCGAGGAGAACGTCGTGTTCGCGATCGCCCAGCTGACCCACTTGTCGAGCATCGTCTTGGCCTTGGCGTCGCCGGTGGCGTAGTAGTACTCCGCCACGCGCTCGATCGACCAGGCCTGGAAGCCGAACCACTGGTTCGACGGCGGGTCGTGGTACACCGGCTGCACGTCGTAGGCCATGCCGTAGAACGTCGGCGTGCCGGCCGGCGGGGCCGAGTAGTTGCCGCCCCAGCTGTTCGTCGCGCCGCCGGCGAAGGCGCCCTCGGACGACTGCAGCCACTGGTAGAACTCGAGCTGGCGGCCGAGGCTGGTCTGCCAGTCGGCCTTCGCGGTCGGGGACTTCGGGGTCAGCGCCGAGACGTTGGACAGCGCCCACGCCGCGAGCGGGTTCTGGTAGCCCTGGTGGTTGTGGCTGGAACCGATGCGCCACGCCCACTGGCCGCCCGCGTCGCCGCCCCAGGCGTAGTACCACGACATCAGGTAGGCCGCGGAGTCCTTGCCGGTGCCGGCCGCGCAGCTGACCGAGGTGCAGCCCGGCTTCTTGAAGTACTTGTCGTACATCGCGTAGCGCAGGTAGTCACCCATCTTCGCCGCCTTGGCGACGGTCGCCGCCACGTCGGCCTGCTTGTTCTGGGCCGTGGCCCACTGCAGCGCCCAGTAGGCCGCCTCGACCGCGCGGGCGTCGGCGTCGGGGGCGTTGGTGTAGCGCCACTGCTTCGCCGGGGTGCCGTCGATGAACAGCGGCAGGTAGCCGCCGTTCTGCTTGGCGCCGTAGGCGAACGTCTCGCAGGACGGGTGGGCGACGGTCTCCCACACCGACTCCTGCGGGCCGCGCTGGTAGGTGTTGATGAACGACACCTTCGAGCCGGCCACCGGCGTGCAGGAGCTGTAGCCGTAGACGTTGTCGACGTCCTCGATCCAGTGCATGCCGTACACGTCGGAGTTGCCGTACGTCGAGACGAGCTCGTTGTACAGCGGGTCGACGCCGACCTTGATGGACGAGTCGAGGTGGCCGCCCTGCTGCGGGTACAGGCTGGGCTGGTCGGCCTCCGGCGCGTAGTCGGCCGGGTCGTTCGGGTTGTAGCCGCCGGTCGTCTGGTTGGCGTGGGTCGGGATGATGTACTTCTCCATCGTGTCCCAGGCCTTGTTGAACGGGGCCCAGTCACCCTTCACGCGGCCGTACTGCGCCTCCATCCAGATCCAGAAGCTGAACGCCTCCGAGGTCGTCTCGTGGCCCCAGTCGGGCGCCTCGACGACGAGCGTCTCGATCGCGTGGTAGGGCACGCCCTCCGAGGAGAAGTACCCGTTGCCGTGGATCTTGTTGTACTGCTCCAGGAAGCGCTGCACGTAGACGCCGCCGGCCACGTCGTCGTCGCTCTCGATCGCGCTGACGGTGGCCGAGGTCCAGCCGCTGGCGCTGAGGGTGAGCGTCGCCGTGCCGTTGGTCGAGTCCGCGTCCTGCGCCGCCGAGACCGTCACCGTCTGCGCGGTGTTCCAGTTCGCGGTGGTGAAGGTCAGCGACGCGGGCGCGACGGTGATGTCGGTGTCCCCGGTGCGGGCGACCGCCACCGTCACGTTCGACGTGGGCGCCTGGTTGAGCTTGACCGACAGCGGGGTGGAACCGCCCTCGGGCACCGTCAGCGTGGTGGGCGTCGCGACGATCGACGGCCCGGTGACCGGGTCGACGAAGACCGGCACCGCGGTGGAGGTGCCCACCGCGCCCTTGCTGTCGTAGGCCTTCGCCTGCAGGCTGTACGCCGCCGTCTGGGCCGGCACGCCGGTCCAGTTGTAGGTGAACGGCGCGGTGGTGTCGGTGCCCAGCAGCAGGCCGTCGTGGTAGAACTCGACCTTCGCGATCGAGTCGCCCGTGTCCGGGTCGGTGGCCGACGCCGTCATCGCGATCGAGGCCGGCGCCGAGTAGCGCGTGTTGGCCGCCGGGGCGGTCAGCGACACCGTCGGGGCCGTGTTCGGGCCGGTGCACGGGGTGCCGTTGAGCGAGAAGCTCGTCGGGTTCGTGTTCGTGCCGCTGTAGTTGGCGTTGAATCCGGGGTTGACCGTCCCGCCCGAGGGCAGGCTTCCGTTCCAGGCGGCGTTTTTGATCGTCACGTTCTTGCCGGACTGGGTGAAGTCGCCGTTCCAGCTCTGCGTGACGGTCTGGTTACCCGCGTAGGTCCAGGTGACGTTCCAGCTCGTCAGGGCGTCACCCAGGTTGGTGACGACCAGGTCGCCGGTGAAGCCGGTCGGCCACTGGCTGCGCACGGTGTACACCACCGAGCAGCCGGTCGCGGCATGGGCGGTGCCGGCCGGCAGGGCAATAAAGCTGCCGGCGATCAGCGCGCCGACGGCCAAAGCGCGGAGCCGGCGTTTCGGCCCGCGTTGGGGTGTGGACATCTCGCTCCTCGTGAAAGTTACGAACCGGGGGGCGGGCACTACGAAGCGCAATGGCGTTGGGTGGCAACGGCATTGCTGGCAGTGCCCCGGCGGCTCCCATCCGCGAGGTGACGAGGATTCTGGCATGGGAGCGCTCCCGGGACAAGCGGCGCTAGGGTCACCGCACCCATCGACCCCCATGGAGGTGATGCCGAACCCCCACTCGCGGCTCCCACGCGAAACCAGCCGGACGCGGCGGAGCAGGGCGTCTGCAGCGCCGCCCCGCCGCGTCCGGTCCGCTGATAGTTCGGCCGCCCCGCGGTGTTAGTTCCACAGGTTTCGGGTTAGTCCTCCCTCATCCGACCGGAAGGGGGTCGTCATGGTCCGACCCATCGCAGACCTCGAGGGGCATCCGGACATCGCCGAGTTGCGCGCCCACTACGACCAGGTGTCGGAGACACCCGCCGCGCGCGTGACCGACGGTGCCCTGGTGCTCGCGGGGCTCTACCTCACGGTGTCCCCGTGGGTGGTGGGGTTCTCGCCCTTCGAGGCGAACCTGTCCGTCAACAACTTCATCTGCGGCATCGCGATCGCTGTCCTCGCGTTCAGTTTCGCCGTCGCCTATGGCCGTTCGCACGGCCTGGCGTGGGTGCCGGTGGTGCTCGGCGTGTGGACGATCGTCGCACCGTGGGTCATCCAGCGCGGTTACGCCACGGGCGGCACGATCGCGAGCAACGTCGTGATCGGCGTGATCACGGTCTGCCTCGGGCTGGCCGCGATGCGGCCGGGGATGGTGACCCGCCGGAAAGGATGACGGACGACGGTCAGGCTGGGCCCGCCCGCCGCGGGCCCAGTCGGCCTCGGGCACGGCCCTGCTCGGGCCGGGCCCTGCCCGAGCAGGGCCGTGCCCGGGTCTCGCACGGCTCTGCCCGGGCGGTGCCCGGCCCGAGCAGCCCTGCCCACGCCCGGACGCGCCCGGCCCTCCCCGGGCAGTGGCCGGTCTCGCGCAGTCCTGCCCACGCCCGGCCCTCCCCGGGCGGTGCCCGGTCTCGTTCAGCCGGTCTCGCCGTCGATGCGCTGGCGCAGCAGATCCGCGTGGCCGTTGTGGCGCGCGTACTCCTGGATGAGGTGCAGGTACACCGCCCGCAGTGACATCGGCCCGCGCAGGTCGTCCTCGAACGCGTCGTCCAGCCGGCTGCCGGCCACCGAGGCCCGCGAGGAGCGCCACTCGTCGATCAGCCTGGTGTAGTCCCGCTCGGCGTGGGCCGGATCGGCCCCGTCGAACGCGGCGTCCTTCGAGTCGGGGCGGCGATAGGTGTACTGGACCGGGCGCCCGTGGAAGCGGCCGTGGAACCATTCCCGCTCGACGTCGGTGAGGTGGCGCACGAGGCCGAGCAGGGACATCGTCGAGGGCGGCACGGACGGCTCGGCGAGCTCGGCGCCGGTCAGGCCCGTGCACTTGCCGACGAGCACGGCGCGCTGCCAGTCGAGCCAGCCCTCGAGGAGCGTGCGCTCGTCGGCGACGAGCGAGCCGCCGAACGGCGGTGGTGGCGGTGCGACCCAGGTCATGAGCTGATCCTATGACCGCGGTCGTCCCGCCTCGCTGCTTTGTGGGCGGTGGCGCGGGCGTCCGTTGTGTGCGCCGGGCCTTTGTGGGCGGTGGCGCGAGGGCGTCCGTTGTGCGCGCCGGGCCTTTGTGGGCGGTGGCGGGGACGTCCGTTGTGTGCCCCGGGTCTTTGTGGGCGTCGGCGGGGGCGTCCGTTGTGTGCGCCGGGGCGCCACGTGGCAACGTATTGCCCATGTCCGTCCATCCCCGCGCAGGGCAGCCGGCGCAGCGCTCCGACCTCGTCGACGTGCCGCGGCTCATCACCAGCTACTACGCCGTCCACCCCGACCCGGCCGACCCCGCCCAGCAGGTCGCGTTCGGCACCTCCGGTCACCGCGGTTCGAGCCTGCGCGGCTCGTTCAACGAGGACCACATCGTCGCCACCAGCCAGGCGATCTGCGACTATCGGGCTTCCCAGGGGTACAGTGGCCCGCTCTTCCTGGGTCGCGACACCCACGCGCTGTCGGAGCCCGCGACCGTGAGTGCGCTCGAGGTGTTCGCGGCCAACGGGGTGACGGTGCTGATCGACAGCCGGGACGGGTTCACGCCCACGCCGGCGGTGTCGCACGCGATCCTCACGAACCGGCACCGGGGCGCCGACGGCGTCGTGGTCACCCCGTCGCACAACCCGCCCGAGGACGGCGGCTTCAAGTACAACCCGCCCAACGGAGGGCCGGCCGACACCGACGTCACCAAGTGGATCCAGGACCGCGCGAACGAGCTGCTGCGCGGCGGCCTGGCCGGGGTCGAGCGGGTCACCTATGCGCGGGCGCTGGAGGCGGAGACGACGCAGCGGTACGACTTCCTGGCGTCCTACGCCGATGACCTCGGCTCCGTCATCGACCTCGACGCGATCGCCGCGTCGGGGGTGCGCATCGGCGCCGATCCGCTCGGCGGGGCGAGCGTCGCCTACTGGGCGTACATCGGGGAGCGCTACAAGCTCGACCTGACCGTCGTCAACCCCGTGGTCGACCCGGCGTTCGGGTTCATGACGCTCGACTGGGACGGCAAGATCCGGATGGACTGCTCGTCACCGAACGCGATGGCCTCGCTCATCGGGCGGCGCTCCGAGTATCAGGTCGCCACCGGCAACGACGCGGACGCGGACCGTCACGGGATCGTCACGCCCGACGCGGGGCTCATGAATCCCAACCACTTCCTCGCGGTCGCGATCGATTATCTGTACCGCAACCGCTCGGGCTGGCCGTCGAGCGCGGCGATCGGCAAGACCCTGGTGTCGTCCTCGATGATCGACCGGGTGGCCGCGGATCTCGGGCGGACCCTGATCGAGGTGCCCGTCGGCTTCAAGTGGTTCGTGCCCGGGCTGCTGGACGGGTCGGTCGCGTTCGGCGGCGAGGAGAGCGCGGGGGCGTCGTTCCTGCGGCGCGACGGGTCGGTGTGGACCACCGACAAGGACGGCATCCTGCTGTGCCTGCTCGCGTCGGAGATCCTGGCGCGCACGTCGCGGACGCCGTCGGAGCACTACCGGGACCTGGTGGGGCGGCACGGGGAGCCGGCGTACGCGCGGCTCGACGTCGCGTCCTCGCGGGAGGAGAAGGCGGTGCTCGGGAAGCTGTCGCCCTCGCAGGTCTCGGCCACGTCGCTCGCCGGCGAGCCGATCACCGCGAAACTGACGGCGGCCCCGGGGAACGGGGCCGCCATCGGTGGGCTGAAGGTCGTCACGGAGTCCGGATGGTTCGCTGCCCGCCCGTCCGGCACCGAGGACGTCTACAAGGTGTACGCGGAGTCCTTCAAGGGCCCCGAGCATCTCGCCGAGATCCAGTCCGAGGCGCAGGGCGTGGTGTCCGCGGCCCTGGCCTCGTAGGACGCCTGCGGTCAGGCCACCGCTTTGTCGGCGGTGGCCTGGTTCTTGTGCGCGGTGCCGCTGGTGTGCGTGTTCGGGCGCTTCAGGGCGCGCTGGAGCTGCACGACGATCGACCAGGTCACCTCGGACACCGGACGCGCGCCGTTGACCTGGATGAGCAGTTCGCGGGAGGAGTAGTACTCCAGCAGCGGGCGGGTCTTCTCCTCGTAGACCTTGATCCGGTGCCGGATCACGTCCTCGGTGTCGTCGGCGCCGCGGGCCCGCTCCAGCATGCGGCGGATGAGCTCCTCCTCGGGCACGTCGAGGTGCACGGCGATCTGGACGCCGACGCCGAGGGAGCCGGCGGTACGGTACGCGGCCTCGGCCTGCTCGACCGTGCGCGGGAACCCGTCGAGCACGTAGCCGCCGGTCTCGCTCGCGGCCATCACCGGCTTGCGCAGCATGTCCATGATGACGGCGTCCGGGACCAGCTCGCCCTTGTTGACGATGTCCTCGACGGTCTTGCCGATGGTCGTGCCGTCCGCGATGTGTTTGCGCAGCAGATCACCGCTCGCGATGTGCGTGATCCCGAACTGCTTCGCGATCGCGTTGGCCTGGGTGCCTTTTCCGGCGCCCGGTGCTCCCACCATGAGGATCCGCTTCGACCGCGGTGCCGCCGACTGCATCGTCATCTGCACACCCCTTCGTATGCCCCGCTCATCGGCCCGCCGCCGATGGTCCAGCATCGCATCTCGATCTGCGGTGTGTGCTGTGGGACGGCTGTGAATTTCCGCATGCCCGGCTGTGGGAATTTTGTCCCGCCAGCCGGGAATGCGGTCGCTGGTGCTCGCGTTGGCCGCCTGGCGTTCTCGCGGTTCGCGTGTTGTGGGCCGATCGACGGGATTTCGTCCGTGGTTGTCGTTCGGCCGGTGTTGTGCGGTTTCGGCGGGCTTTTCGCGCTGCCTCCGGCGGTTGTTGCCCTTCCGGTGGCTTTGCGTTCGCCTTGATTCGGCGCCTTCGGCTCGCTTGCCTGGCTGCTTCGCCTTTTTGCTTCGCTCGGTTCGGTCGCCCGGCTCATTCGCCTGGTTTGTTGGCTTTGGCGCCTTTGCCTTTGTGCGGTGACCTCGCTTGGGCTCGTCGGCCTGGCGGCTTCGGCCTAGCTCACCTGGTGCCGAGCAGGTCCACGACGAACACCAGCGTCTCGCCGGGCTTGATCACGCCGGCCGCGCCGCGGTCGCCGTAGCCCAGGTGCGGCGGGATGACGAGCTTGCGACGCCCGCCGACGCGCATGCCGGCCACGCCACGGTCCCAGCCGGTGATGACCTGACCGCGACCGAGGCCGAACTCGAAGGCACCCCCGCGGTTCCAGGAGGCGTCGAACTCCTTGCCGGTCGACAGCGACACGCCGACATAGTGGACACTCACCTGCTGACCGGCTACGGCCTCCGGCCCATCACCCACAGTGATGTCCTCGATGACCAGATCGGCGGGCGGCGGACCGTCGGGCAGCGTCACTTCAGGCTTGCTCAGGGTCATGCGCTTGACTCCTTCGTTACGAAACGTCGACTCCATCCTGCCCTATCCCGTCGTACCGTCGGCGTGTGCATCCCGTGCGGGTGGCTTTCCGACTGGTGACGGCGTGCGCCGCGCTGGAGCTCGGCCAGGCCGCCGCGGCGGGGTTCCTGCTGGTGAGATACGGCGGCCTGGTCGAGGCGCTAGGCCCGTGGACGCGCATCGAGGCCATGGTCATCGAGGCCGTCTACGTGCACCTGACCGGCGCGACGATCCTGGCCACCGGGTTGGGAACGCTGCTGTCGGGCACGCGATGGCGGTACCGAGGCGGACTCCGTACACCCCCATGATCGTGCGCTGGACATTGCTGCTCGTGACCGTCTCTTTGCTGCTCGGAGTCGTCTACAGCCCCGACGCGGTGCTGCTGCCGGACAATCAGCAACAGTTGGATCATCTCCAGTCGTTGCTCCCCTTGTGGTACTCGGCGCAGCAGGGCATCACGGTGACGGCGGTGATCGCGTGTGCTGTTGGGGCGGTGGTCCGCTTGGGGAGCGAGGCCGCGGGCGAGTACTACCGGCGCCATGACCCAACCGCCACCTGGCACGGCTTCACGTCGTGGCTGGACGTGCGCTTCCAGGATTGACAATGATGGTGGACGGGGCGTTTCCCGCCTGGGGGCGCTCTCTGTTCCCGGCTCGTAGGCCGCTTTGGTTACGCAGAGCGACGACCCTCGAATTAGCGGATTACCAATAACCGGTAATTCAATAATCGATAATCCGGTCGGCGGCGATGGCGACGGCGATGGCGATGGCGACGGCGGCGGCGGCGGCGATGGCGACGGCGATGGCGGCGGCGGCGATGGCGACGGCGATGGCGATGGCGACGGTCGTGATCTGCGGGCGCTTCGACGGCAGGGCGGCGGTGCTCCGGCATGGTGATGCTTTAAGCCGGCGCGGCGGTGCTTCGGCGGAGCATGATGGTGGCGCGACCGCGGCATGGTGGGCCGCAGTGCCACTCCGACAGCAGCGTGCATTGCTCCGCCGGCAGGGTGCATTGCTTCCGCAGGGCGACGTCTTGGCGGTGGCGCGACGGCGGCATGGCGTGCCACGGTGGCGCAACGGCGACGTGGTGGGTCACGGTGGCACTCCGACGGCAGGCTTGTGCTGAGCGGTGCGGTGGCGGCAACTCTTCGCGTCACGGTGGGTCACGGTGGCACTCCGACGGCAGGCTTGTGCTGAGCGGCGCGGTGGCGACAACTCTTCGCGTCACGGTGGGTCACGGTGGCACTCCGACCGCAGACTGGTGCTAAGCGGCGCGGTGGCGACAACTCTTCGCGGCACGGTGGCGGTGCTTCGGCCGCTCAAGCCCCGCGCAGACCGGTGACAGCGGCAGCGGATATCGGGAATTTCGGCGGCCGTGTCGAATCCCGCGATGCGCCTCCGACCGATTGGCATGATGAAGCGCTCGCCCTGGCTGGGCCTCGCCGTGCTGGCCCTGCCCGCCCTCCTGGTCTCGATCGACGTGTTCGTGCTGCTCCTCGCGATGCCCCGCATCGGCGCCGACCTGCACGCGAGTAGTACCGAGCAGCTGTGGATCCTCGACGTCTACGGATTCCTCCTGTCCGGCTTCATGATCACCATGGGGACGCTCGGCGATCGGATCGGGCGGCGGCGGTTGCTGTTGCTCGGCGCGGCGGCGTTCGGGGCGGCGTCGATCGTGGCCGCGTACAGCACAGGGCCGCTCATGCTCATCGCCGCCCGAGCCGGCCTCGGCATCGCCGGTGCGACCCTTGCGCCATCGGCGTTGGCGCTGATCAGCGGGCTCTTTCCGGACCCTCGGCGCCGCGGGCTGGCCATCGGGGTGTGGATGGTCTGCTTCATGAGCGGCGCGATCATCGGGCCGGTCGTCGGTGGATTGCTGTTGCAACACTTCTGGTGGGGGTCGGCGTTCCTGCTCGGGGTACCGCCGATGCTTCTGCTGCTGATCCTCGGGCCGCTGCTGCTGCCCGAGCAGCGTCACCCGGGTGCGGGCCGGTTCGATCTGCCGAGCGTCGGGCTGTCGCTGGCGGCGATTCTGCCGTTCGTCTACGGCGTCAAGGAGCTCGCGCGCGGCGGCTTGCGGCCGCTGCCGGTCGTGGCCCTGATCGCCGGGATCGCCCTGGCCGTGGTGTTCGTCCGCCGGCAGATCGCCCTCGGGGCCAGCAGCGACCGGTCCCACGCCGCCGCCTCGAGCGCCGTCGCCGGCCGGGGCCCGGCTCGCGATGGCGTCGCTGGCCCGGCTCGCGATGGCGTCGCCGGCCGGGGCCCGGCTCGCGATGGCGTCGCCGGCCGGGGCCCGGCTCGCGATGGCGTCGCCGGCCGGGGCCCGGCTCGCGATGGCGTCGCCGGCCGGGGCCTGACTCGCGATGGCGTCGCCGGGGTCCGAGGCCGAGTCGCCGGGGGCCGAGGCCGAGCGGTTCGCAGCGCGCGGCGGGAGCCGTTGCTCGATCTGCGGCTGTTCCGGGACCGGGCATTCGCCACCGCGCTCGGCGGCATGTTCATCGGCACGATGCTCACCGGCGCCATGATGGTCTTCATCACCCAGCACCTACAGGTCGTCGACGGGCTGTCACCGCGGAACGCCGGCCTGTGGATCCTCCCCGCCGCGATCGCCACCGCGGCGAGTTTCCAGGTCTCGCCGCTGCTCGCACGGCGGGTGCGGCAGGGGCGGCTCATCGCGGGCGGGCTGCTGCTGTCGGCGGTGGGCGTGGCGCTCGTCGTGTTCATTCCCGCCGATGCCGGGCCGTTGCCGATCATCTGCGCGTTCATTGTCACCAATCTCGGGATGGGGCCGATGGTCACGCTCGCCACCGGGATCGTGCTCGGGTCGGCTCCGCCGGAGCGGGCGGGCTCGGCGGGGGCGTTGAACGAGGTGAGCGGTGAGTTCGGGTACGCGCTCGGGATTGCGCTGCTCGGGAGCCTCGGCACCGCGGTCTACCGGGCGCTCGTCCAGGTGCCCGCGGGGGTGCCGGGGGGTGTTGCGGCCGGAGTCCGGGACAACGTGACGGCGGCGTCGGCCGCGGCCGGGAGTCTGCCCGGTGCGCTGGGGGAGCGGGTGCTGGTCGCGGCTCGAGACGCGTCCACCTCGGGGCTGCACGTGGTGGCCGGGGTCTGTGCGGTGGTGCTGGTCGTGCTGGCCGTGGTGTCGTTGCGGATGCTGCGGCACCTGCCGCCGTTGACGTCGGCGCCGTCCGCGGATCCGGATGCCGAGCCGGCGAGCCGGGACGTCACGATGAGGACTTGATCGCCGGCGCGGGGGAGGCGCTCGCGCCAGTGGAATAAACCAGGCCGTGAATCAGGATGCGAACCACGGCGCCGCGTCGCGAGGCAGAACGCAACGACCGCGCTCGTGGCGGCGGCCGGCCCGAACCGGGACAGCCTCGCGCGGCGCGGCTGGTGGCGGCGGCCGGCCCGAACCGGGACAGCCTCGCGCGGCGCGGCTGGTGGCGGCGGCCGGCCCGAACCGGCCGCGGGTAACCGGCGGCGCCCGGCCGGAGGGGGCACCAGCCCGGGGTAACCGGCCGGGCCGCGCCGCTGGGGCAAGGGCGGGCACGCGCCAGATGGCGGGACGCCGCACAAACGCGGTACGGCGCGCTAGGGTTCGGTGATGTGACAGTGACGCCAGACCAGCCCCTGGACCTTCCCCGCACGGCAGGCGAGCTCCGGGCGAGCGGCCACCGCTTCCGCACCGTGAAGGAGGAGCTCCGCGAGAACCTCCTCGAGCGGCTGCGCTCCGGCGAGCCGCGCTTCCCCGGCATCGTCGGCTACGACGACACCGTCCTGCCCGAGCTCGAGCGCGCCATCCTGGCCGGCCACGACCTCGTGCTTCTCGGCGAGCGCGGCCAGGGCAAGACCCGGGTCATCCGCGGCCTGATCTCCCTGCTCGACGAGTGGACGCCGGTCATCGCCGGCTCGGAGCTCAACGAGCACCCCTTCGAGCCCATCACGCCCGCCTCGCGCCGGCTTGCCGCGGAGGCCGGTGACGAGCTGCCGGTCGACTGGATTCACCGTTCGGTGCGGTACGGCGAGAAGCTCGCCACCCCCGACACGAGCGTCGGCGACCTGATCGGCGACGTCGACCCGATCCGGGTCGCGCAGGGCCGGACCCTCGGCGACCCCGAGACCATCCACTTCGGACTCGTGCCGCGCACGAACCGGGGCATCTTCGCCGTCAACGAGCTGCCGGACCTGGCCGAGCGCATCCAGGTGTCGCTGCTCAACGTGCTCGAGGAGCGCGACATCCAGGTGCGCGGCTACCAGCTGCGGCTGCCGCTGGACATCATGCTCGTGGCGAGCGCGAACCCCGAGGACTACACCAACCGCGGGCGCATCATCACGCCGCTCAAGGACCGGTTCGGGGCCGAGATCCGCACGCACTACCCGCTGGACCTCGAGCTGGAGATGGATCTCGTACGCCAGGAGGCCCAGCTCGTCGCCCAGGTCCCCGACCACATCATCGAGGTCCTGGCGCGCTTCACCCGGGCCGTGCGCGAGTCCCCGTCGGTCGACGCCCGCTCCGGCGTCTCCGCCCGCTTCGCCATCGCCGCCGCCGAGACCGTCTCCGCGTCGGCGCTGCGCCGGGCCGGGCTGCTGCGCGAGGACGTGCCGGTCGCGCGCATCGGCGACACCGAGTCGGTGACGTCGACCCTGCGCGGCAAGGTCGAGTTCGACAGCGGCGAGGAGGGCCGGGAGATCGAGATCCTCGCGCACCTGCTGCGCACGGCGACCGCGGAGACCTTCCGCGGCCGGCTCGCGGGCCTCGACCTGTCCGCCTTCACCGACCTCGTCGCCGAGGGCGCGGTCATCGAGACCGGCGACCTCGCCGGCGCCGACGACATCCTGCGGCAGGTCGGCACCGTGCCGGGGCTGGCCAAGGTGCTCGACCGGCTCGGGCTCGGCGACGCGCCCAGCCGCGGTGAGGCCGCCGCCGGCGTCGAGTTCACGCTGGAGGGGCTGCACCTGACCCGGCGGCTGTCGAAGGACCTCACCGACGACGGCCGCACCGTCTACGGAGGCTGATCTTGCGCCACAACAGGTTCCGCTACGGGGCGTGGCGCGGCGGGCCGGACCCGCTCGCCCCGCCCTACGACGTGCGGGCCGCCGTCGACCAGGTCGGCCAGGAGGTGCTGGAGGGCGGGAGCCTGCGCGACGCCCTGCGCAACCTCCTGCGCCGCGGTCCCCAGGGCGGGCGGGGCCTCGACGACCTGCTCGCCCGGGCCCGGCGGATGCGCCGCGAGGCCATGCGCCGGGGCCAGCTCGACGGGGCCGTGACCCGGGCCCAGCAGCTGCTCGACCAGGCCCTCGCGGAGGAGCGCGACGCCCTCGCGCGGCTCGACACCGACGACGCCAGATTCGCGGAGGCGCAGCTCGACGCGCTGCCGCGCTCCACGGCCAGAGCGGTGTCCGAGCTGAGCGAGTACACCTGGACGTCCCCAGAGGCCCGGCAGCTCTACGACCAGATCCTCGACCAGCTCCGCCAGGAGGTCGTCGAGCAGCGCTTCCAGGGCATGCAGCAGGCGCTGCGCGACCCGGAGGCGCAGGCCGCGATGCGCGAGATGCTCCAGGACCTCAACGCGCTGCTGGCCAAGCACGCCCGCGGCGAGAACACCGACGACGCGTTCGCCGAGTTCATGAACCGCCACGGCGACTTCTTCCCGGAGAAGCCGGCCAACGTCGACGAGCTGATCGACGCCCTGGCCCGGCGGGCGGCGGCGGGGGAGCGGCTGATGCGCTCGCTGAGCCCGCAGCAGCGCGCCGAGCTGCAGGACCTCATGTCCCAGTCGCTCGGCGACATGGCCGGGGCGTTCGCCGAGCTCACCGACAACCTGCGGGCGCTGCGGCCCAACCTCAACTGGGGCCGCGGCGAGCGCGTCCGCGGCGAGAACGACCTCGGCTACGGCGACGCCGCCGGGGCCCTGGAGGAGATCGGCGACCTCGACGACCTGCTCGACCAGCTCGGTCAGGAGCACCCCGGCGCGACGCTGGACGACGTGGACGTCGAGGCGGTCGAGCGTCAGCTCGGCCGGGCCGCCGCCGACGACGTGCGGCGGCTGCGGGAGCTGGAGCAGCAGCTGCGCCGGCAGGGCTGGGTGACCCGGGGCGCCGACGGGCTGACCCTGAGCCCGAAGGCGCTGCGGCGGCTGGGCGGCACCGCGCTGCGGACCGTCTTCGGACAGCTGCACGCCGGGCGCCAGGGCCAGCACGACCTGCGCGACGCCGGCGCCGCCGGAGAGCTCACCGGGGCCTCCCGGCGGTGGCAGTACGGCGACGAGCAGGCCCTGGACGTCGTGCGCACGATCGGCAACGCCGTGCGCCGGCAGGCCTCGGGCGGCGCCGCGACCCTGCCGATCGGCCTGGACGTCGAGGACTTCGAGATCGCCGAGACCGAGCGGCGGGTGTCGGCCGCCGTGGCGCTCTGCGTCGACCTGTCGTTCTCGATGATGGCCGACGGCCGGTGGGGCCCGATGAAGCAGGCCGCCCTGGCCCTGTCGCACCTGGTGGCGACCCGGTTCCCGCAGGACGCGCTGCAGATCATCGGCTTCGGGCGGTACGCCTCGACGCTCTCCCAGGAGCAGCTGGCCGCCGTCGAGCCCGACATGGTGCAGGGCACCAACCTGCAGCACGCGCTCAAGCTGGCCGCCCGGCACCTGCGCCGCCATCCGGCCTCGGACCCGGTCGTCCTCGTCGTGACCGACGGCGAGCCGACCGCGCACCTGCTCGAGGACGGCAGCTCGTACTTCATGTGGCCCTCGACCCGCGACACGGTCCGCGCGACCGTGCACGAGGTCGACCTGCTCACGAGGTACGGGGCGGTGCTGAACTTCTTCATGCTCGGCGAGGACCCGGGCCTGCGCCGCTTCGTCGACGCCGTGGCCCGGCGCAACGGCGGGCGGGTCTTCACGCCCGACGCCGACGACCTCGGGCGGTATGTCGTATCCGACTACATTCGCGCCCGCCGAGGGCGCCGCGGGTGATTCGTGTTTGGCGACCGGGGTGGTGGGGGTACTCAAATCAACGTAGATCGGTACCCCCACTCCTCCCGGGAGCTGACAAAATGATCGTCCTAGGTCTCATCCTGTTCCTCGTCGGCCTGTTCCTGCACGTCGGCATCATCGAGACGATCGGGATCGTGCTGCTCATCGTCGGCGCGGTGCTGTGGATTCTCGGCGCGGTGGGTCGTCCGATCGCCGGCCGCCGACACTATTGGTAATGCGTGTTCGTGACGAGAAGAGGGCCGGCGCTGAGCCGGCCCTCTTCGTCGTTCATCGGCGGCCGAACCAGCGCCGTTTCTTCGCCGGCGGTGGCGGCGGCGCGACCGGTGTGTCGTCGCTGAGCAGGTCGCGGGCCAGGGCCGACAGCTCCGGCACCATGTCAGGCGTGGCCAGCACGAGCGCGGCGAGGGACTCGCGGATCGTCACGACCCTCGTCCGGGACTGCTGCATCGCGGCGAGAAAGCGGCGGCCGACCGTGTCGCGGACCTCCGGGCGGCAGGCCGGATCCAGCCACGCGGCCACGACGAGCGCGAAGAGCGCCGACTCGGTGGTCCAGTCCTCGAGGCCGTAGGCGATCGCGGTCAGCAGCTCCCGCGGCCGGGCGGTGTCGCCGGGCTCGGCGCCGGCCCGCAGCTCCTCGCAGTGCAGCAGGCCGAGGCAGCAGTACGCCTGCGCCGCCCGCTCCCACACCCCGTCCGGCAGCTGCTGGTCGGTCGCGGCCGGCGGGTGCACGAGCATGGCGACGAGCTCGCCGGCGGGCAGCTGGCCCAGCGGCAGCGCGTGGTCGTAGGCGGCCACCGGGTTGGGCCAGAACGGCCAGACGACACCCTGCAGCAGCTCGAGCGAGCGGGGTTGCGGCGGCGGTACGGCGGGCGACGCGACCAGCCCCGCGTAGTCCCACAGCACCCGCCCTCCGGGCCGCTGCGGCGCCACCATGTCCGGCGGCGCCTGGCCCTCGATCGTGAGCCGCAGCCCGGGCAGCTCCCGGTGCACGACCCGCAGCGCGCTGGGCACCTCCAGGGCCGAGAGGGTCGCGGTGCCCGCCATCGCCCGGTCGTCCCGCGGGATCTGGTGCAGCAGGTTGATGACGGACTCGGCGGGACCGTCGACCATCCCCAGCCAGGACCGGCCGTGGCAGGCGCCGTCGAGGTCGCTGTGCTCGTGGCTGGTGACGGGGTGCTCGCGCATGAAGTCGACCAGGCCCACGAGGTGGCGCACGTCGGCGTCGCGCTGGAAGCGCAGCCGGGCCGCGGTGTGCACCGCGCAGTCGTAGTCCGGGGCGTGGCGGATCGCGGCGTCGAGCAGCGCCAGGGCCTCGTCGAGGCGCCCGGCCTCGGCGAGCCAGTTCGCCATGTCCGCGCACAGGTCGACCTCGTCCGGCTGCGCCTGCCACGCCTGCCGCATCACCTGCAGGGCCGCCTCGAGGCGCCCGTCGGCCTTGAGGGCGTAGGCGTACCACACCGCGGTGAGCTTGTCGGGCCGGAGCCGGTGCCCGTGGGCTCCCCACCGCACCGCCTCGGCCAGCGCGCCCGGCACCAGCGCGGTGAACCGGCGGGCCAGCCCGGCCCCGGCGCCGTGCAGCAGCGCGCTGACCGGGTGCGCGGCGCAGGCGCGGCGGGCCAGGTCGAGATACACCTCGTTGGCCCGGGCCACCTCCGCCGCGGCCGGGTCGCCGAGGCCGGGCATCACCGCGACGAAGAGCCGGGCGAGGTCCTCGGGGTCGAGCCGGCGCGGCTCCAGGGCCCGCACCCAGGTCACGTCCGCCCACGGCTGCGCGGGCTCGAACCGGGTGGCCTGGGCGAGCATCCGCAGCCCGCCCATCGGGTCGTGCCGGCCCTGCAGATGCGCGCGGGCGACGACGGCGCCGATGAACGCGGGCTGCTCGACCGGGAACAGCGCGATCGCGCCCTCGTCGCCGGCCCGGGCGGCGATGGCGGCGAGCAGCTCGTGGACCTCGGGCAGCCCGGGGGCCCAGGCGATCGCCCCGGCGACGTGACCGGCCGCGTGCTCGAGGTCGCCGTCGGCGAGCGCGATGCGGGCCAGGGACAGCTCGCCGTGGGCCTGCGCGGTGGGGTCGTCGCGCTGCTCGTCGGTCACGCCTGGAGCGTATTGGGTTCCGCCCGGTTTCGGTTACCCGCCCTGTCCGCCCGATTTCGCTCGTCCACGTTCGCCGTCAGGGGCCGCGAGCAGGGCCGGCAGCCCCGCGGCGGCATCGCGGGGCAGCCCGGCGACGGTCTCGTCGGCGAGGGTGCACCAAAGGGCCTTCACGCGACCGGTCAAGGCCCGGCCGCTGTCGGTGAGGGCCACGACGGTCGCCGCCGGTCTCGGGGCGGCCCACGCCGTGAGCAGCGCGCTGCTGCCCCGGCGCGCCGCGTGAGCAATCAGCGACCGGCCCCGATGCGCGGTATCTTCCCCGGCATGAGCGATGTCACCGCGCCGCCCCCGGTCCGGCCGTTACGGGAACTGCTGCCGCACCTCATCTGGGAGGCCGTCCTGCTGCTGGTCGCGATCGGCGTGGCCGTCACGCTGTACAGCGGCAAGGGCGAGCGCCTCTTCACCAGCGGCGGCATCTGGCTGCCGATCGCCTCCCTCGGCTTCGCCACCACCGGCCTGGCGCTGTCGCTGCGCACCGGCACCCCCAACCTCGCCGTGGGCCCGCTGGCGTCGCTGGCCGCGTTCCTCTACGCCGACCAGGGCATGGGCGTCGCGATCCTCGCCGTCGCCGGCCTCGGCCTCCTGCTCGCGCTGCTCGTCGGGCTCACCGGCATGCCCGCCTGGGCCGTCACGCTGATCGGCGGCCTGGCCGTGTCCGCGACCGTGATCGGCGCCACCGACGGCAAGGTCACACCGCTGCGCGACGTCCCCGACGGCCCCCGCTGGATCTGGGGCATCGCCTTCATCGTCCTGTCCATCGTCGGCGGCGTCGTCTTCGCGATCCCCGCCGTGCGCCGGTACCTCGCCGCGAACCGCCCCGCCGGCGGCGAGACCGGCGCGTTCAGCCTGGCCAAGCTCGTGGGCGCGCTGGTCGGCGTGTTCGGCTCCAGCGTCCTCGCGGCCGTCGCCGGCGTGGTGCTGACCATCCAGCAGGTCTCGGCCGGCGTGATCGACCCCGGCTTCACGCTCGCCGGCCTCGTCTGCGCCCTGCTCGCCGGCGTGAGCCCCTTCGGCCGCCGCGCCGGCATCCTGGGCGTGGTCCTCGCCGTCGTCATCTACGTGTGCACGCGCTACCTGCTGACCCTCGAGAACCTCGATATCTGGATCACGATGCTGATCGAGGCGCTCATCGGCCTGTTCGGCGTGCTCGTGGTGTGGCTGCTGGAGCTCATCGGCCGCCGCGCGTCCCCGTACGTCGCCGCCGCATCCCGCCCGGCCCCGGTGATCGCGCCGGGCTTCCCGCCGCCGCCCTACGCCCCCGCGCCCGTCGGCGCCTACGGCGCTGCGCCCTTCGCGCCGCCCGGCCCGGTGAACCCCGCGCCGCCGCTGGCCCCGCCGCCTTCTTCGGCCCCGCCGGCCGCCGGTCCGCCGCCCGGGCCGAGCTGGCCGCCGGCGGTCGCCCCGCCCATGTCCGCGCCGCCAGCCCCGCCGTCCTCGGCCCCGCCGTCCTCGGCCCCGCCGGCGTCGGGGCCTCCGGCCGCCGGTCCGCCGCCCGGGCCGAGCTGGCCGCCGGCTCAGTAGGGGGCTTCACACGGCGTTGCGGGGTGCGATCGCGGGATGCGACGAGCCCGGGGCGAGGAACCAGGCCCCGGGCTCGTCCCGCAGCGTCTGCTCGATCCGCAGCCGCGCGAACGCCTCCATCGGCGGCAGTGCGTCCGGCCGGAACCACCGCATGTCCAGCGACTCGTCGTCGTTGACCCGAGCCTCCCCGGACACATGCCGGCAGCGGAACCACACGTTGAGGTAGTCGCACTGGTCCCCGTTGGGATACGTCACCCAGTGCATCGCCACGCCCACGACGCGCTCGACCGCGACCTCGATCCCGGCCTCCTCGCGCACCTCGCGCACGATCGCGTCGGCCGGCTGCTCGCCGGGGTCGACCATCCCGGCCAGCAGCGACCACGTCCCGGTGTCGCTGCGCCGCCCGAGCAGCAGCTCCCCGGCATCGTTGAACACGACCGCCGACACGCCGGGCAGGAGCACGAGATCGTGCCCGACGAGCTTGCGCAGACCGCGCAGATATTCAGACATCCCCATGAGCGGGGACCCTAGCGGAGCCGGTCCGGACGGTAGGTGCCCAGGACCCGCGTGACGGTGACCATGATCACGACGCGCTCCGGGTTCTCGCGCGGCTGCTTGTACCGGCGCGCGTACCGCTGCTCGGCGTCGAGCACGTCCTGCGGGCTGCGGCTGATCACCGCCTCGCCCTCGAGCGTGCTCCAGCGGCGACCGTCGACCTGGCAGATCGAGATCTGGGCGCTGTGTCCGACGTTTCGTACCTTCTGCGACGTGCCGGACGTGATGATGCGCGCGATGCCCGTCTCCGGGTCGTAGGTCGCCCCGACCGGCACGGTGTGCAGCGTGCCGTCGCGGCGGACCGTCGTGACGGTGCACAGATGGCGTTCGGTCCAGAACGTGGCCAGCTCGCTCACGAGGCCGTCACCTTGCCGTCCTCGACGCGGATGTGCCGGTTCGTGTGTACCGCCTCCAGCATCTGCCGGTCGTGCGTGACCAGCAGCAGCGTGCCCGGGTAGTTGTCCAGCGCCGACTCCAGCTGCTCGATCGCGGGCAGGTCCAGATGGTTGGACGGCTCGTCGAGGACCAGCAGGTTCACGCCCCGCCCCTGCAACAGCGCGAGCGCGGCCCGGGTCCGCTCGCCGGGGGAGAGGCTGGCGGCCGGGCGCAGCACGTGGTCGGCCCGCAGGCCGAACTTGGCCAGCAGGGTCCGCACATCCGCGGGATTCTGCTCCGGTACGGCCTGACGAAACGCATCCAGCAGCGAGTCCTCGCCCTCGAACATCCGCCGCGCCTGATCCACCTCGCCGACGACGACCCCGGGGCCGAGGTGCGCCCGGCCCTCCTCCAGCGGGATCCGGCCCAGCAGCGCGCCGAGCAGCGTGGTCTTCCCGGAGCCGTTGGCCCCGGTGATCGCGACCCGGTCCGCCCAGTCGATCTGCAGGTCAACGGGGCCGAGGGTGAAGGCTCCCCGCCGTACGACGGCATGGGAAAGCGTCGCGACCACCGCTCCGGCCCGCGGCGCCGCGGCGATCTCCATCCGCAGCTGCCACTCCTTGCGCGGCTCCTCGACGACCTCCAGGCGCTCGATGAGCTTCTCGGTCTGCCGCGCCTTGGCCGCCTGCTTCTCCGTCGACTCGATCCGCTTCGACTTGCCGATCTTGTCGTTGTCGGGCTGCTTGCGCCGGGCGTTCTTGACGCCCTTCTCCATCCAGGCGCGCTGCATGCGGGCGCGCGCCTCGAGGTCGGACTTCTGGTCGGCGTAGTCCTCGTACTTCTCCCGCGCGTGCCGCCGCGCGATCTCGCGCTCCTCGAGGTAGGCCCCGTACCCGCCGCCGTAGAAGCGCACCTGCTGCTGGTGCAGGTCGAGCTCGAGGATCGCGGTGGCGGTGCGGGTCAGGAACTCCCGGTCGTGGCTGACGACCATGACGCTCTTGTTCTTCTGCGACCCCATGAACGTCTCGAGGCGCTGGAGCCCGTCCAGGTCCAGGTCGTTCGTCGGCTCGTCGCACAGCAGGACGTCATAGCGGGACAGCAGCAGGCTGGCGAGGTTCGCCCGGGCCGCCTGGCCGCCGGACAGCGCCGTCATCTCCAGGTCGAGGTCCACGTCGAGCCCCAGGTCGGCCGCGATCGCCCCGGCCCGCTCGTCCAGGTCCGCGCCGCCCAGCGCCAGCCATCGCTCCAGGGCGATGCTGTACTCCTCGGCCGCCCGCTCGTCGCCGCCGAGCGCCTCGGCCGCGGCGTCCATGCGGGCCTGCGCCTCGGCGACGCCGGTGCGGCGGGCCAGGAACGCCCGCAGCGACTCACCCGGGTGACGATCGGGCTCCTGCGGGAGGTACCCGATGGTGGCCGTCGGCGGGCTGAGCTGGACGCTGCCGTGCTCGAGCGGGAGCAGGCCGGCCACCGTGCGCAGCAGCGTCGACTTGCCGGCCCCGTTGACGCCGACCAGGCCGATCACGTCGCCGGGGGCGACGACCAGGTCCAGGCCGCTGAACAGCGCTTTGTCGCCGTGCCCGGCCGCGAGTTCCTTGACCACCAGCGTTGCTGCCACGCTCGCTCGTCCTCCTGTGTCGTACTTGCCGGCGTACCAGTCTTGCCGGCGTATCAGTGTCCCTTGCGCATTCGGGGAGGTCGCCGCGCCCCTGCAGCAATCGAGGAGTAGCGTGAATTCTGAAACGCGCACGGATCGAAACGGCTTGCTCTAACAGGAGAGACGCCTTGAGCACAACAGCACCAGCGGCCGCGGGGGAAGACACCGCCCTGACCCATCGCCAGATCGTCACGATTCTGGTCGGTCTCATGATGGCGATGTTCCTGGCCGCGCTGGACCAGACCATCGTGTCGACCGCCATGCGGACGATCGCCGACGACCTGGGCGGCTTCTCGCTGCAGGCCTGGGCCACGACGGCGTTCCTCATCACCTCGACGATCTCCACGCCGCTGTACGGGAAGCTGTCCGACATCTACGGCCGCAAGCCGTTCATTCTCTTCGCCATCGGCATCTTCATCGTCGGCTCGGTGCTGTGCGGCATCGCGACGTCGATTTACGAACTCGCCGCATTCCGGGCCGTGCAGGGTATCGGCGCCGGCGGTCTGTTCTCGCTCGCCTTCGCCATCATCGGCGACGTGGTGCCGCCCCGCGAGCGGGCGAAGTACCAGGGCTATTTTCTCGCCGTCTTCGGCACCTCCAGCGTCCTCGGCCCGGTGCTCGGCGGCTTCTTCGCCGGCGCCGACAGCATCATCGGCATCACGGGCTGGCGCTGGATCTTCTACATCAACGTGCCGATCGCCCTGGCCGCGTTCATCGTCGTCATGCGGGTGCTGCACATCCCGCACCGCCGCCAGGACCACCGCATCGACTGGCCCGGCGCCGTCGCCCTGATCATCGGCCTGGTGCCGCTGCTGACCGTCGCCGAGCAGGGCCGCGAGTGGGGCTGGGACTCTGGCCGCTCGCTGCTGTGCTACGGCGTGGGCTTCGTCGGCCTGGTGCTGTTCATCGTCGCCGAGACCTTCTACAAGGAGGAGGCGCTGCTGCCGCTGCGCCTGTTCCGGGGCCGCACGTTCTCGGTCGCCTCGACCGCGAGCTTCATCCTCGGCATGGCGATGTTCGGCGGTCTGCTCACGCTGCCGCTGTACCTGCAGATCGTGAAGGGCGCCACCCCGACCGAGGCCGGCCTGATGCTGCTGCCGCTCGTGCTCGGCATCATGACCGGCTCGATCGTCTCCGGCCAGACCATCGCCCGCACCGGCCGCTACCGCATCTTCCCGATCGTCGGCTCGGTCCTCATGCTCGCCGCGCTGGCGCTGTTCTCGCGCATCGGCGCGGACACGCCGCTGTGGCGCACGATGCTCATCATGGCCCTGATGGGCCTAGGCCTGGGCGGCAACATGCAGCCGGTCATCACCGCCGTGCAGAACGCGGCCAACCCGCGCGAGATCGGCGTCGCCACGTCGACGGTGACGTTCTTCCGCTCGATGGGCGGCACCCTGGGCGCCGCGGTCTTCCTGTCGGTGCTCTTCAGCCTCCTGCCGGACAAGATCAAGGGCGCCTTCACCGACGCCCAGTCGACCGAGGCCTTCCAGCAGGCGGTCCGCGCCCATCCGCAGCAGATGCAGGAGATCCAGAAGACCGCGACGTCGGGCTCGGCGAGCAGCTTCAACGACACGTCGTTCCTGGACAAGCTCGACGCCGCCCTCTCGCACCCGTTCAAGGTCGGCTTCTCGGACTCGATGAGCGTCGTGTTCGTGGTCGCCGCGGGCATCATGGTCGCGGGCCTGATCGTCATCCTGTTCCTGCCGGAGATCCCGCTGCGCAACATGTCGGCCGCCCAGCAGCGCGCCGCCGAGGACGCCGCCGCCTCCGGCAATGGCTCCCCCTCCTCTTCCGCCCCCACCGCGGCCTTCAGAACTTCAGGCGCCGCCCCGTCTGCGTCGCCCAACGGCGGCATGGCCTCGGCGGTACTGGGCGCGGAGTCCCCGAACGGCGGCGGCGCCCATGGGTCCCCGAACGGCGGGGGTGCGCACGAGTCCGGGTCCATCGCGGCTTCGGGGGAGCACACCCCGGCGCACGCCGCGGAGGGCGGCGCCCACGAGGCGGAGGGCGAGGCGTCCCCGTCGGACGGCCCACCGCGTCACGCACGCTGACCAACACCTTCAACTGCGCGGCGGCCTCCCACCAGGGAAGCCGCCGCGCAGTTGTATTCCCTTCGTCTCCGCCCCCTTGGTCACGACCTAGTATCCTAGGATGTCTTGGAAGGTGTGGCCTCGCCCATCCGTCGCGCCTGGTCCACTTCGCCGACGACGCCGGAGCCTCGCTGCCGTCTTCGGCGGCGGTGTTGGCCGGTCAGCGCGCCCGTCCGGCCGCCAGCCAGTCGAGATAGTCGGGCACCGCCCGGTCGAGGGGCCACGAGGGCGCCCAGCCCTCGGCGGCGAGCCGAGCGGTGTCGAGCCAGGGGGCCGGCCCGGGACCGGAGGCACCGTCGGCGAGCGGCAGCGCGACTTCCGGGTGCACGGCCGTGATCGCCGCGACCACCTCAGCGTTGGTAGTGGCCCGCCCGCTCCCGACGTTGTAGAGGCGGTGCCGCAGCCCGTCCGCGGTCGCCAGCAACGCGAGCGCGGCGCCGCAGTCCCGCGCGTACAGGATGTCGGCCCCGTCCTCGGCGTACACGTCACCGCCGCTCGTCGCCGTACTCCCGGCGGAGCTGGCTGGCTCGCCCGCGGCCTTGTTGATTGTGCCTGCGCGGATCTGGGCCGCCGCACGGTGGATCAGCGCCGGCGCGGCAATGAACGGGCTGGCCGGACGTCCTTGCGGACCCCAGATTCCACCAATGCGGGCAACGACGACGTCGAGCCCGCTGGCCATGGCAACGATCTCCGCGACCTTCTTCGACGCCGGAATCGGATGCGGCGAGGCGAGGGGGAGTGGCGCGTCCTCCCGCCACGGCACCTCGCCGACTCCTGCGTAGATTCCGATCGTGCTCGCCACCACCACGCGATGGACATTCCACTCGGCCGCCGCGCGCATGATCGCGAACACGGAGGCGGTGTTCTGCTCCAGATCGTCAAGTGCCGTGCCCCCGCTGAGTGCCGTGCCCCCGCTGAGTGCCGCCGGCGTGCCCCCGCCGAGTGCCGTGCGCCCGCCGAGTGCCGTGCGCCCGCCGAGTGCCGTGCGCCCGCCGAGCGGCGTGCGCCCGCCGAGCGGCGCGGCCGCGAGGTGCACGATCGCCGTGATGCGGTGTCGCCGCCCGAGCGCGGAGAGTGACTGCGGATCGGTGCAGTCAACGGCCGCGACCTCGATCGCGGCCGGTATGACATCGGATGACCGTGGGTGACGAGACGCGGGCAGCGCCGGCGCACCAAGGTCGTGCAGCGCGCGGGCGGTGTGGCTGCCGATGAAGCCAAGCCCGCCGGTGACCAGGATCAAGACGCACGTCTCCCCAGGTAGCAGCGATCGATAGCGTGCTAGCGAAATGTAGCCCGCAAACTCGTTAGCATGCAACCGTGTCTGACGTGATCCGCCTGCTGACCCGCGCCCAGAAGCTGCTGCGAGCGGCGGCCGACGAGGCGATGAGCGAGCACGGCGTACGGATTGGCCAGAACCTCGTCCTCGAGGTGCTGTGGGCCGCCGACGGACTGTCACCGGGCGAACTGGCCACCCGCTTGGGCGTGACCACCCCGACAATCGTGAACACCGCGACACGCATGGTGAACGACGGCCTGATCGAGCGCCGCCCCGACCCGACCGACCGTCGCCTGGTCCGCCTGTACCTGACGGACAAGGCCCGCGCCGCCCAAACCCCCATCGCCGAGGCGCGCCGACGCCTGGCCGACCACGCCTTGGCCACGCTGACCGAGGAGGAGCGCAGGGTCATGGAGGTCGCCCTACAGAAGATCATCGACCGGATGCAGTCCCCGCCGCTGCCCTGACCCGGCGGGCACCTCGGGCGAGGACGGCCCTTCGGGCTCGCCGCCGGCAGTCACCGGCTCATGTTGTGCGGGCGCGGCGCTGCTCTTCGGAGCCCGCGGCCCTTCAGCCGCGGACCCCATGACCCCGTCGCGGCTGAGGACAGTGCCGGTCTGCGAGTCCCGGCTTTTCCGGCCTCCACGGGCCCTCGGCGGGTGGGTGACCGCCTTCGAGGGACTTCGCCCGCTTCAGCTGCGCGCCTGTGCGACGCGCAGCCTCATGGATGCGGGGTCAGTTCGCGGCGCGCCAGTTCTGCCGGGTGATGAGCACGCGGGCCTCGTCGGCGACCTCGGCCTCGACCGTCACCGCGTACTGCCCGGCCTGCAGGGAACTACGCGACGTGAAGTCCCGCCGCCCGCCGGTGAGCGCATGGGCGATGGCGCCGAACACGCCACCCCACAGCGCCCCGACCAGGATCGTCGTGAGGAGAACGCCAACCCAGCTCGAGTTGCTGAACAGCGTGAACAGGATGCCGACGAAGAGCCCGAACCAGGCCCCGCTGGCGACGCCGGCCAGCGCGGCACGACCGACGGTGAGCCGGCCGAGCACGTTCTCGACGAGACGCAGGTCGGTCCCGATGATCGTGGTCCGCTCGACCGGGAACCCGTTGTCGGACAGGTAGTCGACGGCCTGCTGCGCACCGGCATAGTCCGCGTACCGGGCGACGGTCACGGTGCTGCGCTCAAGCTCGATGAGCTCGCCGATGTTCGGATCGGGCTCGGGGGAGGGAGCGGGGGGCTCTTCCAACGGAGGGGTCGTCATGCGGGTCAGGGTAGAGATGTCCGGGACGTCCCGCCCGGTACGCAACAACGAATTGCGTACCTCGTCATCCGCCCGGCATCGATCATGTCCCTCCGTCAACACGTGATCACCGAGCGCGTCCGTTCGGGTCAGTCCCGCCGCTCGCTGATGCCGACCCGCATCCGACCGTGGCATCGTCGGGGTGACGACTCAGGGGTACCTCCGGGCGTCACCCGAGGTCGTCGGGGCCCTTCGCCGGGCAACCTTGCAGACATGACCGACATCAAGCGGCTTCGCCGATCGCGATCCGACCGGACCGTCGCCGGGGTGCTGGGCGGCATCGCCGAGTACCTGGGCACCGACCCGACCATGGTTCGCGCCGTGTTCCTCTTGTCCATCCTGCTGACCGGCGGCGTGGCCGTCCTGGCGTACCCAATCCTGTGGCTCATCATGCCCGAGGCCCCGCCGTCGCCCGTGAGCCCAGCACCGAACGATCACCTGCCGTTCGGTGCGTGACCTACCCGTGTGCTCAGCACTTACCCGTGTGCTCAGCGTCGAACGATCACCGGCCCCGCGGCGCATGACGTGCCCGTGAGCTCGGCGCCGTGCGTCCGCCCGCCTTGCGGTGCGTACGTTGCCCCTGAGCCGTGCGCCAAATGATCACTTACCCTGCGGTGCGGTGCGGCGCGTTGCGGTGCCCTGCGTTGCGGTGCGTGAGTTGCCCGTGAGCCCTGCGCCGAGCGATCACCTGTCCTATGGTGCGTGAGTGGCCCGTGACTCGCGCGTGACGATCCAGTCGCGGATCGTGGCGCCATCGGCGCGTCCGGTGAGCGGCATGGTGCTGCTGGCGCACGACGGCCCGGAGTTCGAGCGAGTCGCCGCTCTCACCACCCGGTTCCCCCGCGAACACGTCGCGCTGCTGTCACCGGGCAGTCGCAACGAGTGGTACTCGGCGAATCCCGCCTACGCCGCCGCCCTCGCCCACGATGTGTTGCCGAATCTGCCGCCCGGCCCCGTCGTCGCTCTCGGCGCAAGCCTGGGCGCGCTGGCCCTGCTGCACACCGAGACGCGCTATCCGGGCAGCTTCGCCGGGCTGTTCCTGCAGTCCGGGAGCTACTTCACCGCCGAACTCGACCCGCAGGAGTCGGCTTTTCCCTGGTACCGCCGCATCCTCGCCTTCGTCCAGCGCGCCCGCCCCGTCGGGTCCCGCGTCGTCTTGACCTGCGGTCGGGACGAGGAGAACCTGCTCAACAACCGGGCGATGGCCACCCGCCTCGGTGTGCCACTACTCGAAGTGCCAGGCGGCCACTCGATGACCACCTGGCGTGACGCGCTCGATCCCCACCTGCACCGCCTCTTGCAGGAGGTCAACGATGACCACTCCGGAACCCACCATGACCATCTCGGCATTGCCACGCCTGGCGGAAGCGGCACAGCCACCGGCAGCGGCTGACCCACCGGCGTCGCCAATGTCGTCGGTTGACCCGCTCGCGCCATCGTTGCGAGCGGCGCCGACCGGCCCGGTAGAGGCTGACCCGCTGGTGGCCCTGTTGCCAGCGGCACCAGCCAGCCCGGCACCGGCGAACCCACCAGCGGCATCGTTGCGATCGGAGGCGGCCGACCCGGCACCATCGGCGGCTGACCCGCTGCCGGCACCATCGGCGGCGGCCGAGCTGGCATCGTCACCAGCGATCGATGACGTGACCAACCCTTCGTCATGGCGCCAGCCGACGGCGGTGGAGTCATCCGTGTCGCTGCAGCTCGACGCCACACTGTCTCCGTCGGTGACTTCCGCGCTCGATGGCATGCCGGCCGGGGCTGAGGCGGCGGCGAGTGCGGACGTAGTTACCCCGGCCGAGGGTGAGGCGCGGGCCGGCGTGCGGTTGGGTGGCGGCGTTCCACGACAGCGCGGGGTCGAGGCGGTGGCGGCGGGGGAGAGCGGCGGGGCGGGAGTGCGGGAGCACCTCGTCGGGCTGCTGCTCGGGACGGAGCAGGACTGGCCGCGGGCGTACGAGACGCTCGCCGGGCGACTCGGGACGATCACGGCGGGTGATGGGAGTCGGCATCGGCTGCGGACCGAGCGGGTGACCATCGAACCGTTCAATCTTCGTGACCGTCCGGCGCATCAGCTGGTCATCGACCGGCTCGCGTACTGGTACTACCACCCGCGCGAGTGGCTCAAGAAGATCGCGCTCATGGACGACGTGTACCTGCTCAACAGCCCGTTCACGTTCCAGTCCATGGAGAAGCACGCCGCCTACTGCGCCATGATGCGGCTTGGGCTGCATGTGCCCGAGACGGTGCTCGTGCCCTACAAGAACCCGGTCGACCATGCGAAGTGGGCGTACACCGCGGAGCGCTACAACCGCCCGTTCGACCTCGACGCCGTGGCCGAGCGGCTGGGGTACCCGCTGTTCATGAAGCCGTACGACGGCGGCGCCTGGGTCGGGGTGTCCCGCGTCGCCGACAGCGAACAGTTGCATGCCGCCTACGACCAGTCGGGCGAGCGGCTCATGCACCTGCAGCAGTCGGTCGAGGACTACGACGTGTTCACGCGATCGCTGTCCGTCGGCCCCGAGACGATGGTCATGAAGTTCCGGCCTTCGCTGCCGATGCACGAGCGGTACGAGGTCGCGCACGGGTTCCTCACCGACGAGGTGGGAGACGAGGTCGTGACGATCTCGCGGCTCGTGAACGCGTTCTTCCGCTGGGAGTTCAACTCCTGTGAGTGCCTGGTCCGCGACGGTGTGGTGTATCCGATCGACTACGCCAACGCCTGCCCGGACGTCGCGTTGACGAGCCTGCACTACTACTTTCCGTGGGCGATGACGGCGCTGCTGCGCTGGTCCGCGTTCTGCGTGGTGACCGGCCGGCGCCCGCGCCTGGACATGGACTCGGCGCGCTACTTCGAGATCGGCGACAACACGCCAGACTACCGCGAGAAGCTGCGCGGCTACCGGGCGCTCGCCGACGAGTACTTCGACGTCGACCGTTACCGCGAGTTCTGCGACACCACCCTGCGGCACGTCCCCGAACTCGTCGCGGAATGGGTCGCCTCCGCGGAGTTCGACGATCTCCTGGTGAGCACCGTCCGCGCGACCTATCCGGGGCACGAGCACGAGCGCTTCATCGCTCACTTCCGTGGCCTCGTCGGACAGTGGCGTCACGAGAACGGGCGGAATTGACGGCTCGTCGAGACGGGCTGGCCGGCGCAGAAAGGCGCAGAAACACGGGCGGCTTCGCCGCTGCGCTGGTGGCTTCGTTGGGCTGTGACGCCAAGAAAGCCGGCGACGGTAGCGGCTGCCGCGTGAAGCCGAAAGGTGCGTGACACGGTTCACGAGGATCCTTCGCCCGAACCGGTGACACTGCGGTCGTGCGCGTCACAATCCGTAGTTCGCGCTGGTGGGCGTGCATAGCGTCGGTGGTGTCAATCGTTCCCGATCGCGGTGGAGGAAGTCCTGCATGGGTCCGTACGAGCACCCGGCCTGGTGCGCCAGGGGTCACCGCTGCAACCTCGGCGAGCACCGGGCCCATCCGGTCGTGATGCAGGTTGACGGCGTCGGCAAGGTGCTGATCACCCGGGTGCTGGGGAGCAACGGGCGGGAGCGGATGGAGGTGACGGGGTCCGCGTACCTCACCACCACCGGGCAGGCTGCGACCCGTCAGGTCGATCGGACGCTGCGTGGTTTCGCGCACGTGATGGCTACGGCCGCTGCGCCTTGACCGCTCCGTGGAGTGATCGACACGATTCACCGTTGCGGAGCGGAATTGCCGGTCTACGGGGCTGGCCGCGTAGCCAAGTGGGTCAGGATCGCGAGGCGGTGCGGCAGTGCCGGTGGCGGTGCGCGGGTGAGGTGGGTGCAGTGGCGGCGGCCAGGGGGCCTGTCGCGAAGCTAGGTGGCGGAGAGTGGCGAGCCGCGTGCGGCACCGCCGGTCAGCGGGGCCAGTCGCGTAGCCGATGGCGCAGGGCGGCGATGCGCTGCTCGTCCAGGCCGTAGAAGGCGAACCGCCCGTCGTCGAGGCGGTCCAGGTAGCGGCCCGCGGCCACCACGTCGTCGAACTCCAGGGCCGGGTCCTGGCGGCGGGCCATTTCGAGCAGCGTGCCGACCGAGTATCGCTCCATCGCCGCCGCGACGTCGATGTAGTCGCGTACCTCGCGGCGGTTGATCAGCGCCGCGACCTTCGTGGCGATGAGGTCGTCCAGGTGCATCACGGGGCCGACGTCCATCATCACGGGGCTGTGCTGGCGGTCGAGGCGGGAGAGCGTCAGCCGTACCGTCTGCGTTCCGTCACCCACCGTGAACTCCCGCTGGTCGAAGCCGGCGAACAGTTCGAGCAGGTCGTCGGCTTCCTCTTCGTGGACGGTGTAGCCGGCCTCGCGCAGAGCCGCGCAGACCGCGTCGGCGGCCGCCCCTGCCGCGCCGTCGGTGTCGGTGAAGAGGTCGACGTCCTCGGTCGGGCGTTCGACCAGGCCGTTCATGAGCCAGGCGAAGCCGCCGCCTAGGACGAAGCCGTGCCGCTCGGCTACGGCCAGGGCGACCCGGGCCACGTCGGTGTAGAAGGGGATCACGTGGCGTCACCCGATGCGAACAGTGTCGGTCGATCCTCCGCGCGTGGCGGGGCGGTCGTCGGGCGCGCGTTCGCGGCTAGGTCACCAGCTGTGCGCTGCGGTGCGGTCACCGGGTGCGCAGCGCCGGGTGGCGGGCCTCCCACGCGCGGCGCACGCCCTGGGGCAGGTTCAGCTCCGGCCAGACGCGCACCAGGATCTTCTTGTTGAGGAAGCGGCGCAGCTCGTCGTGGCGGATCGCCTCGCGCAGGACGTTCTCGTACATCCACAGCAGCAGGTCGTGGTTGTCGAGGTCGAACGCGCGCTGCGGGTTCCACATCAGCCGCTGCGGCAGCTCGACGATGCCGCGCACGGGTCCGCGCAGCTCGTCGAGGGTGCGGGCGACGAGTGCAGGGCGGTGCGGGCGGGCCAGATAGGCCAGGGGTCCGCGGGCCGGCTCGTCGTGCATGGCCGAAGTGTACCTGTATTCCGATTTCTCAGAACATCAGCGCTGGTTCTGCCGCGGAATGACGACCTCGCGGAAGATGAGCTGAATCGCGGCGACCACGGGAATGGCGATGAGCGCGCCGACCACGCCCATGAGGGCCACGCCGACGAGGACCGAAATGATGGCGGCGAGGTCGGAGACCTTCACGGCGCGGCGCATCACCGTGGGATAGATGAGGTAATTCTCGACCTGCTGGTAGACGACGAAGAAGATGACGCACGCGATGCCGGCCTGCAGCGAGGTCGCGAACCCGACAATGGAGACCACGACCGCGCCGAGCGTCGCGCCGATCTGCGGGATGAGGTCGGTGATGGCGACGAGGACGGCGAGGGCGTACGGATAGGCGATCCCGAGAATGAGCAGGAAAACGAACGACGAGATGCCCGCGACCACCGCGATCGCCAGCGCGCCGCCCAGGTAGGCGCCCACCTTGGCCAGGATCTCGTCGCCGAGCAGCCGCACGCGATCGCGGCGGGTCGCGGGGACGAGCTTGTAGCCGCCCTCCTTCAGGCGATCGAAGGCGGCCATGAAGTACAGCGTGAGAATGATGACCGTCAAGATGTTGAAGACGGCCGAGAACGCGACCTGGACCCCGCCCCAGACCCCGCCCAGCGCCTTCGTGACGTTGCCGGCGGTGGCGACGCTCTTGAGCTGATCGAGCAGCTGGTAGTCGTTGTTGAGCTTGTTCAGCTGGTCGTTGCGCTGCAGATTGTCGATGTAGTGCGGCAGGTTCTCGACGAGGTCGTTGCTCTGCTGCACCAGCGGCGGAATGAGCGCCACGATGCCGCCGCACAGCACCAGCATCGCGCCGATGCCGACCGCGGCGACCGCGAGCCCGCGGGGGACGCCCCACTTCACCAGCCGTACGACTGCGGGGTTCAAACCGATGGCCAGGAACATCGCGATGAAGATGAGGATGAGGATCGAGCGGACGTTCTGCACCGCGAGATAGGCGCTGTAGGCCAGCAGCAGGCCCAGCCCCGCGGTGAACCCGATGATCAGTGGCGAGCGGCGCATCGGCGGCCCTGGCTTGCCGAAGCGCGACGACTCTTCGACGACCACGACCTGCACCTCGACGTCGGGCGCGTCTTTCTTCGCGCGGTCGTCGGTTCGCTCTGCGGGCGCGGCGGGCTCCAGCACCTCGTCCTGCACTGTGAACTCCCTGGGAAGTCAGATGGTCTTGAGGCAGGGTACCGGGTGTGCGCACAGAATGACCGCTAGCGTTAGTGCATGGCTGATGTGGTGTACCCCCCGGTGATCGGGTTCGCCCGGACGATGTTCCGCGCGCTCAACATGAAGATCACGATCGAGGGCGAGGAGCACGTGCCCGCGACCGGGGGCGCCGTGATCGCCTGCAACCACATCTCGTACCTCGACTTCATCTTCTGCGGCCTGGGCGCCCGCAAGACCAAGCGCCTGGTGCGGTTCATGGCCAAGGACTCGATCTTCCGGCACCCCATCGGCGGCCCGCTCATGCGCGGCATGCACCACATCCCGGTCGACCGCGACGCCGGCATGGCCTCCTACAAGGCGGCCCTCACCGCGCTCAAGTCCGGCGAGGTCGTCGGCGTGTTCCCCGAGGCGACGATCAGCCAGTCGTTCATGATCAAGGACCTGAAGAGCGGCGCCGCCCGGCTCGCCGCGTCCACCGGCACCCCGCTCGTGCCGATGGTGCTCTGGGGCACCCAGCGCTTCTGGACCAAGGGGCAGCCCCGTAACCTCACGAAGCGTGGCGTCGCGATCAGCATCATCATGGGTGAGCCCCTTCGCCCCGAACGGCGCGACAATCAAGACTCCGTGACCGCTGAACTACGGTCGCGGATGACGTCGATGCTGGATAAGGCGCAGCGGTCGTACCCGCAGCAGCCCGACGGCCCCGATGACACCTGGTGGCTTCCCGCGCATCTGGGCGGGACCGCACCCCTTCCTGCAGTTTACGAATCGGAGGCCCAGTGAGCCCGGCCGAACCCACCGACCTGCTCGTGCTGCTGCGCGAGCTCGAACCCGTCGTCGAGGCGAACCTCAACCGCCACCTGGCCACGGCCAAGGAGTGGTTCCCGCACGAATACGTGCCGTGGAGCGAGGGCAGCAACTTCGACGGTGTACTCGGCGGAGAGGCATGGGAGCCGGGCCAGTCGAAGCTGTCCGAGGTCGCCCGGATCTCCCTCGTCGTCAACCTGCTGACCGAGGACAACCTGCCCAGCTACCACCACGAGATCGCCACGGTGTTCGGCCGTGACGGAGCGTGGGGGACCTGGGTGCACCGGTGGACCGCCGAGGAGGGCCGGCATGGCATCGCGATTCGTGACTACCTGCTTGCTACGCGTGCGGTCGACCCGATCGCGCTGGAGCGGGCGCGGATGACGCATATGGAGGGCGGCTTCCACAACTCGTACGACGGGCTGATCGAGTCCGTCGCCTACGTGTCGTTCCAGGAGCTCGCGACCCGCGTGTCGCACCGCAACACCGGCACCGCCTCCGGCGACCCGGTGTGCGAGCAGCTCCTCGCGCGCGTCGCCGCCGACGAGAACCTGCACATGATCTTCTACCGCAACCTGCTCCAGGCGGCGTTCGACCTCGCGCCGAACACCACGATGCGGGCGCTGACCAAGGTGGCGACCTCGTTCCAGATGCCCGGCCACACGATCGAGAACTTCGGGCGCAAGTCCGTGCAGATCGCCAAGGCCGGCATCTACGATCTCCGGCTGCACCACGACGACGTGCTCACGCCGGTGCTGCGGCAGGTGCGCACGTTCGACCGGGACCTGTCCGGGGACGGTGCCGCGGCTCGGGACGAGCTCGCGAAGTTCATGAGTGACCTGGACACGCAGGCTGCGCGGTTCGTCGAGCGGCGCGAGGCCCAGCGGGCGCGGGCCGCCGCCGCCGTCTGATCGATCGGTCGTCGCCGGGCTCGCCCTCCGCGCTTGGGTGCGGAGGGCGAGCCCTTTTGCGTGCGGCCGTCCTTCGGCTCGGTCGATGCTGCACGCAGTGGTCTCCTCTTGCCGCGTTGTGTGCTCTCCCGCGCGCTTCTCTCGTGCGCGGCTTCTCTCGTGCGCGACTTCTCGCGCGCGGGGCTTGGCCGCTGTCGCCCGTCGCCGATTTGCCGGCGCGATGGGATCTTTTGTCGCGTCCGCCGCGGCATGGAGCCGGGGCGCCGGGGAGTGCGGCCTGTCGAACCGCTTGCGTGTAGCCCGGCTGGTGTTCTTTGTCGGCGGCATTGCTCTGCCGGCTGTCACGCTGCGTGGGTCGCCGTGACCGCTCACCCGTAGCGGTGTCGTCACCCTCGGTTGCCGTTTCTGGATGGCCCCGTCGATGTGGGGACCGTCACGTTGCGTCGAACGGATTGGTGCTCGCCGTGGTCGCGCGGCTCGTCAGGTGGGGTGCGGGCATCGAGGGCGCCGGTTGCCTTCCGTGAGCGTTGCAGTAGGCTGCGACGACCGTTCCGTGCCTCTCACTGCCCGTCTGACCGATTTCACCGGCTCTGACGGTGCGGTGCGGGCTGCGGAATTTCACTCCCCGTATTCTTCTCGGAGGGCAGCAACGCCATGGCCAGACGCGTGATACATGAGCTGATCGACGACCTCGACGGCGGCCTCGCCGACGAGAGCCTCAGCTTCGGCCTCGACGGCGTGCAGTACACCATCGATCTGTCGGCGAAGAACGCCGCCGATCTGCGCGACGTCCTCGCGCCCTTTGTCACGGCCGCGACGAAGCTCGGCCGTGCGCCGGCGGCTCCCGTGCCGGTGCGCGGGCGCAGCGGCCGGCCGGTTCTGTCGGCCCGCGCGGAGCGGGAGCAGAACCGGGCGATCCGCGAGTGGGCGCAGAGCAAAGGGCTCGAGGTCTCCGATCGCGGCCGGATCCGCGCCGACATCGTCGAGCGGTTCCACGCCGAAGCGGGAAGCTGAACAGGGGGCGCCCAACACGGGCGCCCCCTTTGTCCGCTCACGTCGCCGTCGCACCTCGCATGCCCGCCCGCCCGCTCGCGTCGCCGTCGTGCCCGCACGTTCACTCCGCCGCCGTCGTGCCCGCACGTTCGTGTTCACTCCGCCGTCGCCGTCGCCGTCGCCGTCGCCGTCGCCGTCGCCGTCGCCGTCGTGCCGGCTCGTTCTCGCCGCCGTCGTGCGGCATGTGCCCGCCCGTTCACGCCCAGTCCTCGTCGGCGTGCCCTCCCGCGCCCCGGAGAATGGCCACCGAGCGCCACCGCCCCGCCACGCAGGGCACGCCTACCGCGCACCGGCCCCCGGTCGCCCAGTTCTGCACAAGAGCGCTGTGGCCGCGTGGAGCTGTTTGCGGCCGCAGCGCCCAGAACGACGTGCGCGGTGTGGTCCCGTCCGGCTTACGCGGTCCTGCTCGTCCCGCCCCCGTGCGGCTTGCGCGGTTCTACTCGTCCCGCCCTGTTCGCACGTTTTTCCCGTCTCGTTGGGGCTTATGCGGTCCTGTCCGTGCCGCCCGCCGGGGCGTCGACCGCGAACCGCAGCCGCGACAGGGTCACGAACGCGAGGCCGGCCAGCAGCAGGCACATGCCGAACATCGCGATGCTGGCGATCGGACCGCCCGTCACGGCGAGGCTTCCGGTGGTGTCGCTCGCGCTTGCGTAACCGTCCGTCGTCCCGCCGTGACCGGCCGGCTCGGTGGGGTGGGCCGGCACGCCGCCCGCGTGCTCGGTGATGTCGACACCCAGCGTGAGGTACCGCGGGGTGCCCGTGCTGTCCACGCCCGAGGCGACCAGCGTGTGTGAACCCGTGTACCCGGCTGGGACCGTCACCGAGACGCTGAACGCGCCGCTGCCGTCGGTCGTCGTCGTGGCCAGCGTCTGCGGCGCCGAGTAGATGGCCACCGTGATCGTCGTGTGCGGCGCGTACCCGGTGCCGCTCAGCGTGATCGCCTCGCCCGGGGCCACGTCGGTGCCGCTGGAGCTGTCCACGTGCCCGGCGCTCGGCGGCACGTCGGCCGGCAGCGTCAGGGCCGCCGGGGTCGCGGCCGTCGCCGGCGCCCACTGGGAGTCGCGGCCGTACTGGCCGAGGGCCTGGACGGTGACGCTGTACTCGGTGCCGGCCGTCAGCCCGGTGATGAGGCAGCCGGTCGCGGTCGCCGCGGCCTCGCAGGTCTTCGTGTCACCGTGCGCGGTGGCCGTCGCCCGGAACTTCGCGACGCCCGAACCCGGGTCGCCCGCAGTCCAGCCCACCCAGATCGACTCCGCCTTCGCCGTCGCGGTCACATGGCCCGGGACGTCCGGGGCCTTGCTGGGGGTCGCCACCGCGGCCGACGCCCAGTCCGAGTTGCCGGTGTTGCCGCTGCCTACCGCCGCGACCTGCGCCGTGTACGGCGTGCCGTTGGCCAGGCCCGTGATCGTGCACTGATGCTGGGTGGCGTCGACCGGCCCGCATGTGAGCGTGTGGTCCTCGGCCGTCGACACCGTGTAACCGTCGATGCCCGGGCCCTGGTTCAGCGGCGCCGTCCACTGCACCAGCAGCGAGGCGTCACCCGGCGTCACCGTCACGCCCGTCGGCGCGTCCGGGGGCCCGGCCACCACGGTCGCCGGGGAGGCCGTCGACCAGGCGGAGTCGCCGCTGGAGCTGATGCCCTTGGCCTGGACGCGGAAGGTGTACCCGTTGCCGCCCGGCGTCAGGTTGCCGATGTCGCAGTAGGTGCTGCCGCCGTCGTGGGTGTCGCAGGTCACGCCCGCGTCCTCGACCGCCACCGCCACGTACTTCGAGATGCCGGCCCGCGTCTGCGCCGGCGCTGTCCAGCTGACCCGCAGCGTGTTCGCCCCGTTCTGGACGGCCATCACGTTCGTCGGCGCGTCGGGAGCGCCCGGCGTGACCGGGTCCGAGGACGCGCTCGGGTCCGAGTCGCCGCTCTGGTCCGACCCGACCGCCGTCACCTTGAAGCTGTAGGCCGTGTCGGCGCTGAGCGTGTCGACCAGGCAGTGCAGCGTGCTCGAGTTGGTGGTGCTGCAGCCCCTCGAAGCGTCCTGGTCCGACACCACTACGTAGTGGTCGATCGCGCTGCTCGCCGAGGACGACGCCGTCCACGACACGACCAGTGACGTCGGCGATGCGCCCATGGCGTGGACCCCGGTCGGCGCCGCGGGCGGCCCGACGGTGACCGTGCTGCCCGAGGTGACCTCGCTGGACGGCTCGCTCGCGTCCGCCGAGCCGTACGCGAGGACACCCGCCGTGTACGAGCCGCCCGACTGGATGCCGTTGACGATGTCACAGGTCGTCACGCCCGGATCGTTGCTGGTGCAGTTGCCGACGGCGTTGCCGTTCGAGTCGTATGCGGTCGCCAGGTAGTGATTGACGTTCTCGCCCGAGTGCGTCCACGTGACCCGGATGCCGGAGCCGAGCGGCTCCACGTGCACGCCGGACGGTGCCGCGGGGATGGCCTCGATCCGGGCTCCGAACCCGGGCGCGGAGACGCCGGGTACGTACACGCCGGTGCCCGGCGCGGCCGGCGCGCCGCCGCCGTCGGTGGTCCCAGCCTCGTCACTGGTCGCGAGCCGGTCGCTGTCGCGGCCGGCACCGCCGCCGCGCCCGAGCGCGTCGAGGGTCTCGCTCGCGGCGCCGTCACCGCCGGTTGCCGCGAGCAGACCTGCGATGACACTGGGTATCGCCCGGAGCGCGTCGCCGTCCCGCCCGGCGCCGCGCTTGTCGGTGCCGAGAGCGTCACTGTTCGTGTCGGCGTACGGCCGTCCGTTCGCGGCGGCCTGCGCCCGCGCCTGTGCCCACGCGCGCGCCTGGGCCTGAGCGCGGGCCTGAGCTTGGGCCTGCGCCGCGGCGGCCGCCTGGTCGCCCCGGCCGCCGGCCGACCCGGCAGTCCCAGCAGCGCCGTTGACACCTCCAGCGACGCCGGTCCCGAGAACTCCATCGACGCCGGCGGCCGCACCGGTCCCATTCGCACCGAGTGCGCCATTCGCCGCGCCGGAGCCGTTGATGCCGACCGCCGCGCCGGTCCCATTGGCGCCGCGAGCGCCGTTCGTCCCGGTGGTGCCAGTAGTGCCGTTGGCACCCGAAGCACCCGTGGACCCGTTGGGCACGTAGTCCATGTACGCACCGTTACCCGCGCCGGAAGTGCCCGCGCTGCCGGCGGGCTGGTTGCCGTTCGGTGCTGACGTGCCGGTGGTGCCGCGGCCAGAGGTGCCGTTCGCGTTCGATCCCGCACCGGCCGCATTCGCGCCGTTACCCGCTGCGTGGGCGCCATTGCCCGCCGTTGTGCCCGCGGCGGACGAACCACCAGCGTTCGCCCCGTTACCGGCCGTGGTCGCACCCGCGCCGCCGTTTCTCGCGGCGCCGCTTCCCGAGCCGGCGTTGCCGGACGCGGTGTCGGCGGCCCCGGCGTTGCGTGAGGTGGTGCCGGCGGCCCCACCATCGCCGGACGCG
Organism: Dactylosporangium sp. NPDC000244; assembly: GCF_040300725.1. NCBI lineage: Bacteria > Bacillati > Actinomycetota > Actinomycetes > Micromonosporales > Micromonosporaceae > Dactylosporangium > Dactylosporangium sp. NPDC000244. The sequence goes on from NZ_JBEPEH010000026.1 coordinate 91,761, forward strand.
GTGCCAGCCGCCCCCGGATTGCCCGCCCCCGCATTGCCCGAGGCGGCATTGCCAGAAGCGGCATTGCCAGAAGCGGCATTGCCAGAAGCGGCATTGCCAGAAGCGGTAGTGCCAGAAGCGGCGTTGCCCGAAGTGGCGTTGCCGGTGCGTGCGTTGCTCGAGGTCGATTCGCCCTGCCGGCCCCAGCCGCCGTTCGTGTCCTTGTCGCCCTGCTGTCCCCAGCCGCCCGACTTGCTGTCCGTGGTGGCGTTCGCGCACTCGGTACTCGTCCGGGCCGTCCGGCCTGCGGCGTTCTGCTCCTTGCGCTGCGTGTCATCGACCTTGCAGCGGGTGGCGTCGCTCGAGGCGGTGCGTGCGGAGGAGGTGCGCTTACCGGCGGTGGAGCCGCCCTCGCTCGAGGCGATGGAGCGGGCGTCGTCGGCGACGTAGTCGGGCCGCTCGACCGGGGCGCCGTTGGAGCCGGCTGCGCCGCTCGAGCCGGACGGGCCGCTCGAGCCGGACGGGCCTGAGGAACGGGTCGTGCCCGAGGGGCCTGCCGCGCCCGAAGAGGACGTGCCGGTTGCCCGGCGCGTTCCGGCTGACTTGCCGGTCGAGGACTTGGCGGTGGTCGAGGGCTTACCCGCTGTCGATGTACCGCGGTGGGCGGCGGAGCCGGGGGAGTTGGCGCCGGGGGTCGCCGAAGCGTCACTCACTGTGCCGGAGCCGGTCGCGTTGAGGCCGTTTCCGTTGGCCATCGCCGCGAACGCAGGACCCGCCGTGCTGCCGAACACGACGACGCCGGCCGTCAATGCGGCTAGGCCCGCCTTCATCGACCGGCGTGTGACCCGCGGCCGGCGTTTGGGCCTCGGCTTCAACCTGGACTGCGCAGCCATCCCGTACTCCGTTTCAGAGCGACCGCGCCCAAAACCGAACGCGACCAACGAACGCGAACACGTCTCGCAATCTAGCCATCACGCAAAGTGAAGATCCTCGGAATGCTGATTCCGCGCCCGGAGAACCAGTTGGGCGGGGATGTGCCGTGATGGGCCGACGGTGGCTGAAAGCCCCGAACCGGGTCAGGAGGTCGGCAATGGGGCGGCAGGACAGGGGCGGTTGACGCGCAGGCCGGATGGGAACTGCGGCGGGAGGCGCCGGGGGCGTCGGGGGAGTGCGGGCGCGGCGTCTGGTTGCAGGGGCGGCCACCGGAGGGTCGAAGAGGGACCGCTGACGCTAGGCCGGGCTGCGGAACTCTGACACGAGGCGGCCAGGGCGAGGCCGGAGGAAAGGGCCGGCGTCCACCGAAAAGAGCGAGAGAAGGAGAAGCGCGGGAGAAGCGAGAAGAGCGCGAGAAGGGAGAAGTGCGGGAGAAGTGAGAAGCGCGCGAGAAGGGAGAAGCGAGAAGAGCGCGAGAAGGGAGACACGCGAGAGGAGGGAGAAGAGCGAGAGGGAGGCACAAGGGGCAGGCCGACAACGGGCGGTGCGCGTCCTAAGGGGGGAGGGGACGGGTGCGGGACGGTTGCCTGCCGGGTACGCCGCTCAGTTCCCCCAGCTCGGACCCGATCAGTGCGGCACGCGACGCGACGCAGGTGCACAGGATCGGGGGGCGCACGATGGCGAGCTGGCCGAACAGCCTGCTCCGGGCCGCCGCGCCCACGCGCGGGTACGCCTTGCTGTGCGGTACCGCGGCCGCAGTCACCGCCGTGTTGTTCGTCGTCTTCGTCACGGGGGCCGGCGGGAGCCTCGTGGGGCAGAACGTCTCCAACATCGCGCTCTTCCTCGCCGCCCTGGCCGCGGGGGCCGCCTGCCTCGTGCGCGCCTGGCGGGAGGCCCGCGGGCACGGGAGCCGTCGCGTGCGGTGGGCCTGGGCGCTCACCGGGGCCGGGTCGGTGTCGTGGGGGGTCGGGCAGGCGTTCTGCATCTGGTACGAGACCGTCCTCGGCACGGACGTCCCGTTCCCGTCGCTCGCCGATGCCGGGTACTTCTGGATGATGCCGTTCACCGCGGCCGGCCTCCTGCTGCTCCCGGTGAGCCGCCAGAGCCTCGCCCAGCAGGTGCGCAGCATTCTCGACGGGCTCATGATCGCCGTGTCGCTGCTGCTCATCACCTGGGTTCTCATTCTGGGACCGCTGGTGCGGCAGGGGGCGGACAGCCGGCTCGGGCTGCTGGTCACGCTGTGGTACCCGGGCGGCGACGTCGTCGTGCTCACCATCGTGCTGTTCATGGTCGCGCGGCTGCGGCGGGGCGGGCGGCGGCCGTTGTCGCTGCCGCTGGTCGGGGCCGGGCTGGCCGCGTTCACCGTCTCGGACTCGGGGTACGCGTACCTGACGCTGCTGGACTCGTACGGCAGCGGCAACGTCCTCGACCTGGGCTGGTTCAGCGGCTTCGCCCTGATCTTCCTCGCGGCTCGGCGGCCCGAACCCGCGTACACCGAGCAGGACGAGCATGCGCTGACCCAGCCGCTCGGCGTGATGCTGCCGTACCTGGCCGTGGTCGGCGCCCTGCTCACGAGCACGTTCGAGGTGCTGCGCCACGGCGCGCACGACATGTTCGTGTCGTGGAGCCGTTCGGCGATCATCCTGCTCATCGTGGGCCGGCAGCTGCTCACGCTGCTCGAGAACCGCTCCCTGACCCGCGGGCTCGAGGCGCGCGTCGAGGCGCGCACCGCCGAGCTGCGCGCGAGCGAGCAGCGGTTCGAGGCGCTGGTGCAGCACAGCTCCGACGTCGTGACCGTCATCGACGCCGAGGGCGTGGTGACGTACCAGAGCGAGTCCATCAGCCGCGTGTTCGGCTACGACCCGTCGTACTTCTCCGGGATCACGCTGAGCGAGCGCATGCTCTCGGAGGCGGCGCCGGTGCTGGTAGCGGCGATCGAGGCCATCTCCGGCACCGCGTACGCCACGCGGGTCGTCGAGGTGCCGATGCTGCACGCCGACGGCCACCGCTGCCTCGCCGAGGTGACCCTGACGAACCTGCTCGAGGACCCGAGCGTGCGCGGCATCGTGCTGAACTCGCGTGACATCAGCGAGCGCAAGGAGCTCGAGGACCAGCTCGTGCACGAGGCCTTCCACGACGGCCTGACGAAGCTCGCGAACCGGGCCCTGTTCAAGGACCGCCTCGAGGTCGCCCTGCGCCGCCGCGAGGACGTCGCCATCCTCTTCCTGGACCTCGACGGCTTCAAGGAGGTCAACGACAGCCTCGGCCACGCCGCCGGCGACGTGCTGCTCATGCAGGTCGCGATGCGCCTCGGCGAGGCGGTGCGCGACGGCGACACCGTGGCCCGCTTCGGCGGCGACGAGTTCGCCGTGCTCATCGACGCCGTGGCCGTGCCCGAGGACGCCGACGAGCTCGCGACCCGGATCATCGCCGCGCTCGACGAGCCGTTCGGCATCGAGAACCAGGAGATCCACGTCCAGGGCAGCATCGGCATCGCGCTGACCGGCCCGGACGCCCGCGACGCCGACCAGCTCATGCGCAACGCCGACCTCGCGATGTACCGTGCGAAATCCGCGGGCTCGGGCCAGTTCGCGCGCTACGACCCGCAGATGCACACCGGCCTGGTCGAGCGCCTGCAGCTCGCCGCCGACCTGCGGCGCGCCCTGGAGAACGGCGACGAGCTCGAGCTGCACTACCAGCCCACGATCGAGCTGCGCACCGGCACCATCGTCGGCTTCGAGGCCCTCGTGCGCTGGCGGCACCCGCTGCGCGGCATGATCAGCCCGATCGACTTCATCCCGCTCGCCGAGTCCACCGGCCTCATCCGCCCGCTCGGGCAGTGGGTCCTGGCCGAGGCGAGCCGCCAGGCGGTCGCGTGGGGCGCGGCCGACCCGGCGCGCGAGCTGACGATGGCCGTGAACGTCTCCGGCGTCCAGTTCGACCAGCCCGACCTGCCCGAGATCGTCGCGCAGGTCCTGGCCACGACGGGCCTGCCGGCCGAACGCCTGTGCCTGGAGATGACCGAGAGCGTGCTGATGACCGACACCGAGGAGAACCTCGCGGTCCTGCTGAGCCTCAAGGACATCGGCGTACGCCTGGCCATCGACGACTTCGGCACCGGCTACTCCTCGCTGGCCTACCTGCGCCGCTTCCCCGTCGACACGCTCAAGATCGACCGCTCGTTCGTCGAGCGCCTCAGCGGCACCACTCCCGACGCGGCCCTGGCCCGCACGATCGTCCAGCTCGGCCAGAGCCTGGGCATGTCGACGGTGGCCGAGGGGATCGAGGAGTACGCGCAGTTCCTCGCGCTGCGCCGGATGGGCTGCGACCTGGCCCAGGGCTACTACTTCTCGCGCCCCCTGCCCGCCACCGAGGCCGGCCTGCTCCTGAAGGACAAAGCAGCACTGGCTGCCTGAAAAGCCACAAGCCCATGGCTCGGGCCGCGTCACCGGCGGACCGTCGCTCCCGCCAGGCACCGTTCGGCCGTGGCCGGCCTCTCTGTCAGGTCCGCGGTGCCAAGAACAGCCGCTCGACTCCAGCCAGCACCGAACAGCGCGACCGGATATGTCGGGCGCTCCGCGCCACGACATATCCGACATTTCGTATATGCGCGGATCGAGGAGCGGTGGGCTGAAGCAGCGGGCCGGAGCGGCGAGTCGAGGCGCCGGATCGATGGCGAGGCGAAGGGCCGGGTCGAGGGCGGAGCCGGGGCGGCGGATCGGTGGCGAGCCGGAGCGGCCGGTCGAGAGCGGGCCGAAGCGACGGGCCGGCAGCGAGGCGAAGCGGCGGGGCTGAGGTCGGAGCCGAAGCGGCGGATCGAGGACGTCGCCCCCGCCCGCCCCGCCGACGGCGAGCCGTAGCGACCGTCCGGCAACCGGCGGCGAACCCCGAGCGCTCCGCCCGGCCCCGACCCTGGTTGCTGCACCCGACGACCGACCGCGTAAGGAGCCCGCTTCGATGACGGCCGCCCTCGCCGACCAGGCCCGCCTCGACCTGCCCGCGCACTGGCCCGCCGCGCTCGGCCCGCAGGCCCTCGCCGCGATCGACGCGCCGACCCCGCTGCTGGCGGTGGACCTGTCGACGGTCGCCGCCCGCTACACCGCGTTCACCGCGGCCATCCCGGGCGTGAGCACCTTCTACGCGATGAAGTGCAACTCCGCCGAGGACGTGCTGGGCACCCTGGCCGCGCTCGGCTCCAGCTTCGAGGTCGCCTCCGTCGGCGAGCTGCGCATGCTCCAGGAGATCGGCATCGACCCCGCCGAGGTGCTCTACAGCAACCCGATCAAGCCCCCGCACGCGATCGCCGAGGCCCGCCGCGCCGGGCTGTGGCGGTTCAGTTTCGACTCCGAGGGCGAGCTGCACAAGCTCGCCCAGCACGCGCCCGGCGCCGCCGTGTACATCCGGCTGCGCGTCGACGACTCGACCAGCCTCTTCCCGCTCTCGCGTAAGTTCGGCGCCGAGGCCCACGAGGCCCGCGCGCTCATGCTGCTGGCCCGGGAGCTGGGTCTGCGGCCGTACGGCATCACCTTCCACGTCGGCTCCCAGTGCGGCACCACGAGCGCGTGGCGCCAGGCGATCGCCGCCGCCGGGCGCCTCATGGCCGCGCTGGAGCAGGACGGCGTCCACCTGGAGATGCTCGATCTCGGCGGCGGCTTCCCGTCCCGCTACGTCGAGCGCGTCCCGCCCCTGGACCAGATCGCCGGCACGATCAACGCGGCGCTCGGGGAGCTGCTGCCCTACCGCCCGGCCCTGCTCGCCGCCGAGCCCGGCCGGCACCTGGTCGCCGAGAGCGCCGTCATGGTCACCACGGTCCTGGGCCACGAGGTGCGGGCGGGGGAGAACTGGCTGTACGTCGACGTCGGCGCCTACAACGGCATGATGGAGACCCAGCAGACCGTGCAGCAGTGGCGCTTCCCGCTGTGGACGTCGCGCGCCGACCACGCGCTGGTGCCGCACCTGCCCTTCACGGTGACCGGCCCGTCGTGCGACAGCTCCGACACCATGTTCCACGGCGTGAACCTCCCCTCGACGATCGAGGTCGGCGACCGCCTGTACATCGGCTCCGCGGGCGCCTACACGCTGAGCTACGCGAGCCACTTCAACGGCTTCGCCCCGCCGGAGCCCGTCTTCGTCGGCGGCCCGGCCGCGACGAACGAGCCGGTCCAGCGCACCCCGCACCCGGCCCAGCCCGCGCACCCGGCCCAGCCCGCGCACCCGGCCCAGCCCGCGCACCCGGCCCAGCCCGCGCACCCGGCCCAGCCCGCGCACCCGGGCCTCGCGCAGATCGGCCGCGCCCGCACCACCGCCGCCACCGAGGCCCCGGCGGGCCCGAACTGATGGCCGCGACCGATGCGGCCGCCCCGCACCGGTCGCGCCATCGCGCCGAGCTGACGGGCGGCCGGCGCCGCGCCGGGCGGCTGCGCGAGCTGCTCGTCTCCGGCGTGGTCGACTCGTTCGGCCTGTCGCTGGGCTGGACCCTGTTCAACCTCATCGCGACCGAGCGCGGCGGCCTCGCCATGGCCGCCCTGTTCAACTCGGCGATGCTGCTCGGCGTCGTGCTGTCGGCCCCGATCACCGGCTGGCTGGCCCGGCACCTGCACGGCCGCACGCTGCTGCTGCTCGCCGGCTGCACCGAGGCCGTCCTGCGCATCGGCCTGCTCGCCGCGCTGCTCAAGGGCGCGAACCCGGCGCTCGTCGCGGTGGGCGTGACGGTGATGCACGTAGCCGCGTTCGCGGGCTTCGCCGCGATGCGCGCCGAGGTCGCGGCCGTCGACGCGCGGCCCCGGGCGATGACCCGCTACGCCCTGTCGATCGCCGCGGTCGAGGCGGCCGGGGCGGGTGTCGCCGCGCTGCTGCCGATGCACCGGTGGTCGCTGGCCGCGGTCTTCGTGGTGTACGGCCTCAGCCTCCTGCCGACGATGCTCACCGCCCGCCGCGCGCGCACCGCCCGGCTGGTCCGCCCGCCGGCCCCGGCCGCCTACGCGACCCGGGTCGAGCGGCGCCGCGCCGAGACCGAGGCCCGCGGCGTGCGCATCCCGCTGCCGGTCCTCGCGGCCGGCGGCGGCGTCATGCTGCTGTCCGCGGGCCCGACCCTGCTGTCGGTGGCCCTGGCGACCGAGCTGCACGGCCAGCACGCGGTCGCCGGCGCCGCGGCCGCGTTCAGCGCCGGCTGCCTGCTGTCGTCGTGGGCCGTGGACCGCGTCGGCCGCCTGCGCCTGCCCGCGGCCGTGGTCTGGCCCTTGTGGGGCGTCGGGATGCTGATCGGCTGGCTGCTCGCCCCGGCCCACCTGACCGGCCTGTTCCTGGCCCAGTTCCTGTCCGGCCTGAGCATGACCGCGTTCGAGGGCGGCATGGACGCGCGCCTGGCCCAGGCCGCCCGCCCCGGCACGGTGACGACGGTCCTGGCCTGGAGCGCCTCGACACGGGCCCTGGGCAGCGCGATCGCGGTGCGGACCCTGCCGGCCCTGATCGCGGCCCCGGCCGTGGGGACGGTCGCCGGCGCGGCGGCAGCGGTGCTGTCCCTGGTCTCCCTCGGCGCGCTGGCCCGCTCACGCGCCCGGGCGCGGGTCGCGGCGGCCCGGGGGTAGGCGGAGTCGAGCTCGGGAGCGGCTCGCGGCGGCAGGGGGCTAGGCGGAGTCGAGGGGGTCGGCGAAGAGGGGCTCGAAGGCCAGCTCGGCCGCGCCGATCAGGGCCGCGTCCTGGCCCAGCTGCGGCGTGCGCAGGCGGACGTGCTCCCGGCACGCCGGCAGGCCGTTGCGGTTCAGGCGCGAGCGCACCTGCGCGGCCGAGGCCAGGTACACCTCGCGCAGGGTGCCGCCGAAGATGACCATCTCCGGGTTGAAGATGTTCACCAGGTTCGCCACGCCGAAGCCCAGCCAGTCGCCGACCTGGCGCATGGCCGCCTGCGCGGTGTTGTCGCCGCGTGAGGCCGCGTCGACCACTGCCAGGATTCCCTCGCGCCCCGCCGTCGCGCTGCGCCCGGCCGCCGAGAGCAGGGCGTGCTCGCCGATCTCGGTCTCCCAGCAGCCGCGGGAGCCGCAGCTGCACGCCTTGCCGTTGGGGTTCACGACCATGTGGCCGACCTCGCCGCCGTAGCCGCCGTGGCCGGTCACCGGGCGCCCGGCCGCGATGATGCCGCCGCCGATGCCCGCGTCGCCGTAGAGGTACACGAGGTTGTCGCAGCCCGCCGCCGCGCCGCGGGTGTGCTCGGCCAGGGCGGCCAGGTCGGCGTTGTTGCGCACGGCGACCGCGCGGCCGTCGCCGACCAGGTCGCGCAGGGCCTCGCCGAGGGGCTGGTCGGCCCAGCCGAGCTGCGGGCCGAGCCGGACGAAACCGTCGTCGCGGCGCACCATGGCCGAGACCGCCGCGCCGCTGCCGATGAGCCGGGCGCCGGCCGGGGCGGTGAGCCGCATCTTGCGCACGAAGTCGGCGATGGGGGCGACGGCCGTGGCGGCGTCGTGCTCGCCGCGCGGGCGGGCGGCCTCGAAGCGGTCCAGGACGGAGCCGCCGAGGCCGACGCGGGCGGCGACGATGCGGTCGACCTCGACGGCGAAGGCGAAGACGTACACCTTCTCGGACTCCGGCCGCACCACGAGCGACGGGCGGCCGGCCCGGCCGCGCTGCTCCCGCGGTACCCCTTCACTGACGAGACCCGCGGCCGCGAGGTCCGCGGTCAGTGCGCCGATCGTGCTGCGGTTGAGGCCCAGGCTCGCCGTGAGGTCGGCGCGGGACATCGCGCCGTGGAGGTGCACGGAGCGCAGGAGCGCTCCGAGGTTGCTCCGCCGGATCTCCTCCTGGCTGGGGCCAACGCGCATGCTCGGCTTTCTTCGGTCGGGGTCGCGATATGCAGACTAGTGGCCGATTGACGGCGCCCGGTCAGCGCAGTCCCGCCGCGGCCGCACGCCGGCGGGTGACCGCGTCGATGCCGGCGGCGAGCAGCAGCACGACACCGGTGACGACGTACTTCGTGCCGGGGCTGAACTCCATGAGGCCCATCCCGTTCTCGATGACCGCCACGACCGCCCCGCCGAGCACCGCGTTGAGCACCCGCCCCTTGCCGCCGAAGAGGCTCGTGCCGCCGATGACCGCGGCGCCGACGGCGTAGAGCAGCACGTTGCTGCCGCCGGTGTTCGGGTTGACCGAGGCGTCGCGGGACGCGGCCACGATCCCGCCGACGGCGGCCATCGTCGAGCAGATCACGAACACGGCGATGCGGATCGCGTCGACGTGGATGCCGGCCCGCCGCGACGCCTCCCGGTTGCCGCCGACGGCGTACACGTGCCGGCCGAACGCGGTGCGGTTCAGCACGAACGTGCACAGCCACAGCAGCAGCCCCAGGATCGCCACCACCATCGGCACGCCCCGCTGGGAGATGGCGTCGTTCTTCGAGCGCTCCAGGTTCAGCGTCCACACCGCGGCGCCGAGCAGGACGGCCACGGTCATGACCCGCAGCGCGATCACCGAGCGGGGGTCGGCGGCGAGCCCGTGACGGACGCGGCTGTACCGCCGCCAGAGGTGCAGCGCGAGCGTCCCCGCGATGGTGACGCCGTAGAGCACCCAGCCCTGCAGCGGCGTGAACCGCCCGTCGAAGTTGATCTTCTTGATCGTCGGGTCGTCGACGGCGACGATCGTGCCGCCCTTCATGAGCAGCAGCACGGCGCCCTGGAAGGCCAGGAACGCGGCCAGGGTCACCACGAACGACGGGATGCCCAGCTTGGCCACGAGCAGCCCGATCACCAGCCCGATCGCCGCGCCGGTCGCGATCGCGCCGAGCACCGCGACGTACCACGGCAGCCCGAAGTTCGTGAGCAGCACCGCGAGCACCGAGGCGCACACCCCGGAGGCGAACCCGGCGGACAGGTCGATCTCGCCCAGCAGGAGCACGAAGACGAGCCCCATCGCGATGACGGTGACCGCGGCGCCCTGGTGCAGCAGGTTCGCGAGGTTCCCGGCGGTCACGAACTCGGGCCGGGCCACGGAGAAGGCCACGACGAGCGTCAGCAGCCCGAGCACCGCCGGCAGCGCACCCATGTTCCCGCCCCGCACCCGCGCGAGGTAGTCGCGGGTGTAGGCGCCGAGCCCGGACGACGGGTGCTCGCCGGAGCGCTCCTGGGCGTCGAGCATCGACACGCTCATACCGTCGCTCCTTGCCCGCGCAGGCCCAGCTCGCCGCTGCGGCCGGTGGTGATGAGCTCGACGACCTGGGAGTGGGTGACGTCGGTGGCCCGGACCTGGGCCGCCATCTGCCCCAGGTAGAGCGCCGCGATCCGGTCGGCGACCGCGAACACGTCGTTCATGTTGTGCGAGATGAGCACGACCGCGAGGCCGTTGTCGGCCAGCCGGCGCACGAGCTCGAGGACCTGGGCGGTCTGCGCCACGCCGAGGGCCGCGTTGGGCTCGTCGAGGATGACGATCCGGTTGTTCCACAGCACGGCCTTGGCGATGGCGACCGTCTGGCGCTGCCCGCCGGAGAGGCTGGACACCGGCTGGCGGACCGACGCCACCGTGCGCACCGACAGGCTCGCGAGCGTCTCGGCGGCCCGCTGCTCCATGGTGATGTCGTCCAGCACGAGGCCGCGGCGGATCTCCCGGCCGAGGAACATGTTCTGCACGATGTCGAGGTTGTCGCACAGGGCCAGGTCCTGGTACACGATCTCGACCCCGAGCGCGGCGGCGTCACGGGGGCCGTGCACCGAGACCGGGCGGCCCTCGTACAGGTACTCCCCGGCGTCGATCGAGTAGATCCCGCCGACGCACTTGACCAGCGTCGACTTGCCGGCGCCGTTGTCACCGACGAGGGCGGTGACCTGCCCGGCGTACACCTGGAAATCCACGTCACGCAGCACCTGGACGGGTCCGAAGCTCTTGCTGAGCCCCCGGATCTCCAGCAGGGGTGTTTCGGCCACAGTGCTCCCTAAAACGGTGCTCCCCAGGTGAGACCGGTACCTTACTTGATACCCGCTGCCGCGCATTTCGCGGCGAAGTCCGGCGTACACACGTCCGCCGCCGGCACGTAGCCGTCGTCGATCACGTCCCGGACGTTGTCCCTGGTGATCGCCTTGGGCTCGAGCAGGATCGCGTCGACGTCACGCTTGCCGACCCGGTCGTACACCTTCGTCGTGGTGACACCCGTCTCACCCTTGGCCAGCGCGATCGCCAGCTTCGCGGCCGCCGCCGCCTCCCGGCGCACGTCCTTGTAGACCGTCATGCACTGGTCGCCGTTGAGGATGTTCTGCAGCCCCTGCGCGGTGGCGTCCTGCCCGGTGACCGGGATGTGGCCGTTGAGGCCCTGCTTCTTGAGCACGTTGATGGCGGCGTTGGCCACGCCGTCGTTGGCCGCGATGACCCCGCCGATGTTCGGCTGGGCGGTCATCATCTGCTCGAACGTGGTCCCGGCGCGGGTGTTGTCCCACTCCTCGATCCACTGGTCGGGGCCCTTGAGGTATTCGCCCGAGGCAAACTTCGGCGCGAGGACGGCGTCGTAGCCGTCCTTGAACAGCGTCGAGTTGTTGTCGGTCTGGGAGCCGTTGAGCTCGGCGATGACCGGGCGGGTGGCCTTGGCCTCCTCGAGGCAGCGGACGAGCCCCTGGCCCTGCAGGGTGCCGACGGCGGTGTTGTCGAACGACACGTAGTACCGCGCCGACCCGCCCAGCGTCATCCGGTCGTAGTCGATCGTGGCCACGCCAGCGTTGCGAGCCTTGTCCAGCACGGCCTTGCCGGTGCCGGAGTCCAGGTTCACGATCATGAGCACGTCGACGCCCTGGGTCATCATCTGCTCGGCCAGGGTGGTGAAGGCGCTCTTGTCGTTCTGCGCGTTCTGGATCTCGTAGTCGACGCCGGCGGCCTTGAACGCGGCGGCCAGGTACTTGCGGTCGGCGGTCTCCCACCGAGCCGAGGACTTGCTGTCGGGCAGGATGACCCCGATGCGCGGCCTGTCGGCCTTCCCGCCGCTGCCGGACACGTTGGCGGTGCAGGCGGCCGTCCCGCTCACGGCCAGGGCGCCGGCGGCCAGCAGGGACAGGATCCCTCTGCGCATTGCTCGGGTCCTTTCGGCTGATTGGTGTGTCGGGCAACGTATGGCGTGCCGTTCACCGTGACCAGTCGCGGCCCGTAACAATTGCGCAATACATTGTGCGCTACCCGGCCGCCAGGGCGTGCACCGCTCCCGCCCGGGTGCCGAAATACAGTGAACCCTTCCAGACCGCGGGCGTCGACTCGATACACCCGCCGATCTTGGACTCCCACAGGGGCTTGGGCTCCGCGTGCGTGCCGGACACGTCGTAGGCGTGCATGACGCCGGTGCAGTCGCCGATGAACAGCGTATCGTCCACGACCACGGGCGACTGCCAGGTCTCCCCGCCGGGCAGGTGGATCCGCCACCGCACCGCGCCGGTGGCCCGGTCCAGGCCGAGCACGTCGCCGCCGGCCGTGTCGTAGATCGCGATGTCGCGGTAGAGCGCGGGCGTGCCCCAGATGCCGCCGGGGCGCTTCTCGGTGTCCTTGACCGCCCAGACGACCGGGTCGGCGGGCTTGCCCGGGTCGAGCTTGAGCATCTGCCCGATCTCCTTGCTGCGGGCATTGCCCTTCTCGTACTCCGAGCCGACGTAGAGGAACCCGTCGGCGTCCACGACGATCGACGCGTCGGTGTCGTCGCCGGTCCAGAAGCGGAAGGTGCGGGTCGGCTCCCGGCCCGTCTTCAGCCCGGACAGGTCCCAGCCCTGCACGAGGCCGCCGGAGTTGGCGAAGTACACCGTGTCGCGGTAGACGGCCACGGAGTTCTCGATGGACACGTTGTTGTCGCCGGCGTCCTTGAGCTCCTGCTCGTCCCAGCCGGGCGTGTGCCACACGAGCTGCGGCGCGACGGTCACCTTGCCGTCGGGGCCGTACCCGCGGTTGAGCTTCACGACGTGGAACTGGCTGTTCTCCCCGCCCTCGAGCAGGTAGTCGTCGATGATGAGCCCGGCGCCGTCCCAGTCGTCGTTCCACAGCGTCGGCTTCACCGCGTCGGCGGCGAGCTTCCACAGCTCGGTCGGCGTGCCGCGGTCGGTGGCGATGACCCGGTAGAAGCCGTCGCGGGAGCCGGAGTAGACCAGCGGGTAGCCGTCGGGGTCGACGGTGACGCTGCCCTTGATGATGTCGCCGGTCTTGAAGTCGGGCAGGATGCGCTCGCCGGTGGCCGCGTCGAGGAAGTGGATGCTGCGGTCGTAGGCGCCGAACACCACCCAGGTCCGGCCGTCGCGCTCGAACACGGCGGGCTGGCCGGTCCAGCCGGTGCCGCACCACTCGCGGGTCTCGCCCTTGTCCGACGACATCGCGCACAGGCCGCCGCTCTTGGGGAACTGCCAGCGCTGGGCCGGGGTCGTGCGGGGCACCGGCCCCTGGCCGTAGTAGGTGCGGGTCGGGTTGCCGCGGAAGGTCAGCAGGCCCGGGACCTTGGTGCCCTGCGGCAGGCCGACCAGTGCCGGGTCGGACCAGCCGGTGAACGGCGGCGGGGCGGGCGAGGCGGACGGCGACGGCGGGGCGGACGCGCCCGCGGTGGTCTCGGTGCCGGGCTCGGGGCGCGTCTCGGCCCGGCGCAGCGCCCACGCGGTGGTCGCGACGCCGCCGACGATCAGCACCAGCATGCCGGCGATCAACAGCCGGAACACGCCCATCCGCTGTTCCATGCCGACAGTATGGTGCGGGTGATCAGCGCGCGCCGCAATGTGACGTGAAACGGATTTGCGGCGCGGCTCAGGCCTTCTCGAAGTGCTGGTAGTCGGTGCCGGAGCGCCAGGCGCCGCCCCAGGCGAACCCCTCGGCCCGGAACGCCTGCACGGTCGCGTCCCCGGCCACGATCATGCCCGGCCGCACGTTGCCCCGGTCCAGGAACGCCTTCCCGGCGGGCGGCATGATCTTGCCCTTCGGCAGGTACGGGTTCTCGACGGTGTTGACGTCGATCGCGCGGCCGTAGGCGTGGTTGGACCAGTGGCTGGTGCCGGGCACGTTGCGGCAGTTGAAGCCCGAGGTGTTGTCGGCCGCCATGGACTCGTCGTCGGATCCGCCGTACCGGTCGATGAGGTTCATGCTGCGGATCGGGAACCCGTTGGCCCGCAGCCGCTGGAACACGCGCAGGGCCGCGTCGGCGACGGCCTTGTGCACGACGATCTGCCCGGCCTGCGGATGCCCGTCGAAGTCCACATAGGACACATGTACGAGCCGCAGGTCGTCGAGGCCGACGGGGCACCCGGGCCGCCAGGAGACCCCGGTCATCGCCTGGCGCAGCGCGGCCGGAAGCGGTTCGACGAAGTCCTCCGGTGCCGCGGATTTCGCGGGTGTACCGCCCGTGCTGGGCGACACCGCGACCGTCGCGCTCGGCGCCGCGGCGGAGGCCGGGGCGGCGTCGGGCGGGGCGGAGCATCCGGCGGCGACGGCCACGAGGCAGGCCGCAGCCAGCCATCGCCCGCCGCGGCGTGTCGCCGGATTTGTCCGGAACCTTGCGCCCATGCGGTAGATACTATGGTCGTGCCGGTTCGCCAGCTCCGACGCCGCGCGCGGGTCATCCTCGCGATGTGCCTGCCGCTGCTGCTGACGGCGGGCTGTGGCACCGCCGCGGGCGAGGTCGCCGCGCCCGCGTCCGGCCTGGCCACCCCGCAGCCCGGCCGCCCCGCGTCCGCCGGTGCGGCCCCCGCCGTCGCGGAGTCGGCGGCCCCGCCGACCGCCGTGCCGCCGCCCGCCGGTGCCCCGGGCACGACGGGCGCCCCGGCACCCACCACGGCCGCGGCGCACCCGACCACCGCCGGCCCCGCCCGCACCCGCGGCCGCGAGGACGACCCGGCCAACGACGCCGCGCGGCTGCGGACGCTGCCCGCGAACACCACCCAGGTCGTCATCGTGCAGTCGCAGAGCCCGTCGGCCACGACGGCGACCCTGCAGGCGTACACGAAGTCCGGCGGCGCCTGGCGCTCCACGTTCGGCCCGGTCCCGGCCCGCCTCGGCGGCAAGGGGTTCAGCGACGGCAAGCGCGAGGGCGACCGCACGACCCCGGCGGGCGTCTTCGCCGTCGACGCGACCATGTACGGCATCGCCGCGAACCCCGGCGTGCGGTACGCCTACCACCAGCTCGTCGCCGACGACTGGTGGAACGAGAACAGCGACTCGCCCGGCTACAACACGTTCAGCCACGGCCCGAACCCGGGCGGGCCGAGCGAGGCGCTGTGGCAGACGAGCCCGCAGTACACGTACTTCGCGGTGATCCGGTACAACATGCCGGCGACCCCGGGGCGCGGCAGCGGCATCTTCCTGCACCAGTCCAACGGCAACAGCACGCTCGGCTGCGTGAGCCTGCCCCAGGGCGACCTGCTGGCGGTGCTGCGCTGGCTCGACCCCGCGGCGAACCCGCGCATCGTGATGGCCCCGACCGCCTGGCTCGGCCGCTACTGACCCGGCACCGCCTCATCCTAGCGTCCTAGGATGCCATGGCGAGCGTGGCTGAAGCCACGCCATTTCTTGGCCGCTACGCGGCAGGGTCCACCGCTGCCGCCAGGTCTCTGGTCAGCTGCGGCCGCCCGAGGACGTCGGTGCAGTCGACGTACTGGTCGATCGCGCCGATCCGCGGGCCGGCGAGGGCCTCGGCGAACCGGTCGGCGGCGATGACGGGGTACGGGCGGTCGTAGTAGAGGCGGCGGGTCGCCTCGACCTCGGGCGCCAGGGCGAGGCGGTTCTGCCAGGCGCCGGCGAGCTCGTAGGCGTCGCAGAGGGCGTCCTGCCGCGGCCCGGCCTCCCGCGCGTCGACGGCCCGGGCCAGGGCGGCGGCGATGGGGGCGATGCCGTCGAGGGCGTGGAAGGCGGTGCCGAGCCATTTGCTGTACGGCGGGTAGCGGCGGGCCAGCAGCAGACACAGGCGCATGACGTCACGAGCCAGGCGGGCGGCGACGATCCGGCTGCCGAGGTCGTCGCCCTGCTCGGCGGTGCGCCCGACGAAGGCCTCCTCCTGGGCGATGCGGGTCCACTGGGCGGCCAGGAGGCGCCTCCACAGGTGCTCGGGGTACCAGGCGAGGTTGGCGCGCAGGGCGGTGAGCTGGCCGGTGTCGTCGTGGTAGACGGCGCCGGCGGTCGCCTCGGCGAGCAGTTGGGTGGGGGTGGCGAGCCAGCCGGCGTCGGTGAGGGGGTGGCGGGCGTCGGCGCCGAGGTGCTGGCGGGACCAGGTGGCGACGTCGGTGATGTCGACGCGGTGGTGGACGGGTCCGGTGGTGGGGGTCATGACGCGGACCCGTTCGCCGGGCGGTTCGAAGCTGGTGGGCCAGCCGTGGATGTCCTTGGGGAGCCGGGCGCTGAGGGTGGTGGCGAGGTCGGCGGCGTCGACGCGTCCGAGGTCGACGAAGAGCTGGAGTCGCGGGCCCCAGTCGTGGTCGGTGGAGCGCTCGGTGTCGAGGCCGAGGACCTCGGAGCCGGGGCCGATGCGGGCGGCGGCGTGCGGGATGCCGCCGAGGAGTGGGCGGACGCCGTGCTCGTAGAAGGCGCGGCACAGCTGGAGGCCGGGGATGAAGGCGGGCGGCACGAGGGGCCACGGTATGGGGATTCGGCTGCCCGTTCAACGCAAAAACGCAGGGCCGCCCCGGTGCCGGGACGGCCCTGCGTTCGCGTCGGTCAGCGTTTGAGGCCGTGCTCGATGGCCTCGATGATGCGGGGGCGCAGCTCCGCGGCGCTGATGATGGCGTCGACCGAGCCGACCTCGACGGCCCGCTGGATGCTGTGGACGCGGTCGAACTCGGCGGCGACGGCGCCGAGGTGTTCGGCGCGGACGGTGGCCTGGACCTCGGCGAGGCGGGCGTTGAGCGCGGCGCGTTCGGCGCCGGTGGCCGCGGCGACCTGGGCCTGCAGGCCGGTGACGCGGGGGTCGTTGCTGGTGCGGTTGGAGACGTCGCCGGCGAAGACGACGGCGGCGGCGGGGGCGCCGCCGAGGACGGAGGCGAAGGAGCCCTCGAGGGCGAGGACGGTCATGTTGGGGTTGAGGGCCTTGGAGAAGACGACGAAGGCGCCGCCGTGGTAGCGGGAGATGACGCAGAAGACGATCGGGCCGTCGAAGTTGACGATGGCGCGGCCGATTTCGGCGCCGTACTCGAGCTGGAGCTTCCGCATCGACTCGGGTGACCCGTCGAAGCCGGACAGGTTCGCGAGGACGACCAGGGGCCGGTTGCCGGAGGCGGCGTTGATCGCGCGGGCGACCTTCTTCGACGAGCGGGGGAAGAGGGTGCCGGCGGTGTAGGTGTCGGGGCCGTCGGTGGGCGGGAAGCCGGTGCGGGGCACGGAGCGGGACTCGATGCCGACGAGGCAGACGGGCCAGCCGCCGAGGCGGGCGTCCTGGACGACGGCGGTGTCGGCGTCGGCCATGCCGGCCCAGCGCTCCAGGGCCGGGTGGTCCTGGTCGGTGACGGCCCGCATGACGGTGCGGATGTCGAAGGCCTTCTTGCGGTCGGGGTTGTGGGCGGCGGAGAAGATCTGCCCGACGGTGGTGAAGTCGCTGCCGGCGACGGCGTGCGGGAACGGGGAGACGTCCCGGTCGGCGGGGTCGGAGGTGGGGGCGCGGCGCGGGCCGGGCTCGCCGGGGACGATGTAGGTGTGGTCGTAGTGGGCCATGAGGACGTCGCGGGCGCCGGCGAGGGTCGGGGCCCAGTACTGGGCCTGGCCGTTGGGGCCCATGATGCGGTCGTAGCCGCCGATGCCGTAGTTGTCCTCGGCGGAGACGCCGCCGGAGAAGTCCAGGGCCTGCTTGCCGGTGAGGACCATGGCCGAGTCGGGGGTCATGACGAGGATGCCCTTGGTGTGCATGAGCATGGTCGCCTCGGCGTTCCAGTAGGGCTGGGCGCCGACGTTGATGCCGGTGACGACGATGTTGATCTCGCCGCCGGCCTGGGTGAAGGTGACGATCCGCTTGAGCGCGGCGGCGACCCAGTCCATGTTCTCGGTGCCGGAGGACATGGAGATGCGGGCGCCGGCGGACAGGGCGAACCACTCGAGCGGGGCCTGGAGGCGTTCGGCGAGGTCGAGGGCGGCGATGACGCGGCTGCACTCGGGTTCGGAGAGGGCGCCGAGGGCCTTGGTGGGGTCGCCGAGCAGGACGACGCGGGTGACGCCTTCGGGGTGGCGGGGGGTCGGGGTGGTGACGACGCCGGCGATGATGGCGGCGCTGTTGCGGCCCTTGGGGCGCTGGACGGGGACGAGGACGCCGGCGGTGTCGAGGTCGTGCTCGGTGAACGTGCCGCCGGGGCCGGCGAGGAGGCCGGTGAGCTCGTAGGGGTACACGTTGCCGCGGCGGGCGGCGCGGAGGACCTTCTGCCGGTAGTCGTCGAGGGGCTGGAGCGGTTCCGTGGACGGTTTGTCGACGGAGAGGCTGGCGCCGTGGCCGGGGTCGAGGGTGATGCGGACGGCGACCTCGGACAGTTCGCCGGCGGCGTTGCGCTGGCGGGCGAGGAACTGGACCTCTTCGAGTCCGGCTCCGGCGGTGGTGGGCAGGAGCCGCTGGACGAGGGTTTCGATCTCGTCCTGGGTGAGCTCGGTGGCGGGCCAGACGTACATCATGATCCGGTTGGTGTCGAACCGCTTGTTCTGGGGCCGCTGGGCCTGGATGTTGCGGATCGCGTCGAGGCAGCCGGTGGTGATGTCCTCCAGCGCGGGGAGGGCGACGAGGCGGCCGTCGGCTTCGCGCAGCGGGGTGAGGTCGCGGACCTGGCCCATGGCGATGAGGCGCTCGTCGGCGGGGTTGGTCTTGGCGACGGCTTTGAACAGGTAGATCTCCTCGTCGGCGGAGGGCAGCCGGGTGAGGTCGAACTCGCGGAGCCGGTAGAGCTGGAGGCGGTTGGCGATCTGGGGGTGCAGGCCGCGGATGAGGCGGTCCTCGGCGAAGGTGCCGCCGTCGGGGCGGAACGTGAAGTGGTGGTGCATGACGGCGCCGGTGGTGCCGGCGACGGTGATGGTGATGCGCCGTACGCCGTGTGGCTGGGGGTGCTGGGTGAGCAGTCCGGCGAGGTTGTCGCCGATGGTGGTGGCGTCGGGCTGGTCCTCCCAGGCGACGTAGAGGTCGGCGACGAGGCCGGGGGCGTCGCCGGCGAGGGCGGCGACGGTGTCGAGGGCGGCGGGGAGGGTGCCGATGTCGACGGCGGTGGTGACGACGCGGGTGTGGGTGCCGGTGCGGCCGGTGTGCTCGGCGGTGACGAACCGGCCGCCGGTGGTGTCGAGGCTGGTGACGTTCGACAGGCCGCGGTTGCCGTAGTAGCGGCGGGTGAGGACCTCGAGGAGGGGGGCGTGGTCGCGGCCGGGGCGGCCGATGCGCTGGCCGATGAGCCGGACGAGGGGTTCGGCGGAGGCGACCATGCTCTGGATGCGCTCGGCGCGGTCGGGGGCGTCGGGGTTGCGGTCGAGGTAGCGCAGGTCGGAGCGGACGTTGACGTAGACCTCGGCGCGGTTGCGGCGCAGGAGGGGCTGGGCGAACCAGCGGAAGACGATGCCGCGGGCGAGGTCGGAGACGGCCGGGAAGCGGACCTGGGTGGCCTCGATGAGGTGTTCGAGGGTGAGGCCGGCGCGCTCGGCGAGGGCTTCGGCGGGCTGGGGGCCGGCGAGCCACTGGCGGAGCAGTTCGGAGACGACGGCGACGTCGGTGGCGGTGCGCTGCTGGGCGAGGAAGATGCGGAAGACGGCGGCCTCGAGCTCGGCAGTGCGGTCGAGGGTGTCGACGCCGTAGTGGGCGAGGACCTTGGTGAGGCGGGCCTGGAACGCGGCGGGGACGCCGGCGCGGTCGACGTCGAGGCTGCCGAGGTAGCGGTGGAAGTACTCGCGGGGGGAGTGCACGGCGCTGTTGGGTTCGCCGCCGAGTTCGCCGCCGGGGGTGTTGCGGGTGAGTTCGGCGAGGTCGGCGAAGACGGTGATGAGCTCGACCTCGCCGGGCAGGGGCCGGTCGCCGGCTTCGGCGCGGGCGGTGAGGTAGTGGGTGAGGGTGCGGCCGCGGTCGTGGGGGTCGGTGTCGAAGCCGAGCAGGAGGGCGCGGAGGTCCTGCAGGCCGCGTTCGACGCGTTCGGCGGCGGTGGTGGCGGTGTCCTCGGGGGGCAGGTCGATGTCGACGGCTTCGGCGGCGGGGCTGTCGGTGGCCGTGTCGTCGGCGTCGTCGGCGAGGGGTTCGAGGCGCATGAGGGGGGCGCCGGTCTCGACCTGGCTGCCGACGGTGACGGGCAGTTCGCGGACGCGGGCGCGGAAGGGGGCGCGCAGGGCGGTCTCCATCTTCATGCTCTCGAGCACGAGGATGGGGGCGCCGGCTTCGACCTCGTCGCCGACGGCGAGGGGGGTGGCGACGACGAGGGCGGGTGCGGGTGAGCGCACGACGCCGCCTTCGTCGCGGCTGATGCGGTGGGTGACGCCGTCGACCTCGACGAGGTGGATGGGGCCGTGGGTGGCGGAGACGAGGCGGAAGCGGCGGCCGTTGACGGTGATCTGGCCGCGGTGGGTGTCGAAGCGTTCGATTTCGACGTCGGCGGGGTGGGGGTCGCCGCCGGCGGCGATGCCGACGCGGTAGCGGGTGGGGCCGACGCGGGCGACGGCGACGCGGTAGCCGACGCCGCGGAGTTTGAGGTCGAGGGGGCGGCCGGATTCGTGCTGGACCTGGGGGCGGCCGCCGTGGGCGGTGGTGAGGAGCCGGCCGCGGGAGATCCGCTCCTCGTCCTGGTAGGCCTCGATGGCGGCGGCGGCCAGGGCGATGGCGGAGTGGCGGTGGTTGACGAGGCGGCCTTCGGCGCGGACGCGGTCGATCCAGCCGGTGTCGGCGGTGGCGTCGATGACTTCGGGCTGGTTGAGCAGGTCGATGACGAAGCTCTTGTTGGTGGCGCCGCCGTCGATGATGACGGTGGTCTCGGCCATGGCGCGGCGGAGGCGGCCGAGGGCTTCGTCGCGGTCCCGGCCGTAGGCGATGATCTTGGCGATCATGGAGTCGAAGTCCGACGGGATGCTGTCGCCCTCGCCGACGCCGCTGTCGACGCGGATGCCGGGGCCGGCGGGCAGGACGAGGCGGGAGATGCGGCCGGGGGCGGGGGCGAAGTCGCGGTCGGGGTCCTCGGCGTTGAGGCGGGCCTCGACGGCGTGGCCGAGCTCGGCGGGGCGCTCGCCGTCGAGCTTGCCGCCGGAGGCGACGTGGATCTGCAGTTTGACGAGGTCGGTGCCGGTGGTGATCTCGGTGATCGGGTGTTCGACCTGCAGGCGGGTGTTGACCTCGAGGAACGCGAAGATCTTGTCGACGGGGTGGTAGAGGAACTCGACGGTGCCGGCGCCGCGGTAGCCGACGGCGAGGGCGAGGCGTTCGGCGGCGCCCTTGAGCTCGGCGGTCTGTTCGGGGCCGAGGACCGGCGACGCGGACTCCTCGATGATCTTCTGGTTGCGGCGCTGGACGGAGCAGTCGCGCACGCCGAGGGCCCAGGCGGTGCCCTGGCCGTCGGCGATGACCTGGACTTCGACGTGGCGGGCGCCGGTGACGAGGCGTTCGAGGAAGACGACGCCGGAGCCGAACGCGCGCAGGGCCTCGGCGCTGGTGCGCTCGTAGGCGTCGGCGAGCTCGTCGCCGCTTTCGACCTTGCGGATGCCGCGGCCGCCGCCGCCGGCGGTGGCCTTGAGCATGAGGGGGTAGCCGATCTGCTCGCCGGCGCGCAGGGCGTCGTCGAGGGTGGCGACCTCGCCGCGGCTCCAGGGGGCGACGGGGACGCCGACCTCTTCGGCGATGAGCTTGGCGCCGATCTTGTCGCCGAGTTTGCGCATGGCGTCGGCGCTGGGGCCGATGAAGGTGACGCCGATGCGGTCGCAGAGCTCGGCGAAGGCGGGGTCTTCGGCGACGAAGCCCCAGCCGACCCAGGCGGCGTCGGCTTCGGTGTCGCGCAGGGCGCGTTCGAGCAGGGCGTGGTTGAGGTAGGGGCGGGCGGCGGCGGGGCCGAGGGGGTAGGCGAGGTCGGCCTCGCGGACGAAGGTCGCGGTGCGGTCGACGTCGGTGTAGAGGGCGACCGTCTCGATCCGTGTGCCCGTTTCCGCGGACAGGTCACGCACGGCGTGGATGAGCCGCATGGCGGCCTCTCCGCGGTTGACGATGGCGATACGACTGAACACCGGTTGAGCCTCCTGATTTCCCCGCTATGTCCCGCGACGATCTACACCCTGCTTGATTACTGCCGAGTACACCAATGCGGCTGTCTCGCATCCTAGGCCTCTGTCGTTGTGGGGTTCCTACAACGTTTATTGCCGGGTAGGCCTGGATTATTCCTAGCATCCTAGGACGCCTTAGCCAGCGTGCCTGACGGCACGCAAGAACCTGAAAGGATCGGCGCTACGCGCCGACCTGCTTGCAGAAGATCAGGCGGTCTCGCGCAGGGGGAGCACGACGGTGAAGTGGGTGTCGCCCGCCTCGGAGGTGACCCGGATGTCGCCGTGGTGCTTCTTGACCACGATGCGGTAGGAGATGTCGAGGCCGAGGCCGGTGCCCTCGCCGACGGGCTTCGTGGTGAAGAACGGCTCGAAGATGCGGGGGCGGACCTCGGGCGGGATGCCGGTGCCGGTGTCGGCGATGTCGACGTTGAGGCAGTCCCCGGTCGGGTCGAGGCTCGTGGTGATGGTCAGCGTCCCGGAGCCGTCCATCGCGGAGACGCCGTTGTCGATCAGGTTCGTCCAGACCTGGTTGAGCTCGGCGGCGTACGCGGGGATGTGCGGCAGGGTCCGGTCGTAGTTCGTCACGACGCGGATGCCGGCCGGGATCTTGGCGTTGAGCATGATGAGGGTGGCGTCGAGCAGGTCGTGGACGTCGACGACCTGGAAGGGGCCGCGGTCGAGCTGGGAGTACTGCTTGGCGGCGGAGACGAGGCCGGAGATGCGGCCGACGGCGTCGTCGATCTCGCCCATGAGCAGTTCGGTCTCGATGGTGTAGGCGAGCCAGCGCACGGCGGGTTCGAGGTCGATGTCGCCGATGCAGGAGGCGACGTCGTCGAGCCAGGGCACGTCGACGCCGCCGGCGACGAGGGTGGGGGCGAGGTCCCAGGCGCCGGGGACGTGGTGGTCGTCGAGCCAGTCGCCGATGGCGTCCTCGGCGTCGGAGATCTCCAGGGCGGAGCGCTTGGGGGTGTTCTGGGCCTTCTTGACGGCGGTTTCCTGGAGTTCGACGAGGCCGTGGAGGCGTTCGCCGTCGAGGCGGCCGTCGGCGATCATGGCGAGCTTGTGGCGCATGCCGGCGACTTTGTCGCGCAGGACGGCGGTGGCGCGTACGGCGGCGGCGGCGGGGTTGTTGAGCTCGTGGGTGAGGCCGGCGGACAGGGAGCCGAGGGCGAGGAGGCGTTCGCGTTCGGCGACGGCGTTGTTGCTGTTGCGCATGCCGAAGAAGAGGCCTTCGAGCAGGTGCATGGCCATGGGGAACCAGTGGCGGACGACGGGGCCGAATTCGGCGGCGGGCAGTTCGTAGACCTCGGCGTCGGCGATGGCGTGCATGGTGTTGTTGTAGAGCTGGGGGACCTGGTCGCCGAGGTAGGCCTGGGTGGCGCCGCCGTAGACGCCGATGTGGTCGGTGCGGGAGAGCTCGACGTCGTCGCCGCGGATGTTGCGGCTGAGGGAGACGGTGCCGGAGAGCAGGACGACGAAGCAGGTGGCGGGTTCGCCTTCGCGGTAGATGGTGGCGCCGGTGGGGTGGGTGACGGCCCAGCCGCGGGTGGCGAGCCAGTCGAGCTGGTCGTCGTCGAGGGCTTCGAAGAGGAAGAGGGTGCGCAGTTCGTCGGCGGTGAGGCGGCGGCCGTTGGCGGTCATTGGGACTCCAGGAGGTACCGGTGGACGAGCGAGACGGCCATGGCGCCTTCGCCGACGGCGGAGGCGACGCGTTTGACGGAGTCGGCGCGGACGTCTCCGGCGGCGAAGACGCCGGGGATGCTGGATTCGAGGTGGTAGGGGTCGCGGGGCAGGAGCCAGCCGGGTGGGGGTTCGTCGCCGGTGAGGAGGTCGGGTCCGGTGAGGACGAAGCCGCGGTGGTCGCGCTGGATGGTGCCGTCGAGCCAGTCGGTGCGGGGTTCGGCGCCGATGAAGATGAACAGCCAGGAGGCGTCGACGGTGTGGCCGGGGCCGCCGTCGACGGGGCGCAGTTCGAGGCGTTCGAGGTGTTCGTCGCCGTGGGCGGCGGCGACTTCGGTGCAGGGGTGGACCTGGATGTGGTCGACGGCGTTGATCTGGTCGATGAGGTATTGGGACATGGAGGCGTTGAGGTTGGCGGCGCGGATGACGAGGTGGACGCGTTTGGCGTAGCGGGAGAAGAACATGGCGGCCTGGCCTGCGCTGTTGGCGCCGCCGACGATGTAGACGTCCTGGTCGGTGCAGGAGGGGGCTTCGGTGGCGGCGCTGCCGTAGTAGACGCCGCGGCCGTGGAGGTCGGCGAGGCCGGGGGCGGTGAGGCGGCGGTAGGAGACGCCGGTGGCGAGGATGACGGCGTGGGAGGCGATGGTGGTGCCGTCTTCGAAGTGCAGGATGCGGGTGTTGCCGTGGGTTTCGAGGCGGGTGACGCGGCAGGCGGTGAGGAGTTCGGCGCCGAATTTGACGGCTTGGCGGCGGGCGCGGTCGGTGAGCTGGGCGCCGGAGACGCCGTCGGGGAAGCCGAGGTAGTTTTCGATGCGGCTGGATTGGCCGGCTTGGCCGCCGGTGGCGCGTTCTTCGAGCAGGACGGTGCGGAGGCCTTCGCTGGCGCCGTAGACGGCGGCGCCGAGGCCGGCGGGGCCGCCGCCGACGACGATGAGGTCGTAGAAGTCGCCGGCGGGGGTGGTGGTGAGGCCGACGTGGGTGGCGAGTTCGGCTTCGGTGGGGTTGACGAGGGTTTTGCCTTCGGTGGTGATGACGAGGGGGAGGTCGTCGGGGGTGAGGCCGGCGGCGGTGAGGAGCCGTTGGCCTTCGGTGTCGTCGGTGGTGTACCACCGGTAGCTGATCATGTTGCGGGCGAGGAAGTCGCGGACTTTGAAGCTCGGGGCGCTCCACCGGTGGCCGATGATCTTGACGTCGGCGCTGGGGCGGTCGGGGGCGGCTTTCCAGGCGTCGAGCATGGCGTCGATGACGGGGTAGAGCTTCTCCTCTGGTGGGTGCCAGGGTTTGAGGAGGTAGTGGTCGAGGTCGACGATGTTGATGGCCTGGATGGCGGCGTCGGTGTCGGCGTAGGCGGTGAGCAGGACGCGGCGGGCGCGGGGGAAGAGGTCCATGGCGGCCTCGAGGAACTGCAGGCCGTTCATTTCGGGCATGCGGTAGTCGGCCAGCAGGACGGCGACCTGTTCGCCGCGGAGCTTGAGTTCTTTGAGGGTGTCGAGCGCTTCGCGGCCGCTGTCGGCGCGCACGATGCGGTAGTCCTCGCCGTATTGGCGGCGCAGGTCGCGGGCGACGGCGCGGGAGACGGCGGGGTCGTCGTCGACGGTCAAGATCGCTGGCTTGGCCATGCGGTCAATCCAACCACGCGTTGGGCGTCGCGACGAATGTGGTGCGGGCTACGGTGGTGCGATGCAGAGTGGTTGCGCGCATGTGGAGATGGTGGCGTCGCCGCCGGTGGAGCCGTCGGCGGACGGGTGTGAGGACTGCCTGGCGGTGGGCGGGCGTTGGGTGCATCTGCGGTTGTGCCTGACGTGCGGGCATGTGGGGTGTTGTGATTCGTCGCCGGCGAAGCATGCGACGGCGCATTTCCGGTCGTCGGGGCATCCGATGGTGCAGTCGTTCGAGCCTGGCGAGGAGTGGGTGTGGTGTTACGCCGATGAGGCGATCGTCGGGGTGGCGGGGTTGCCGTCCCGGTCGCATTCCTAGGGGAGTTCGACCTCGAGGCTGCCGTTGACCTGGAGTTTGCGGCGGGCGCGTTCGTAGAAGGTGGTGTAGCCGAGGCGCACCACCTTCGCGGCGGCGGGGGCGGCGGAGACGGTGAGGGTGTCGCCGGGGTTGAGTTCGCCGAGGAGTTCGCCGTCGACTTCGACGGCGAGGCGGCCGCTGGAGGGCAGCAGTTCGAGGTCGAGGTCTTCGTTGGGCGACAGGACGAGGGCGCGGTTGAACGCGGAGTGGGCGGCGGCGGGGACGACGAGGATGCCTTCGACGGTCGGGGAGACGATGGGTCCGCCGGCGGAGAAGCTGTAGGCGGTGGAGCCGGTGGATGTGGCGACGATGAGGGCGTCGGCGGCGTAGCGGACGAACGGGTAGCCCTGCATGGAGATGGCGACGGCGGCGAGGCCGTGTCCGGGGGTGCGGACGAGGGCGATGTCGTTGAAGGCGGTGACGTCGGTGCCGTCGGGCAGGGTGGTCCGCACGGCCATGCGGGGTTCGACGGTGAACTTGTGGGCGTCGATGGCGGAGAGGGCTTCGGGGAGTTCTTCGACGGAGACTTCGGCGAGGAAGCCGAGGCGGCCGAGGTTGACGCCGAGGACGGGGGTGGGTTTGCCGGACAGCAGGCGCATGCTGCGCAGCATGGTGCCGTCGCCGCCGAGGCTGACGACGAGGGAGGCGCGGCCGACGAGTTCGTCGGGGGTGACGGACACGGCGGAGCAGTCGATGCGGCCGACTTCGTCGGGCAGGCCGA
This sequence comes from Dactylosporangium sp. NPDC000244, assembly GCF_040300725.1. Lineage (NCBI taxonomy): Bacteria > Bacillati > Actinomycetota > Actinomycetes > Micromonosporales > Micromonosporaceae > Dactylosporangium > Dactylosporangium sp. NPDC000244. The sequence continues at coordinate 118,240 of NZ_JBEPEH010000026.1, forward strand.
GGACGGTGGTGTCGCGGCTGCGGGCCCAGTCGATGACGGCGTCGATGGCCGGTTTGGAGTCGCGGCGTGGATGCAGGACGAGTCCGACGGTGTGCACCATCCCCATTGCTGCCACTGTACGGGGTGTGGTGGCTGTTTACGGGGTGTGGGCGGGCTGTGGCTGCTGGGTGGTGCGGGTGCGGCTGGTGGGGCGCCGGGGTGGGATGGCCTGGATGACGACGGCGGTGGCGACGAGGGCGACGGCGGGCAGCGGCCCGAGCCAGGGGGTGTGGTCGAGCAGGACGGCGGCGGCTGCTGCGCCGGCGGGCATGGCGGCGAGGGGGGCGGCGTCGCGGAGGCGGCCTTTGGCGGCTCGGACGAGGGGGCCGGTGAGGTAGCCGGTGGGGGTGTCGGCTTCGCGGTGGGCGGCGGCGTGCAGGGCCATGGCGATGGCGGCGAGGGTGAGCAGGGGGAGTTGGGCGGGGCCGTGGGGGTCGTGGTGGGTGGCGACCCAGCCGCCGGTGAGGGTGCACAGGGCGGCGAGTTCGGCGACGAGGCAGCGGCCGGGGGGCTGGTTTCTGGCGGCGGCGACGGTGGTGGCGTAGACGGCGACGGCGAGGGCGGCGCGGGTGGCGGTGCCGGTGAGGTGGTGGGGGTCGGTGGCGGCGGTGATGCCGGTGAGCAGGAGGTTGCCGGTGGCGACGCTGGCGAAGACGCCGCCGAGGTACAGCAGGGTCAGGCCGTCTACGTAGCCGGCGGCCAGGGCGAGGATCCACACGGTTCGGCGCACGTGGTTTCGCTTCCCCGGCTGGTGGGTCCGTCCCTCACCTACCCGGGGTGGCTCGTGATGTTTGCTGGTCGGCAAACATAACCGGGTGGGGGTTGCGGGTACCGTGACGGGTACTGATGGCCTGGTTGTCCTCGCGAGGGGGTCGTGTGTCGATCGCGTTACGGCTGGCGCTGCACCTGCCCCGGGACGCCGCGACGGTGCCGGTGGTGCGGCGGCTGCTGGACCAGGCCCTGCACACGCTGGGTGTGGAGCCGTCGTGCCGTGACGACATCAGCCTGATCCTGACCGAGGCGTGCGCGAACGTCATCGAGCATGCGTTGCAGATCGACGATTACGAGATCACGATCGAGGTGGCGGCTGAGCGGTGCGTCATCCATGTGATCAATGCGGGGGCGGTGGTGGACCCGTCGCGGTTGTCGCTGCCGGTGGTGCCTTCCGCGGGTCCGGCTGCCGGCTCGGCCGCTGTGCTGCCCGCGGCTCGAGCGGGTGACGTCGATCCGGTGCTCGATGAGCATGGGCGGGGGCTGCACATTATTCGGTCGCTGGCTGATGAGCTGTATGTGACGCCGGCGTTGGCGGGTGGGCTTGTGTTGCAGGCGGTGACGACGTTGCGGTGGACCGCTGATGCCGAGGTGTGGCAGCGTCACTGATCGGCGGTGGGGCTGGCGTGGCTCGCGGCCGCGGGTTGCGGGCGCCGCTCCTGGTCGCATCGGCGGCCACCCCGTCCACGGGTGTCCGCCGATGACAGGTGTCCGCCGTCTACGGGTGTGCGGCCGGTTGCGGGCGTGTCGCCGATCCGGCGTCGTGCGGTGCCGCGCCGGCCGGTGCTGGATCGACTGGTGCTGGATCGACTGGTGCTGGATCGGCTTGTTCTTTTTTGGGTGATGCGCTGGTCCGGGTGGTCGCGTCGGCGGTGAGGGCCAGGATCGCGCCGGTCAGGGCGGTGAGCAGCGCGGCTCGGGGTGACCACTGCTCGACGGCCGCGCCGGCGATGGCGGTGCCGAGGGCGGTGCCGGCCATCGTCGCGGTGCTGGTCCACATGCGGGCCTCGGTGGCGGTGCCGGGCGGGGCGGCGCGTTCGGTGATCTCGTACGCGACGGCGTTGAGCGGCGCCACCGGTGCCCCGGCGATCGCGAAGAGGATCGCGAGCCACCACAGGCCGGCCGGGGCGAACAGCGGGACGAGGACGGCGCACATGACGGCGGCGAGGGCGGTGGGGCGCAGCCGGAGGGCGACGCTGCCGGCCAGGCTGCCGACGGCGAGGGCGCCGAGGAGGATGCCGGCGAATCCGGGGCGGCCGTGGGCGGTGGCGTAGCCGGCTGCGGTGACCTGCAGCGCACCGAGGGTTACTCCGAGTGCTGTTCTGGATACGACGAGTGTGCGGATGGCCGGGGAGCGTAGGGCGCCGAGCATGTCACGCTGCGTCGACTGGTTGTCACGGCCTTCGCCGGCCTCGTCGCCGGTGTCGTGCTGGTGGGCGGGTGGCCTGGGTGCGTCGTGGCTCGGGCTGGGGCGGGTCGTGGTGGTGTCGGGTCCGGGTGCCGGTGTGGCTGTTGCTTCGGTGGCTGGGCGGGGCGGCTGGCGCTCGGCCCTTCCGGCCCGGCCGGCTTCGGCGACCCGGCCGGTGGTGCTGCTGCGGCCGGTGGTGGTGCGGAGGGCAGCTGTGCTGCGGGGGTCGGTGGCGGCGTGGCGGGGGTCGGCGGTGGTGCGGAGGGCGGCTGCGCTGCGACGGCCGGTGACGGTGTAGCGGGGGTCGGCGGCTCGGGACGGGGGGAGCAGCGCGAAGACCGTCGACGCGGCGGCCGCGGTGACGGCGGTGAGGACCAGGCCCAGCGCGGGGCGGCCGAGGGCGGCGACGAGGCCGGCGATCAGGGGGCCGGCGATGAAGCCGACCTCGAGGAGGGCGCTTTCGAAGCGGTACGAGGCCTGGCGGTCGCGGTCGTTGTCCAGGATCGCCGCCCAGATGCCGCGCATCCAGGCACCGACCGGTGGTCGGGCCGCACCGGCGATGACGGCGAGGGCGGCCGCGGCGGGCAGGGGGATGGCCGGCAGCGCGGCGACGGCCAGGAGCGCGGCGGCGTGGACGGCGGCGGTGGCGAGCAGGACCCGGGTGGCGCCGAGGCGGTCGACGAGCCGGCCGGTGACGGGGGCGCCGGCGGCGGTACCGACGGCGAATGATCCGGCGAGGAGCCCGGCCGCGGTGAACGAGCCGCGGGTCCCCTCGGCGAACAGGACCAGCGCGAGCGCGACGGCGCCGCCGGCGAGGCGGACGAGGAGGTTCGTGGCGGCCAGGGCCACCGCGTACGGCCGGCGCAGGATCTTGAACACTCCGGAGTTCTACGCTGCCGGGGCGGAGCGGGCCACCGGTTTGGGCACCTTTGCCCCCTGCCGCGGGGTCCCGCGGCAGGGCGTTCATGGTTCGACGGACAGTGATGATGCAGCTTCCATGCGACCGTCGGAGGCCCGCCCGGCGGGGTGACCGCAGCCGCCCCGGACCGTCGCCCGGGCGGCTGCCGGGTACGCAGTCCGGGCGACGGCGATACACGGCGGGAATGGCGGCGGGGGTCGGTTCGACCGGGTTCCTGGGCCTGTCCGGGAGGCGGTAATACTGTGTCGCCGGGTTCGGCGAGCCCAGTCGCGCCGGCCGGTCCCGCCGTCGTCTCGGCCACGGACAGTGACCGAGCCGGAATTACCGAATTACGATTACCGGATTGCCGTTATTTGATAATCCGCATCCAGGTGTTGATCGCCTGCTCGGTGTGGGTGACGCGGACCTGCTCCAACTGGACCGGGGGCGTACCGACGGCGGCGAAGAGCCGGGTGCCGGCGCCGAGCAGGACCGGGACGGTGATCGCCAGGATCTCGTCGAGCTCACCGAGGGCCAGGCACTGGCGGGCGATGTCGGCGCCGAGGATGTTGACGTACCCGTCTCCGGCGGCGGCCTTCGCCTCACGCACCGCGGTCTCGACGTCGGGGACGAACGTGATGCCGTCGCCGTCCGGGCGGGGGTGGTGCGTGACGACGTATTGCGGGCCGTCCCAGCCACCGCCGAACGGCTTCCCGGCGCCTTCGGTGCCGCGGTGGGGATCGTCGCCGCCGAAGGTGCGGTTGCCGACGATCAGGGCGCCGATGCGGGGGATGAGGTCGTCGACCAGAGGGTTCGGGGCGATATGCGGGGTGAGCCAGCTCATGTCGCCGCCTGGGCCGGCGATGAAGCCGTCGAGGGACATCGACGCCGAGTACAGCATGATGGCCATGGGTGGTTGCCGCCTTTCGTCATCCGGGATCGTCGCTGATGAGACGACGCTCGCGTGGCCGATTCATCGGTCCTCGATGCGGCCGGCTCACCGGATTTGAACCGCTGCGGGTCGCGGCACGGGCCGTGGGACGGGCCGTGGGACGGGCCGCACCGGCGAGTCACGGGCGCGTAGCTGCGGGTCGGCGTGCATGCCCCGGTCGCGCGGGCAGCCCGGCGGTGGACCGCAGCGGGTCGGTCATGCCGCCGACCACGCCGACCTGGTGGACGTGCAGGACGGGCGCGGCCGTACCGGCACCGGTCATGCGGCATCTTCACGGTTTGCGAGCTGGCGGTGACGAGCGGCCGGGGCGGCGGCTGCCTGGTCCCGGGCCGCGGGGGTCGTGCACCCATCAGCGCCCGACCCCGCTATGGGCGCACGATCACGGGGATCGTGCGCCCATAGCGGGGTCGGAGAGGTCGGGCCGAGCCTCTGCCCCGCTGCCCGGCATCGTCAAGCGGAATCAAGCCGCAGGCCCACGCGGGGAGACGCGATCCGAGGCACGATGGCCTGCCCCGGCGGCGCCTCCCCGAGCAGGAGCTCGGTGTCCGGCGGGCTCCCTCCGGTAGCCGGCATGGCAGGAGCGGTGACCGTCGCCGCCCTCGAGCAGGCCGGGTAGCCGGCGGCGCGGGGGCGGCGGGGTGCCGGGGCTGCGGTGCCGAAGCGACCACAACCCCGGCGTGCATTGTCAGTAGCGGTAATGCTCCGGCTTGTAGGGGCCGGTGACGTCGACGCCGATGTACTCGGCCTGCTCCTTCGTCAGCTCCGTCAGCCGCACCCCCAGCGCGTCCAGGTGCAGGGCGGCGACCTTCTCGTCGAGGTGCTTCGGCAGGCGGTAGACCTGCCGCTCGTACGCACCGGGCTTCGTGAACAGCTCGATCTGCGCGATCGTCTGGTTCGTGAACGAGTTCGACATGACGAAGCTCGGGTGGCCGGTGGCGTTGCCGAGGTTGAGCAGGCGCCCCTCGGACAGCACGATGATCGAACGGCCGTCGGTGCGGACCCACTCGTGGACCTGGGGCTTGATCTCGCGCTTGACGATGCCGGGCAGCTGGGCGAGGCCGGCCATGTCGATCTCGTTGTCGAAGTGCCCGACGTTGCCGACGATCGCGTTGTGCTTGAGGCGGGCGAGCTGGGCGGCGGTGATGATGCCCTTGTTCCCGGTCGCGGTGATGATCACGTCGGCGGTGTCGATGACGTCGTCGAGGCGGACGACGGGCAGGCCGTGCATCGCCGCCTGCAGGGCGCAGATCGGGTCGATCTCGGTGACGACGACCCGGGCGCCCTGGCCGCGCAAAGCCTCCGCGGCGCCCTTGCCGACGTCGCCGTAGCCGCAGACGACGGCGAGCTTCCCGGCCAGCATCACGTCCGTGGCCCGGTTGAGCCCGTCGAGGAGCGAGTGGCGGATGCCGTACGTGTTGTCGAACTTCGACTTCGTGACCGAGTCGTTGACGTTGATCGCCGGGAAGAGCAGCTCACCGGCGTCGGCGAGCTTGTAGAGGCGCTTGACGCCGTTGGTGGTCTCCTCGGTGACGCCCCGCACGGCGGCCGCGATGCGGGTGAACCGCTGCGGGTCGGCTGCGAGGCTCGCCCGGAGGGTGTCGAGGATGATGGTGTACTCGTGGTCGTCGCCTTCGGTCGCCGCCGGCACCGCGCCGCGGGTCTCGAACTCGGCGCCCTTGTGCACCAGCAGGGTCGCGTCGCCGCCGTCGTCGACGATCATGTTCGGGCCGACGATCTCGCCGCCGTCGCCGGTGAACTGGAAGAGCTGGTCGGTGCACCACCAGTACTCCTGCAGCGTCTCGCCCTTCCACGCGAACACGGGTGTGCCGGCGGGGGCGTCGGGGGTGCCGGTGGCGCCGACGACGACCGCGGCGGCGGCCTCGTCCTGGGTGGAGAAGATGTTGCACGACACCCACCGGACGTCGGCGCCGAGCGCGACGAGGGTCTCGATGAGCACCGCGGTCTGCACGGTCATGTGCAGGCTGCCGGCGATGCGGGCGCCGCGCAGCGGCTGGGCGGCGGCGTACTCGGCGCGGGTGGCCATCAGGCCCGGCATCTCGTGCTCGGCGAGCCGGATCTGGGTGCGGCCGGCTTCGGCGAGGGACAGGTCGGCGACGGCGAAGTCGATGCCGCCGCGCTGCTGCAGGTAGGGGTGCTGGGTTTCGGACATACCTGAGGTCACCTCCCGGTGACAGGAGGCGCCCTTGTGGTCAAGGGAAGTCAGGTGTGGCCGAGCGTGGCGGACGCTCATGGGTCCGTCGCAGCGCCTCTCGGCCCTGACCGCGGCGATTACTCGCAGCTGTGAATCACGCTACCGGCCGCGGCGGCGGTCCGGCAACCCCGGCTCGGCGCGGGTGGCGGTGTGATAGGCGGCACGCAGCACGTCGGTGACGTCGAACCGGCCGACGGTTAGCGGCAGCGCGTCGAGCTGCTCGAGGATCGCGTCGCCGCGGCGCAGCGCGCCCGGGACGGCCGGCTCGGGCGGGGTGAGGCGCGGGCCGGCTTCCCAGAAGGTACCGCTGCGGGGTTGGTCATCCGGCGGGGCCTGCTGGCGGCCGGCGATGTGGGCCAGGGCGGAGACCCGGTGCCCGCGCAGCGCCTCGAGGAGCTCGTCGCGGCCGCGGCCCCGCCAGGCGAGGATCGCGAACGGGTCGGCGTCGAACTCCCCGGCCAGGACGTAACAGGCGGCGGTCAGGTGCCGGCACGGCTTCTGCCAGCCGGGGCACGAGCAGTCCAGGACGATCTCGGACAGTGACTGCGGGAACAGCGACAGCCCGAACCCGGCCAGGAGCCGCTCGAGATTGTCCGGCAGGTGCCCGGCGAGGAGTTTCGCGGCGTGGATCGCCTCCCCGGCCAGGGCCCGTTCGATGCGGGCCCAGTCGGCGGCGGAGTACGCCTGCACGCCGATACGGGCCCGGTACGTCTCACCGTCCTCGTCGACGACCAGCGCCGTCACGATACTCGTCGAAATCGTCACGGAGCGTACCTGCCCGGCGCGGGCGTAGCGTCGCCCGGCCGAAAATGTCGTACCCATCCGCAAGGATTCGAGCATGGTCAGGAACTGGTGGGACCAGCTCGTGTCAGACATCCGCAACCGCCTCCGGCGCCAGGGACATGAGGTCGAGCAGGTCGTTCGTCGACAGGCCGGTGAGCCAGCCCTCGCCGGAGCCGACCGCGACCCCGGCCAGGTCCCGCTTGCTCGCCATGATCTCCTCGACCCGCTCCTCGATCGTGCCGATACACACGAACGTGTGGACCTGAACGTCGCGGCGCTGCCCGATGCGGAACGCCCGGTCCGTCGCCTGCGCCTCCGTGGCCGGGTTCCACCACCGGTCCACGTGCACGACATGGTTCGCCGCGGTCAGGTTCAGGCCGGTCCCGCCCGCCTTCAGCGACACCAGCAGCACCCCCGGGCCCGGCCCGGACTGGAACCGTTCCACCATCCGGTCGCGGGATCCTTGTGGTGTACCGCCATGCAGGAACTCCACCCCCGTGCCCAGCCGCTGCGCCAGATGCGGGGCGAGGAGCTGCCCGAACTTCGCGAACTGCGTGAACACCAGTGCCCGGTCCCCGGCCTGGGTCGCCGCGGCCAGGATCTCCTCCAGCCGGGCGAGCTTCCCCGAGCGGCCCGGCAGCGGCGTCCCGTCGCCCATCAGATGCGCCGGGTGGTTGCACACCTGCTTGAGTTTCGTCATCGCCGACAGCACCAGGCCCTTGCGCTGCGACCCGGCCCGGCCCTCCCGCAACTTCACGAACAGCTCGTCGACGACCGCCTTGTAGAGCGTCGCCTGCTCCAGGGTCAGGTTGCACCACTGGCGGCGCTCGAACTTCTCCGGCAGGTCCGCGATCACCGCCCGGTCCGTCTTGACCCGCCGCAGCAGGAACGGCCGCGTCACCCGCCGCAGCCGCCGGGCCGCGTCCTCGTCGCCCCACCGCTCGACCGGAACGGAGTACCGGGCGCGGAACAGCGACGCCTCGCCGAGCAGGCCCGGGTTGAGGAAGTCCGCGATCGACCACAGCTCCGTGAGCCGGTTCTCCACCGGCGTCCCGGTCAGCGCCACCCGGTGCCGGGCCGGGAACCGCCGCACCGCCCGGGCCGTCACCCCGGCCGCGTTCTTCACGTGCTGGGCCTCGTCGAGCACGACCCGGTCCCACGCGACCGCGGCGAGAGTGTCGGCGTCGCGGGTCGCGACCTGATACGTGGTCAGGACCAGGTCGGCCCCGTCCGGGCCGCTGCCGGCGCGCCGGGCGGCGCCGTGGTGGACCCGGACCGTCAGGTGCGGCGTGAACCGCTCGATCTCCCGCCGCCAGTTGCCCAGCACCGACAGCGGGCACACGATCAGCGTCGGCGGCCTCGGCCCCTGCGCCCGCAGATGCGCCTCCAGGGCGAGGACCTGCACCGTCTTGCCCAGGCCCATGTCGTCGGCGAGGAGCGCCCCGACACCGACCGCGTCGAGGAACGCCAGCCACGACACGCCCCGCCGCTGATACGGGCGCAGCTGCGCGGTCAGGCCCGGCGGCGGGTCGAGAAGCTCGAGACGTTCCGGGGCCCGGCCGGTGAGCAGGTCCGCGAGCCAGCCCTCCCCGTCGACGCCGGTCACCGGCAGCGGCAGGTCCGAGTCCGGGACCAGGCGGGTCAGGCGCATCGCCTCACCCGCGGTCATCTCCCCGCGTCCGCCGCGGCGCAGGAACGCCAGCCCCGCCCGCAGCCGCTCCCGGTCCAGGTGCACCCAGCGGCCGCGCAGCCGCACCAGGGGCACCTTCGCCCGGGCCAGCTCCGCCAGGTCGGCCTCGGACAGGAACTCGTCGCCGATCGCGAGACCCCACCGGAACCCTACGATCGCGGCCCGGTTCGTCGTCGTGTCCCGCAGCACCGGCGCCGCCGGCTGCCGCGTCCGCACCGACAGCGTCAGCCCCAGCTCCTGCCGCCGCTGCCACTGCGCCGGCAGCAGCACCCCGAACCCGGCGTCGTGCAGCAGCGACGCGAACGTCAGAAACCGGTGCGCGCCGATCGTGTCCAGCCGCAGCGACACCGGCCGCGGCCCCCACAGCGCCTCATCGAGATCCGGCCACAGCCGGCTCGCCCGGCCCAGATCCTCCAGCAGCACATCCTGCGGATAGTCGACCCACTTGAACAGCGGCGACGCCCCGTCGTGCCACACGTCCCGGGCCGGCACGAGCAGCCCCGGCTCGGCCGCGGGCTGCAGCAGGAACTCGACCAGCCACGACCCGCCGTCGTCGTCGAACCGGCCCGGCGGACCCGGCCGCCCAGCGGCACCGTCGTCACCGGCCGGGTCCGGGGCGAGACCGTCGTCATCGTCGCCGGCCTCGACGTAGGACAGCCGGAAGCAGGTCCGCACCGGTGCGGGGCGGCCGCTGTCCGACCACCGCTCGAGGAGCTCCCGCAGCCGGGCGACCTCGGGCCCGTCCGCCATGACCGCCCCCGCTCCCGCCACCGGCTCAGGTGCCGGTTCCGGTTCTGGTTCCGCGGCGGGTTTCGGGACCGGCAGGCCACGGGCGGCGGCCGCCGCGATCGCCCGGGCCTCCGCGCGGGCCTGCGCCGCGAAACCGCCCCGGCCCGGACCCACCGCCTCCGCGCCGTTGGTGGCGGCGGTGGCGGTGGCGGTGCGCAGGCGGGCGTCGGGGGTCGTGAGGGCGGCGAGCCAGGCGCGGACGGCGGTGTCGTGGCGGGCCTCCCCGTCGCCGAGCAGTGGCCCGCCGCGCAGCCGGGCCCGGACGAGGTGGTCGACGGCCGTGTCCAGGGCGGCTCGGGCCGCGTCCCCGGGCGACCACGCGGGACGGTCCGCCGGGAGGCGGAACCGGTGCCGGGCCGGGTCCGTGGCCGCGGCGGCCACGCCGGGCATCGCACGGCACAGGGCGTCGAACGTGGCCGCGTCGGCGCCCCACAGGGCCGGGCGCCACCTCGCCGCCGGGCCCCGGCCGCCGCCCGGGGCCGGCTCGGTGGTCAGGGCGGGCAGGAACCGGCCGCGGTCGGCCAGGTCCGTGGCGAAGACGACCAGGTCGGTGAGGGCGCCGATCGACGCGCCCGGGGCGACGTCGGAGACGGTCGACAGCAGCAGATCCGGGTCGCTGCCCGGGGAAAGGACGACGATCGGGACAGTCCACACGGTGTGACGGCGCGCGGCCGCGCGGCGCCGCGACGGCAGATGCGCCGCCAGCTCCGGGGACGGGGCCGGGTGGTGCGGAGTCGACGGGAGGAGGAGATCGGCGGTCGCGACGGTGCCGGGCAGCGGCGGGAGAACCGCGAACGGGTGCACGGCCGGACCCTCGGACGGCGCCGTGCCCTCCGCCAGGCCCAGAACGGACGCGTCTGGTGGCGGCGTGGACGGCGTGGACGGGGTGCCCTCCGCCGGGCCGGTGACGGACATGTCCTGTGGCGGCGTGGACGGGGTGGCGTTCGCCGGGTCGGTGCCGTGATGGCCGCGGTCGGTGCCGGGCGCGGCGGCCGGAGACAGCGGCGAGGGCTCCCCGGCGGCTGCGAGCGGCGCTTCGGCGGCCAGGGGCACCGAGGATGGGAGCGCGGCAGTTGGAGGCGCGGCCGTCGGCGCGGCGGCCGGTGGGGTGTTGGCGGCTGGGGCCGTCGCGGGTGGCGCTGGGTTTGCGCTCGGGGTTGCGGCCGGCAGCGGCTCGGGAGCCGGCGACGCGTGTGAGGGCGTGGTGGTGGGTGGGTGCAGGGCGGCGTCCGGGGACTCGGCCCAGCAGGCGAGGGTTCCGTCCGGCAGCACCAGGCCGTGCACGACGATCACCGGTACGACCCTAACGCGCCCCGCCGCCTCCGCTGCGGACCCCGGTGCCGAGCCGGACGCGTCGCGCCCGCGGATCTGGCCGGGGTTGCCGCACCGCATCGGCCGTAGCCGGCCCGGTTCGTGCCCCGCCCGAGCTGGATGGGCGACAAGGAACCAGCAAACCCCGGCGGACGGATCCAGGGCTGGTGGCGGTGTGCGGGAGACGGCGCGGTCGTTAGGGCCTCTCCGCGGGATTGTCCCGCAGCGGTGGCCGGACGATCCGCGGCGGCGTGCCGGCGTCAGCGCCAGTCGGGGTGTTCGCCGGTGTCGACCAGCTTCCAGTCGCCGTTGTCGTACAGGACGTTGTCGTAGTAGAAGACCGTCCCCGGCAGCAGGTCCGGCGCCGTGAACGCCGCCCTCGCGGTGGCGTGCAGCGCCGACGGGGGCACCGACCAGCGGGACTGCGCCAGCGCCGCCACGTAGGACAGGGCGTGGTGGCCCATGAAGCTGTCGTACGTCAGCGAGAACACCTCGTCCGCGGCCAGGGGGACGTCGCGGGGGATGACGTTCGCCGGGGGGAGGCCGGGTGGCAGGCCCGCCTTGGCGCGCAGGGCGCTGTCGACGTAGATGGCGCAGTCGCGGTACAGGATCGCGGTCCGGCGTTGCTGCAGGTCGAACGCGAAAAGGGTGTTCTGGCCGTGGGTCTCCAGGGGGCAGCCGGTGCGGCGGGCCGTCTGCGACCACATGCGGACCATCGGGGCGACGATCCGCTGCGCCACGAACTGCTCGGGCGGCTCGCCGAACGCGTCGACCAGCTGCTCCAGCAGGGTCGGGTCGGCGGGGGCGTGCAGGTCGGCGCCGTACAGGGCGAACAACGGCACCGTGAACCTCGGGGCGCCGTCGAGCAGGGCGGTGCGGACCAGGAAGCCCCACGCCTCGTCGCCCAGGCCCGGGTCGAACCAGCCGCCGCCGATCTCCGGCAGGACGGGAGTGCCGGCCCGGCGCAGCTCGTCGGACACCCACAGCTGCAGCTCGATCACCGGGCGGCGCAGGCGGCGGGTGAACCGCGACAGGCGGCGCGGGTAGTGCAGCTTCACGAAGTGCGGGGTCACCGGGCGGCCGTCGTGGGCGGTGACGAAGACGGTGCGGGCGTTCGCCGACGGCACGGCGGTCAGCGGCGGGCCCGGCTCGAGCGCCGCCAGCGCGGCGCGGCCCGCGAGGTCGGGGCTGTCGAGGGTGTTCGGGTGCACCGGCAGCAGCAGCGTGTCACCGTCGAAGTACAGGGCCGAGAGGGGCGAGCCGGTGGCGGCCGGGCGGTAGGCGCCCAGCGGCGACGGGACCCGGAACGTCGGGAGGTCGAACGTCGCCGTGCCGTGCTGCGGATGGTACGCGTCGGCGATGTCCAGGTCCGCGGCGTAGGGGCTGTACGTGCGGGTCCCGACGCCGAGATACCGTTCCGCGTACTGCCACAACGCGATCGGGTCGCGGACGTCGATGAGGCGCATCGGCGTGAGCCTACTGCGCCCGCCCGAGCGGAGCCGAACGGAGTGCGGTGTCACCCAACCCACGTGTGATCGAGGCCGCTCTCGCCGGGCCGCTACCCGCGTACGTCTACGACCCCGGCGTCATCCGCGACCGCATCCACGCACTGCGTGAGGCCCTGCCGCCGGGGACCCTCATCGCGTACGCCATGAAAGCCAACGGCCACCCGGACATCCTCGCCGCCGCGGCCGCCGCGGCCGACGCGATCGAGGTCGCCTCCGCCGGTGAGCTCGAAGCCGCCGCGGCCACCGGCGCGGACCTGATCCTCAGCGGGCCCGCGAAACCCGACGCGCTGCTGCACCGGGCCGTCGAGGCCGGGGCCGTCATCAACGTCGAGAGCCTCCACGAGCTGCGCCGCATCCCCGGCCGCGCCGCGATCTGCCTGCGGGTCAACCGCGCCCATCCGGCCCTGCCCGGCTCGCACCGCATGTCCGGGGAGGCGACGCAGTTCGGGCTCGCCGAGGACGACCTCGGCGAAGCGCTCGAGCTCGCCCGGCACCACGACGTGCGCGGCGTGCACCTGCACGCGGTGTCGAACAACCTCGACGCGAACGCCCATGCCGCGTTCCTGCGCGACTGCCTCGCCTGGGCGCGGGACCGCGGCATCGGGCCCGTCGTCAACGCCGGCGGCGGATTCGGCGTCGACGTCACCGGCCGGCGCGCCTTCGACCTGTCCGAGCTGCGTGACGTCGAGGTCCCGGCGGGGGTCACGCTCGTCGTGGAGCCGGGCCGGTTCGTGGCCGCGCCCGCCGGCTGGTACGCGGCCGAGGTCATCGACGTCAAGGCCAGCCACGGCACCTGGTTCGCGGTCGTGAAAGGCGGCACCCACCACTTCCGGCTGCCGGCGTCGTGGGGGTACAGCCACCCCTTCACGATCGTGCCCGTCGACGCCTGGCCCTACCCGTGGCCGCGGCCCGAGGTGACCGGCGCGCACGTCACCGTCGCGGGGGAGCAGTGCAACCCCCGCGACGTCCTCGCCCGTGACGAGCCCGTGCGGCGGCTGCGGGCCGGGGACGTGCTGCTGTTCGCCAACACCGGCGCCTACGGCTGGGAGGTCGCCCACCACGGCTTCCTGCGCCTCGACCCGCCCCGGTTCACGACCCTGGGCGAAACCCGGCCCTGACCGCCCGCAGCGCCTGCCGGCGGGCGTCGCCGGTGAGCGTGTCGATGTACAGCACCCCGTCCAGGTGGTCGCACTCGTGGCGCAGCGCCCGGGCGAGGAACCCCGTCCCGGCCACGGTGATCGGGTCGCCGTGCTCGTCGAAGCCCTCGACGGTCACCGCTGCCGGCCGTACCGCGGGAAACGCCAGACCGGGGATGGACAGGCAGCCCTCGTCACCGACCTGGGTTCCGGAACTGGCCGTGACCTGCGGATTCACGATGTGCCCGCGGCCGGCGTTGGTGCCGTAGACGAAGACCCGCGCGGACACCCCGATCTGCGGCGCCGCGACCCCGGCCCGGCCCGGCTGCGCGTCGAGGGTGTCGAACAGGTCCCGGACCAGCGCCCGCAGCTCGGCATCGAAGGCGGTCACCGGCGCGGCGGGGGAGCGGAGCACCGGGTCGCCCAGCAGCCGGATCGGTCGCGTCGTCACCTGCGAAAGCGTAGTCCGGGGCCGGGCCGACCCCGGACGACCAGGGCCTACACTATGCCGACTTCCCACCCCCGGAGGCACACCCATGGCCCACCCGGCCGACCGGGCAGATGTGCGGTCACACCGCCGCAGCCCAGCTCAGGACCGCTTTCGATGGACACCGTGGATCGTCGCCGGGCTCGCCGTGGCGCTCGTCGCCGGCGGCGGCTGGTTCGCCTACGACCGGCTGGCGACGACCACGTGCACCGGCTCCGTCACCGCGGCCGTCGCCGCCTCCCCGGCCACCGCGACCCTCCTGGAAGACCTCGCCACCAAGTGGTCCGCGACCCGCCCGGCCGTCGCCGGGCAGTGCGCGCACGTCGCCGTCACCGCCCGCGACACCGCCGTCATGGCCCAGGCCCTCGGCACCGAATGGGACGCGAAGACCGGCACCCCGCCCGACGTGTGGGTCCCCGACTCCACCGCCTGGGTCCGGCGGGCCTCCACCGCCCCGATCGCCGAGCGGATGATGCCCGACCTGCAGCCCAGCCTCGCCCGGACCCCGTCGATCCTCGCCATGCCCCAGCCGATGGCCGAGGCCCTCGGCTGGCCCGACGGCGAGATCTCCTGGCAAGACATGATCAACAAGGTGGCGGCGGACCCGCAGGGCTGGGCCACGTACCACAAACCCGAGTGGGGCGCGTTCAAGTTCGGCATGACCGACCCGCTGCAGTCCACCGCCGGGCTGCTCGCCCTCATGGCGATCCTCGACGGCAACGACGACGGCGAGGTCACCGCCGACGAGCAGGCCACCCTCGCCAAGCTCAAGTCCGAACGCGCCGTCTACACCGACACCACCGCCCAGCTGCTCGACGGGCTGTCCAAGGCCGACCGCGACGGTACCGCCCTGCGGTACGTCTCCGCGTTCCCCGCCCTCGAGCAGGACGTCCTCACCTACAACAAGGCCAACCCGCACACCCCGCTCGTCGCCGTCTACCCCTCCAACGGCAGCGCCGACGCCGACAACCCCTACCTCATCCTCGAGGCGCCCTGGTCGTCGAAGGACAAACAGGACACCGCGAAAGCCTTCCTCGCGTACGCCCGCGGCCCCGACGGCCGCAAGGTCTTCCAGGACGCCGGGTTCCGCGACCCGAACCGCGCCGCGGGCCCCGCCCTGGCCGGCTCGACGTTCGCCGCCCGGATCAAGACCGTCCCGCGGGCCGTCCTGCTGCCCGAGTCGGTGAAACAGTCGATGGACACCTGGACCGCCCTGACCCGCCCCACCAACGTCCTGCTCGTCCTCGACGTCTCCGGATCCATGAACGAACAGGTCCCCGGCACCGGCAAGACCCGCATGCAGCTGGCCAAGGACGCCGCCCGCAGCGCAGTGCAGCTCTTCGCCGGCGACGTCGACGCCGGCCTGTGGGTGTTCTCCACCAGGCAGAACGGCACCACCGACTACAAGCAGCTCGTCCCGATCGGCCGCGTCGGCGACCCGGTCGCCGGCAAACCCCGCCGCGACCAGATGACCGCCGCCATCGACAAGCTCACCGCGGCCGGCGACACCGGCCTCTACGACACCGCGGCCGCCGCCCAGCAGGCCGTCGCCGACACCTACCAGCCCGGCGCCACGAACCTCGTCGTGCTCATGACCGACGGCAGGAACGACGACTCCACCGGCGGGCTGAACCTCGACCAGCTCCGCGAGAAGCTCCAGGCCAACGCCGGCAGCGACAAGAAGGTCCCGATCGTCACCGTCGGCTACGGCAACGACGCCGACTTCGCGTCGCTGCAGGAGATCTCCCGCGCCTCCGGCGGCACCCTCTACACGTCGAAGACCGCGTTCGACATCAACGAGGTCCTCCTCACCGCCATCTTCGGCAGGGTCTGACACACGGTCTAACGCAAGGTCTCACGCAGCGGGTTCGGGACCGGGCACCACCGGTCCTCCAGCGGATCCGCGGCCAGACGCATCGCCGTCGTCGCCTTCAACGGCCAGTCCTCCTCGAGCACCGCCCGGCGGTCCTCCGCCGACACGCACCGCCCGGCGACCTCGGCGACGTACCCCCACAGCCCCTCGTCGCCGAGCGCCGCCACCAGGCTCGACAGCACCGTCGCGAACGCCGACGCGAGCACCTTCGTGCGCAGCGCCCGCGCATCACCGGTCGGCAGCGCCCCGACCAGCGGCGGCATCGCGTGCCCGGCCCGGGCCAGCCGCCCCGGGTGCACGTGGATGCCGCCCAGGTCGCGGTAGTACACCCGCACCGGCCGGCCCGCGGCGACCTCGACGAGGGTGTTCTGGCCGTGCGCCTCAAGACCCACCCCCCGCTCCAGGAGCTCGAGCAGCGGCGGGAGCAGCAACCCGACCAGGTCCCGGAAGAACCCGGGCGTCAGCAGGTCCGGGCGGTGGGGGAGCAGCGCCAGAGGCAGCACGTCCGCGTCCGGCGGCGGGGCGTCGCGCCACACCGCGCCCAGCGCCCGCTGCGGCCGCCCCGCGTCGTCGAGGACGGTCCCCGCGGACACCTCCCGCAGGACCACGATGCCGGGGTCGAGGGCGGCGAGCAGGTCCGAGACCAGCGGCCCGTTGTGGATCGCCGCCGCCGACAGGGTCCGCACCGCGCTGGTCATCTGCACCTCGACCGCCGTCTTCACATGGCCCGTGCCCACGTCCAGGGTCCGCAGCGACATCAGCGGCCGCGCCGGCACGTCGACACCGGTGTCGCGCACCAGGCCCGACGCGAGGGCGCGGGGCAGCTGCCACGGATGGACCGGGAACCGCGGCGGCACCGGCACCCCCGCGGTCCGCCACCGCGCCGGGTCCGTCTCCACGATCCGCAGCCGCACGTCCGGATGGTGCTCCGGGGCGTAGGCGAGCACGTCGAGCGTGGACAGGCCGATCCGGGTGCGGCAGCAGGGATGCAGCGGGTGACCGTCCACGATGGACTGCTCGGCGCCGGTCAGGCCGCCGAAGGGGCTCGGCGGGGCGGTCATCGCCAGGGCCAGGTTCGCGACGCTGTTGTCCAGCTCCCGCCGGAACCCGGGGCCGAGCGCCAGCGCCCCGGCCAGCACGCCCGGGTCGTCGAACGCCCGGCCGTCGACGAGCACCGAACGGACCGGCGGGCCGAACACCGGCGGGGGAGGACCGCCGAGACGCCGCGGGTCGAGGACCTGTTCGCGCCACAACGCGCCCCAGAGGCGGGTGAGGATCGCGGCTCTGGCCGGCGGTACCGATGCCAGGAAAGCGGCGACGAGCGACGGCCGGTGCTCGCGCAGCGCCGCGGCCGTCCCGGCGACGTCAGGTGCATCCACCCACCGAGTCTAGAGAGATCGCTGCGACGCCTGGGACTCGCGTCGTCCGTTTGGCCCAAAGTGTCCGCGCCGACCGCCTGGCTGCCGGTTTACCTGCGGAAATGCTGTGATGTACGCGAGGATCAGCTTGGAGCACGGACGCTTCGGGAGGCCATTATGGAGATCAGACAACTGACGGCCAGCACGCCGGCCGCCGCCCAACCGCCGGCACCACCGAAACCGGTGCCGGGCGCGGCGACGAACGCGGCCGTGGAAGCGCCCGCACCTCCGCCGAAGGGTGGCCTGCCCGCCTCGCAGCAGGTGCTGAGCAAGCTCACCCCGGGCGACCGCGCCGCCATCGCCGGCGCCACCGGCTATCACCTGTCGCCGACGGGTGCCGTCACGAACGCGTCCGCCGCCGTGCCCCCGTGGTCGTTCATCATGGCGTTCGCGGCCTCCCGCACCGCCGCCCAGCCGGACCCGGAGGTCGGCCAGGCGAAGCCCGCCGACGACGGCAACCACGTCGACGTCACCGTCTGAACGCAGACGGATGCGCCGGCACGCCGACGGCCGGCGCATCCCGCACACCAGTCTGCGCCCCGCGTGCCCGGTTACGGTCCCGTTTCCGGGTCGAAACAACGTCCGGCAGGGCGTTGACCCGCCCGGTGCGGCACCGTGTGATGGATGCATGGGCGACGCGCCGGCGCTGATTGCCAACCTGCTCACCGTCATCGACCGACGCGACTGGGCGGGGCTGTCCGAGATGGTCACCGACGACGTCGTGTACCACCGGCCCGGCTGCCCGCCGATCGAGGGCGCCGAGGCGTTCGTCGGCTTCTACCGCCGGCGGTGCATCGTCTCCGCCGGCCGTCACCAGGTGGACCGGTGCGTGTCCGTGGACGGGCAGGGGTTCTGCTGGGGCCGCTTCGACGGCATGTCCCACGCGGGTGTGCCCCTGAACGAGATCTTCGCCGACTGGTACGAGTTCCGCGCCGGGCGCATCGCCCGCCGCCGGACGTTCTTCTACCGCCCGGCGATCTGAACCCCGGTTGGTTGACATAATGTGCATTATCGAACATCCGTGACCCGGGGCGAGTGGGGTGCGGGCCACCGCCAACTGTCGACCTCAGGCCAGGTTGTCGTTTCTCAGTGAAGTTGAGCCACGGGCGTGTTAGTTGAGCCATCTGTCTGTTCTTCTCACTAAGATGAGCCACCGTACGAGTGCGTACAGGGTGCTCCGTGGCGAGAGTGAGACATGGGACAACCGGCGTTGGCGCTTTCCCGGGCTGCACCGGCCGAAGACTTCGAGATGCGGTTCGTCGACCGCGATGGGGTCGAACGCCGGGATCTGCTGCGGGCGTGCTGGATGGAGACGTTCGAGGTGGCGCCACCGGTCCGGAAGTTCAACTCGTATCTTGGTCAGCGCAGTTTCGACGGGTTGTGGTGGTCGGCGACGACGTCGGACCACGTGGGCTACGAGTCGTGGCTGGAGCGTGACCATGTCATGTTGCTCGACTTCGATCCGGATGTGACCGGGCTGGCGTCGCAACCGTTTCAGATCGGTTGGCAGCAGGGTGGCCGCCTGCGCTGGCACACCCCAGACTATTTCGTGCGGATGGTCGACGGGACCGGCGTGGTGGTTGACGTCCGGCCGGATGATCGGATCGATCCTGAGGATGCGGAGGCGTTCGAGGCCACTGCTCGTGCCTGCGACTCGGTGGGCTGGCGGTTTCGACGCGTCGGGGAAATCGATGCCGTGTTCGCCGCGAATCTGCGATGGCTCGCCGGCTACCGCCATCCCCGCTGCCTGCACCAGGGCCGGGCAGCGGATTTGCTGCGGGTTTTCTCCCGGCCTGCTGGGTTGATGGAGGGCGCCCGTCGTGTCGGTGACCCGATCGCGGTGCTGCCGACGTTGTTCCACCTGCTCTGGCGTCAGGCCCTGAGCACCGACCTGGCCGTGTCTGCGCTGTCGGCCGCGTCGGTGGTCCAAGCGGGCGGCGAGGAGCAGTGACGGTTTCGCGGCCCCGGGTTTTACAGGCGGGCGACACCGTTCGGCTCTCCGGCTCACTGCACACCGTCGTGTCGGTCTCCGCAGCGACGGTGCGGTTGCGCGATGTTCTCGCCGAAGAGACCGAACTGCCGTTGCCGCAGGTGATGCGGGCTCTGGAGTTGGTGTCGGCCAGCGATCCGGCTCCCCTGCCGCCCGCTGGCGTCCTGAACGGGCTGCCTCCGGCCGCGGCGGAGTTGGCTCGCTGGTGGGAAGGGCACATCATCGAAGTTCTTACTGGTCGGCGGCCTGACGCGGCACCGGGTTCGGCGCCGCGGCCGGAGTATGACCCGGCGCGGCATTCGCTGCGGCAACGGGAACTGCGCAAGCATGCCGAGCTGGTGCGGGAGGGGCATGAGGTCAGTTTCGCGAAGGTCAAGCGGCTTCGGCTCGCCTACGAGACGGACGGGCTCTGGGGTCTGGTCGATCAGCGGACCGCGAGGCCGAGCAAGGCGGTCGGCCGTGTCGATGACCGTGTCGTCGCCGCAGTGTCGCGTGCCATCGCTGGGGAGACCACTCGGTCGACCGGGACCGTGTCCAGGTTGCGGCGGCGGGTCCAGCAGATCCTGGTTGAGCAGTACGGGGACGATGCGCCGGAGATGCCGTCGCCGGCAACGTTCTACCGGGTCGTTGCACGGCTGTCCCAGGGCAAGCACACGTTCGGATCGGCCAAGACGCGGCGGTCGCTGGCCAAGGCCCCGGAAGGCCCGTTCGGGGCGGTTACGGCGCTGCGCCCTGGTGAGTGGATGCAGGTCGATTCCACCCCGCTGGATGTCCGGGTGGTGCTGGATACCGGCGTGGTTGATCGGGCTGAGTTGACTTGGATGGTGGATCTTGCCACGCGGAGTATTCCCGCGGCGGTGTTGCGGCCGACGACCAAGGCGGTGGACGCCGCGGTCCTGCTGGCCAGGACGTTGACCCCGGAGCCGATGCGGCCCGGCTGGTCGGATGCGGTGCGCATGGCCAGGTCCGTGTTTCCGCATCGTCGGCTGGTAGTGCTTGATGAGCGGCTGGAGCAGGCAGCAGCCCGGCCTGTGATCGTTCCTGAGACGATCGTCTGCGATCACGGCAGGGCATACATTTCGCAGACTTTCCGGTCGGCTTGTCGAGCTATGGGCATAAACTTCCAGCCCACGCACAAGGGGTCCCCTTGGGAGAAGGGCGTGGTCGAACGCAGTTTCGACTCAGTGGGCACCCTGTTCGCCCAGTACGTTGCCGGCTACGTCGGCCCCAACGTTGAACGACGCGGAGAGAACGCCGACCAGGACGCTGTCTGGTCGATGGCCGAGTTGCAGGCCCTGCTGGATGAATGGCTCGTGGTCGTCTGGCAGAACCGGCCCCATGGTGGGCTACGGCACCCCCTGACCCCGGGCAAGGCGTTGACTCCGAACGAGCAGTATGCGGCCCTGGTCGAGGTTGCGGGATACGTTCCGGTTCCGTTGAGTGCCGACGACTATGTCGAGTTGCTGCCGGTCTGCTGGAGGGCGATCAACCGCTACGGCATCAAGATCAGTCACCGCACCTACGACAGCCGAGCCCTCAACCCCTACCGGGGGCAACACTCGGGGATCGCAGCCAAGAAAGGGCTGTGGGAAGTTCACCACGACCCCTACGACGTCACCCGGATTTGGGTCCGCAATCACCACGCCAGCGGCTGGATCACCCTCGACTGGAAGCACCTCAAGGCCGCACCCGCCCCGTTCGGCGAACTGGCTTGGGACCATGCTCGAACCCTTCTTGCTGAGCGCGGCCACGACGATGCGACCGAAGCCGAGATCGCCGAGGCCGCCAATGACCTGCTGTCCCGCGCGGAACGCGGCCCGCAGAAGGAGTCCAACGCAACCCGACGGGACCGCCGGGTTGCCGGCCGAACCCGGGCGACCAGCGAACCAACCGGACCGCGGCCCGCCGTCGAGCCCGAGCCAGTGGACATCGGCGAACCGGAACCCGAAACAGACAGCGTCAGTGCAGAGCAACTCGCCCAGGTCATCCCGCTGCCGGTGTTCGACGCTCGCAGGGAGGCCGAGAAATGGCGGTTCTGAACCAGGTCAGCCAACTGGAGGACCGTCGCCAGCCCACCACCACGCTGGAAGGGTGGCGACGTTTCGTCGAATCAGACCAACCCGAGTTCACGTTGTTGCCCGAGGATGAGTGGGCTGCGCTGTCGGAAGACGACCGGGTCATCTATGACGAGGCTCGTATTGCTCACCACGCCGAACTTATGGTCGTGACGACCTCCACCATTCAGGAGATCACCAATGAGGGCCGGCTGCTAACACTGATGAACCAGCGCGAGAACGGAGCCCGCCGCGGGCTCATCGTCTCCGGCGGCGCAGCGACCGGCAAGACCACCGCGATCAAGCAGTTGGGCCGGCTTCACGAACTACGAACCCGACGCCGCTTCCCGGGGTCCGACCGGATCCCGGTCGTTTACGTGACCGCGCCCCCCAAGGGCTCACCACGGAAGCTGGCGATGGAGTTCGCCCGATTCCTCGGTCTGCCGCCGGTCTCTTCACGGGCCAACGCCACGGACATCGCCGACGCGGTCTGCCAGGTCATGATCGATGCCCGCTGCGACATCGTAATCGTCGACGAACTACACAACATCAACATGGCGACCACCGCGGGCGAAGACCACTCCGACCACATGAAATACCTGGTCGAGCATCTGCCTGCAACCTTCATCTATGCCGGAATCGAAGTCGAACGGACGGGCCTGTTCACCGGCGTCCGCGGCAAACAACTCGCCGGCCGGTGCGCACTGGTCAACACCGGCCCGTTTCCCGTCCACGATGAATGGAAGCAACTCGTCGCAGGGATGGAGAACACCCTGCGGCTGCACCACCACGAACCAGGATCGCTGGTCGTCGCAGCCAAGTACCTCCACCAACGCACCGGCGGCATGATCGGCAGCTTGTCGCACCTGATCAGGGCCTCCGCCATCCGCGCGATCCTCAGCGAAACAGAGGCCATCACCCAGGCCGTCATGGACAGGGTCCGCATCGACCACGCCGCAGAGTCATCGACCCGTCGCACCAGTTCAGGACGCTGATGATCCGGCACCAGCCGACGATCAGACCGCTCCCGCGCCCAGTGGCGCCGGTCCAAGACGAGACGATGTCCTCCTTCCTGCACCGGCTCGCCGCTCGAAACCATGTGGCCATCCAGGATCTCACCGCACATGTCTCCACGACTGTCCACGAACAGGGCCGCAGATACTCGCAGATCAGCATCGACTCGTTGGCAGCCGCCAGCGGTCTTGCGGCCGCAAGCCTCGCCTACGCACTGCCGGAGATTCGAGAGCAGCACGCCCATCACCGTGTGCTCCACCTCGCCGGCCGAACCGTCGCCGGCCAACCGAACTTCGTAAGGCTGGCCTGCCGCCGCTGCATGGCCTCCAAAGCAATAGCCGGCCCTGTCCAGCTCTGGGCCCGCCACGACCACAACGTCTGCTTGCGGCACCGCCTCTGGATCGGCGAGGGCGTGCACGAGGTCGGCGAGCAGCTCGACGTCTCCGACCTTCCTGAGATCGGCCGAGCGCAGTCACGGCACCGAAACCTCGTTCGGCGGCATGGGCACCGAAGCGTCAGCGCCTTCTATGAGACGGCCCACGAGATCAGCGACTGGTCGTCGCGGAATTCCTTGTCGCCAACCCCGCGTTCTGCGCGCAGACGGTACTTCTTCAAGCGGGAACAGGCCAAGATCCTGCCGTGGTCATACAGCCACGCCGCCCACTATCCGGAGGTGGTCGGCGTCCTGAGCGTCCTCGCTTCGCCGTTCTGGCGGCGCCTGGCGATCTCGGCGATCCCGGCTGACTGGCGGCTCTTTCTGCAACAGGTGGGTCGCAACGGCATCACCAACGGCGACCCGGCCACCAACGCGCCCTTGCGGAACTGGATGGTCGAGCAGCGGCGGAAGCAGACGGCGGGCGGAGAAGAACGCGGCTATCTCGATCCGCCCGCCGCCGTCGTCGACTGATGCTCGACCCCTGCGGCGGACTCCGGGATCGCCGCGCTTGTGACGAGCGCGGCGATGCGTAGCAGATCCCTCGCGCGGAAGTACGCCACGGCGTCTTCGTCGTAGAGACCTCCGCTGATGCGACGCCGTAGCTGTTGGGCTGTGTCGTGGAGCCGGCGGTGCTGCTCATCCGACAGCGGACCGCGACTTGCCAGGCAGGCGGACACGGCGACGTCGATCTCGCGCGCGCCGGGATCGTCCCACGCGAGCAGTCGGGGAAGCCTGCTCCGGCGCCAATAGGTCAACGCGTGTAGCGCCGCGTGCTGCGGAGCGCCGTACCAGATCGATGGACCGAGGTTAGGGTTCGCGTCACCGGGCCGGGGTGCCCGGTGGCCGAGCCGTTTCGCCGTGCGGCGCTCGGCGGCATACCTTCGCAGATGGTCATGCCAGAGGCTGCGGCTGGCCGCGAGATGATCGAGCGCGCGCAGGAGCGCTCCGTCGTCACGTTGGAACGGTCCGGCCAACTCGCCGAGGAAACTGAGCGTCGCCTCGAATCCGATTGGTCGGTACAACTGCACGCACGAGCGCAGCGCGGAAACCCGTCGCCGGTGCGGCAGCGCGGGGTTGCGGACGTGGTTGGCGAACGCACTGAAGCTCACCGGCCGAGAGTAGAACCGGGTACAAGGCCGACGACTTGGGGCAGGGCCGTGCTGCGCCGACAATTGGCGCTTCTTGCGGGTTGGCTCAAGATAGTGAGAAGAACACACCTGCGTCGGTTCTCACTATCTTGAGCCAACCCAGGTCAGCAAGCTGCGGGTGGCTCAACTTCACTGAGAACGGACACAGGTCGCCGCGAGCGCGGTAGAGAGCACGCCGCCGAACGCCACGGTTCCCTCGTGGGATGCGTAGGCGATCCAATCGTGCTGCTCGTCGGTCCAGAAACCCTCCAGCGTGGTGTACCTCGGTGCGACGATCTCGACATCCAGCAGGTAGGCGACCCCGTCCTCGCGCAACTCGACCACACGCGGGCGGCCGAGCGCTCGCAGCACCCGGCGAACGGCTTCAACGCCGTCGTCCTCCCACATCGACGCCCCGGTCAGGACCAGCACGCCGTGCGGAACCGGACCACTCAGCAACGGGTACCACAAGCCTTGCTGTACTCCCCACCGCCGCTGCAACGACGTCCGCCAGGCCGATGACTCCTCGGGCGTGAGCACGCGCCGGTACGGGACGGGGCCGGCGCGGAAATCGGGCTGCGCCGACCACTGCCGCACCTTCGCCGCGAAACGCCGGCGCTCATCGGCCACGGCCTGTGCTTCGACCTCGTCGTACGGCGGCTTGGTGAACGGCGAGTGCGCACGCTCGGCGGCCGCGACCAGCAGGCCGGCCACGACGTCAACGGCGGGAAGCCGGTCCGGATCGGGCCGCTCAACCTCCATGAGCATGGCGTCCACGACGTTGTAGCGGGGGAAGATCCGCTTCGCCTCGGTGGTGTAGTCGTATCCATTGGCTTGGCGGCCGGAGTTGGGCAGCCGGCCGTACGCGCTCAGGAGGCCCCCGTATCGCGTCGTCAGATACCGGCGTGACGCCCAGTGCAGCGTCGTGGGATCCACGCACACATCCTCTCCCGTCAGTCACGGACGGTCGCGAGCTTCGGGCGTTCGGGCCCGAAGCTCGCAGGTGAGCACGAGAACCCACCCTTTCGGGTGATGACACGCTAGGTGATCGACGTATGCGGGCGATACCCTGTGCGTATGCGTGAGATGCGCAAAGAGCGGGTAACGGTGACCATGCCCGCCGATGACGCCGCGGCCGTGCGGCGGTTCGTGGACTCCGGCGGTGCCGAGTCCGTGTCGGCGTATGTCGCCGAGGCGGTGCGGGACCGGCTCGCCCGGGACCGGGCGCTGCTGACCCTCAACGAGCTGTACGCGCAGCGGGGCGTGCGGATGGACCCGGAGCACCACGCGTGGGCGCGTGAGGTGCTGGGGGTGGCGCCCACGGGCGGGACGGTGTCGTGACCGCGGTCGGTGGGCGGATTCTGGACAGCTCCGCGATCCTCGGGTTCGTGGCCGGTAAGCCGTACAGCTCGGCGATCGTGTGGCACGCCGTCGACCAGGGTGTCGTGCTGGCGGTGCCGGCGGCGGCGCTGGCCGAGGCGTGGGCGCAGACGTCGCCGAAGGACTACGACGTGCTGAAGGTACTGCTGTCGCTGCCGGTGGTGGTCGTCGACGCCCTCACCGCGGCGGACGCGGTCGACTCCGGCGCGCTGTTCGCCGGCGAGGGCGGCCCGGCGACGGTCGCGGCCGCGCACGTGGTCCGCCGGGCCCAGGCGCGGCCGGGCTGGGCGATCGTGACGGACCGCGCCGACGTACTGCGCACCCTCGACCCGCAGGCGGAGATCGACGAACTCCCCTGACGCCCATTGCCGAACCCTGTCGTACGGTGTGTCGCGCTCGGAAAATGTCATAGGTGGCTGGTATGACTGTTCCGACACATGTTCGATAGACGGGTTGGGGAGGGTGCAATGGTTGCCGCGCGGACCGCGGTCACGGGCTTGTCGACGGTGGATCTGGAGCAGATCCGGGACACCCTCGCGGCCGGCCGGAAACCGAAGGTCGTGTTCACCGAGCAGGCCGGGCAGATCGCCGGGCAGCTGGGCCAGGTCGTCGCACTGACGGACCCGGAGCTGTCCGACGAGTGGGTCGTGGTCCGGTTCGGCCGCGACGAGCTGCCCTTCTCCCCCGCCGACCTGGCGATCGCGCCGAAGGCCCCACCGGCCAAGCGCGCCCCCGCCGTTCCCGCACCTCGTGAGGAGAGCCCCGTGCCAGCCCCTTCCGTAGCCGACTCCCCCGCCACGACCGAGGCGCCGGACTCCCCCGGTTCCCCGGCTCCGGCCCCGGCCGCCGACCCGAGTCCCGCCCTGCCCGCGGCCGCGACGACCCCGGCCGCGACACCCCAGGCCTCGAGCGCCGATTCGTCCGATTCGTCGGGTTCCGGGGCGAAGAACACGCCCGGGAAGCCCGCCGCGAAGAAGGCCGCCCCGAAGCCGAAGCCCGCGCCCGGGCTGACCGTGACCCTCTCCTACGCCGACGGCGAGTGGACGGTCGCGGCGAACCAGGGTGCGAAGGCCCTCGCCAAGCCCTACGTCATCAAGGCCGGCGAGGCGCTGAAGATGGTCGCGATGCTGGACGTGCCGGGCGTGCACGAGGCGGTCGAGGAGATCGTGTCGGCGGCCCGGGCGGAGGCCGAGACCCAGGCGGAGCGGCTGCGGGCCGAGCTGGCGGAGATCGAGGCGCGGCTCGCCGAGCTGCGCGAGGCCGAGTAGCCGCCGCCCGGATTCGGGTCCCTGGCTTCGACGTCCGCGATCGGTCCCGGCTGCGCCTCGGCGACCGGGGCCGATCTGCACATCTGCCGACGGGATGGTTGCGCCTCCCGGGCACAGCGCTACCGTGTCCGGGATCGACACAACCCACCTGCGGCAGGAACGGATATGAGCACGTGAGCGACGGGGAGCCAGCTGCACCGGCCGAATCCGCGACCTCCCTGGTGGAGACGGCGCCGGGTGGCACGGCCTCGGACGCCGGACCCGCCACTGCTGCGGTGGGCGCGGACGCCGTCCGGGGCGACGGCGCGACCGCTGTGGTGGAGGCGGACCGCCCCGGCTCGTCCGCGATGCCGGGTGACGCGGCCTCGGACACCGCGGGAGACGTGGGCACTGTCCGAGGCGACGCCGCCGTCCGGCCTGCCGACTTCGCGACCGCCGTGGCGGAGGCGGCCTCGGGCACCGTCCGGGGCGACGCGCCCGCTGCGCCTGCGACGGTCGAGCCGGTCCGGGCGTGGCGGGTGCCGTGGCTGTGGCGCGTGCTGCTCGTCCTCGCCCGGATGGTCGTCGCCCCCGTGGCCCGGCTGCGGGTCACCGGCGGGCTCCCGCCCGAGCTGTGCGGCGGCCCGGTCATCCTCGCCGTGAACCACATCGGGCCGTTCGACCCCGTCGCGATCACCGCCGCGTGTGGCGCCGCCGGGATCGCGCCGCGGCTGATGGCGACCGGCGGGCTGTTCCGGGCGCCGGTCGTGGGGTCGGTGATGCGCGCGTCCGGGCATATCCGCATCAACCGGCGGCAGGCGAACGTCGCCGCCGCCGTCGACGACGTGACGCGGGCCCTCGCGGCCGGGTCGCACGTCCTCGGATACCCGGAGGGCCGCATCACCCTCGACCCCGGGATGTGGCCGGAGCGCGGGAAGACGGGGCTGGCCCGGGTGGCGCTCGCGACCGGGGCGCCGGTCGTCGCCGTGGCGCAGTGGGGGGCGCACGAGGTCGCGGCGTGGGGCGGGTTCGGGCCGACGGTCCGGGCCCTGTCACGGGCGCTGGTACGCCGGCCGGTCGTGCGGGTGCACTTCGGCGCGGTCGTGGACCTGTCCGGGATCGACCCGGCCGCGCCCGGAGCGGCCCAGCGCGCCACCGACCGGATCATCGACGCGATCACCGGCGAGCTGCGGCCGTTGCGGGCCGACGAGCCGCGTCTGCCCCGCTACGTCGACCCGGTGCGGCCCCTGACGCTCCAGCGGCGGCACCGGCCCGCCGGCACTCGCCCGATCGGCTGAGGCACAGGCATCCGGGGAACAAGTCGGCGCGGATGTCGAGAACCTGGTGCCGGCTCCGTCCCCGGGGTGTCCGACGAGCGAGAAGGAATGGGACAGACATGAAGTATCTGCTGCTCAAGCACTACCGTGGCGGCCCCGAGCGGGTGGTGGACTATGCGCCGATGGACCGGTGGACGCCCGAGGAGGTCGACGCGCACGTGCAGTACATGGTCGACCTCGCGAACCGGCTGCAGGAGTCGGGCGAGTTCGTCAACGGGCAGGCGTTGCAGCCCGGGGGCTCGTTCGTGCGGTACGACGGGGAGGGCAAACCACCGGTCACCGACGGGCCGTTCGCGGAGACGAAGGATCTCATCGCCGGCTGGATGATGATCGACGTGGACTCGTGGGAGCGGGCGGTGGAGGTGGCCGGGGAGCTCTCGGCGTCGCCCGGGCCGGGCGGCAAGCCGCTGCACGAGTGGCTCGAGGTGCGGCCGGTGCTGTCCGACTTCGGCCCGTCCACCGGCTGAAGACACACCGGCTGAAGGACGCAGCCTCAAGGACACCGGCCGAAGGACACCGGCCGGATCGGGCCGGGAGCCGGCCTCGCGGTCGAGGGAGCATGGCGGAAAGGACGGGCGTCGTGGACGAGGCGCTGCTGCGTGAGCTGGTGCCGACGGTCATCGCGGTGCTCGTGCGTCGCGGTGCCGACTTCGCCTCCGCCGAGGACGCGGTGCAGGAGGCGCTCATCCGGGCCCTCGGCACGTGGCCGGACGATCCGCCGCGGGACCCGAAGGCGTGGCTCGTCACTGCGGCGTGGCACCGGTTCCTCGACGCGGCCCGGTCCGAGGCGTCGCGGCGCGGGCGGGAGGCGGCCGTCGACGCGGAGCCGCCCGCCGGGCCGGTCGCGGGCACCGACGACACGCTGCGGCTGTATTTCCTGTGCGCGAACCCGGTGCTGCCCGCCGCCGCGGCCGTGGCGTTGACGCTGCGGGCGGTCGGCGGGCTGACGACCCGGCAGATCGCGGCCGCGTACCTGGTGCCGGAGGCGACGATGGCCCAGCGGATCAGCCGGGCGAAGCGGCGGCTCGCCGGGCTGCCGCTGGACCGCCCCGGGGACCTGGGCACGGTGCTGCGCGTGTTGTACCTGGTGTTCAACGAGGGGTACAGCGGCGACGTCGACCTGGCGGCGGAGGCGATCCGGCTGACCCGTCAGCTCGCGGCACTGGCCGCCGAGCCGGAGGTCGCCGGGCTGCTGGCGCTGATGCTGCTGCACCACGCCCGGCGGGCCTCGCGGACGGGGCCCGGCGGGCGGCTGGTGCCGCTGGCCGAGCAGGACCGGTCGCGGTGGGACACGGGGCTGATCGCCGAAGGGGTGGCGGTGCTGCAGGCGGCCCTGGCCACGGACCGGCTGGGCGAGTACCAGGCGCAGGCCGCGATCGCCGCCCTGCACGCCGACAGCCCGAGCGCGGCGGAGACGGACTGGGTACAGATCGTCGAGTGGTACGACGAGCTGCTGCGGCTCACGGGCGACAACCCGGTCGTGCGGCTCAACCGGGCGGTGGCGGTCGGCGAGGCCGATGGTGCCCGGGCGGGGCTGGCGGCGCTCGGCGGGCTCGACGCGGGCCTGCCGAGGTTCAAGGCCGTGCAGGCGTACCTGCACGAGCGCGCCGGCGACCGTGGGCTCGCCGCGGAGCTGTACGCCGCGGCGGCCCAGGAGGCGACGAGCGTGCCCGAGCGGGACCATCTGACCCGGGAGGCGGCCCGGGTCCGGCAGGGCTAGGCCCTTCCGGCCTGCGCCGCGCGCAGCCAGGTCACACCGGGGCACACGCCGCCGACCGCGGGCTCACGGGTCAGCGGCGCCGGACCGGGTCAGGCGCCTTCGCGGCGCATGCGCAGGTAGGCGAGGACCGCCTCGCGGGTCGTGCGCACGCCCAGGACCTCGCGGGCCTCGGCGATGCGCCGGTTCGCGGTGCGCAGCGACAGGAACTCGGCCGCCGCCGCGGCCGCGATCGTCTCGCCGCCGGCGAGCCGTTCCAGCAGGGCGCGCTGCTCGGGGGCGAGCACCGGTCCCCCGGCGTCGTCGGCCGGTTCGGTGCCGAGATCGGCGTCGGGGTCGGTGGTGACCGGGCCGATGCGGGCCAGGTCGGCGAGCAGGGCCCGGCCGATCTCGGCGGCGGTGTCGGCGATCGCGACGATCCCCGCGCCGCGGGCGGCGGCGAGGAGGGCGAGTTCGGCGGTGTCGGCGTCGGCGATCCGGCCGAAAAGCGCCAGGCGCGCGTCGGACACGTCCCAGGCCTGGTCGGTCAGGGCGAAGCCCTCGCGGGTGGTCCAGCCCGCCCGGGCGAGTCTGCGCAGCACGGCGGTGGCGTCGGCGCCGTTCGCCACGACGTACCGCGGTGCGAGTGCCGGATCTCCCGCCATCAGCGGCCCACAGGAGAAGACATGCGCCCACCATGCGATGAAGGGGCCGCCTCGCACAAGACCATCGCGTTACTCATCCACGCCTCTCAATGCCGAGGCCGGGGAGGTGAAGGATGCCCGCTCGCCGGGCCCGTCAAACACGAGCGAGCCAGGCGCGTCAAACACGAGCGGGCCAGGCGCGTCAAACACGAGCGGGCCGTGCCCGTCGGACACGAGCAGGCGGAAACAGAGGCCCGGCGGGCGCAAGCGTGCACGCGGGCTCACTGGGCGAGCTCTTCGATGGCCAGCGCCGCGGCCTCGGTGCGGGTCTTGGCGCCGAGCTTGCGCATCCCCGAGCGGATGTGCGTCTCCACGGTCTCCCGGGAGATGCCCAGCTGCCCGGCGATCCGGCGTGTCGGCTCCCCGTTGGCCACGAGCCGCAGCACGTCCCGCTCGCGGTCGGTGAGGTCGTCGCCGGCCCGGCGGCCGCGGGTGTCGCGGCGGATCGAGTGCCGCCGCAGCGCCCGGCGGGCCCGGCCGAGCAGCACGACGAGCCCGGCCTCCTCGGCCAGGCGCTCGGCCTCGAGCAACGGCGGTACGGCCAGGTCGGCGCCCTCCTCGAGCAGCCCCTGGGCCAGCAGGCACCGGACCTCCTCGCGGCGGGCGAGCTCGTGCCAGGCGGCCGCGGCCTCGGCGAAGCGCACCGGGGCCTTCCACGCCTCCAACGTCACCTGCACCGGCGTGAGGGGCATGGTGTCGTCGGCGCCGCTGAACGAGGTCCCGGCGTCGTAGGCGGCCCAGCGGGCGGTGATGCGCCGCAGCCCGTCGACGAGCGGCGTGGACACGGTCGCGTCGGCGGGCTCGAACGCCTGGTCGGGGCGGCCGTCGAGCCAGGCCGCCTCGCGGGTGACCCAGTCCAGGACGGGGCCGGCGGACGCGGGCCGGTTCTGCAGCGACTCGAGGCGGGCCCGGGCCGGGGCGAGCAGGCCGCCGTCGGCCTCGGCGAGGCTCGCGGCGGCGACGGCGTAGCCGCGGGCCAGGGCGGGCAGGGTCCGGTCGGCGAGGTCCCCGGCCCGGCGCACGACCTCGTCGATGCCGTCGCCGCGCAGGGCGTCGCACCACAGCTGGGCGGCCAGGAACCGGGTCTGCCAGCTGTAGGCGAGGTCCCCGGCGCAGGCGGCGGCCGCGGCCGCCGCGGCCTGGGAGGCCTCGGCGAGGCGGGCGTCGGCGGTGAGGGTCTCCACGAGCAGCCACGCGGACCAGCGGGCGGCGAGGGCGTCGCCGGCCTGCCCGGCGGCGGAGGCGGCGGACGCGAGCCCGTACTCCCAGCCGGGCTGGCGGGTCCCGGCGCGCACGGCCGCGATCGCCGCGCGCAGGCCTGGGTGTGCGGGCGCCTCGCCGTGGACCCGCAGCAGCTCCTCGGCCCGGGCCAGGGCGCCGCCGGGGTCGGTGGTGAGCATGGACAGCAGCCGGATGCGGTCCCGGCCGCCGACGACCTCGGCCGGCGCGTCGTCGGGGACGGCGGCGACGGCCGCGGCGGCGGGCACGGCGCTGCCCTGCTGCAGCAGCGCCTCGCCGCGCAGCACGGCCGCGACCGGGTCGGTGGTGGCCGGGTCGATGACCCGCAGGCAGGAGCCGGGCCGGCCGGCGGCGAGCGCGGCGCGGGCGGCGGCGATGCGGACCTCGGGCTCGGCCTCGACGCCGGGCAGGTCGCAGGCGAGCAGGAGCAGCTCGGCCCGGTCGCCGGAGGACTCGGCGGCCGCGGCCGCGGTCACGGCGACCTGGTAGGCCTCGGGGCCGGCGCCGGCCGCGGCGAGGTGCCGGGCGGCCTCGCGGGGCGGGACGAGCGTGGCGAGGCGGCGGTGGACGGCGGCGCGCTCCTCGGCGGAGAGCAGGCCGGCGGCGACCTCGGCGGTGTAGGGCGAGACGGGCGCGGCGACACCGTCGGTCAGCTCGACGAGGCCGGCCTCGACCAGCTCGGTGAGGCCCTCGCCGAGGACGGTCGCGGTGACCGGGCGGCCGAGCAGGCCCAGGGCGGCCATCGCGGTGCGGGCGGGGCGGGTGAGGTCGGCGAGGGCTCCGGCGACGGTGTAGGCGAGGCCCTTGTCGAGCCCGTCGCCGCCGTCGCGCGGGGTGCCGCCCTGCGCGGCGTGCTTGGCCAGGGCCACCACGGCGAGCGGGACGCCGCCGGCGCGGCGGACGAGGTCGGTGACGACTGCGGCCGAGGCGGACGGGGCGAGCTGGCGCACGAGCGCGGCCGCGGCGTCGGCGGGCATCGGCGGCATCTGCAGCCAGGCGCCGGACCGGGCGGCCGCGGCGCGCAGGGCCCGCTCGGCGTCGCCCGGCAGCCGGTGCGGCGTACGGAGTGTGACAACTATCCGACAGTGCTCCGCGATGGCTGGGAGGGCGGCCATCGTGAGCGGATCCGCCCACTGGAGGTCGTCGAGCAGTAGCAGACCGTGACGGACGCGGGAGCGGACGGCCTCGGCGAGCAGCGGCGCCTCATGTGACGGGAGTCGCACCCGCACGGCCCGGGACAGGGGCAGGGCCGGCACGCCGCGCAGCATCGCCAGGGCGCCGCCGCTGAACACCGGGCCGCGGAAGGACTCCCCAAGGCGCTTGAGGACCCCGGTGCGCCCCGTGCCGGCCGTGCCCGCGATGACCACGAGACCCGGGTTACGCAGGGCGTCCACGGCCGCGGCGATCAGCTCGGCGGGCGGCCACACGGCAGGAACGCTCGCCCGGCCCACGACCGCCGACGCCACCGCCGGCGCGGCCGCCGGGCCGGCGACGGGCTCATCAGTCGGTGCCTCAGGCACGGGAAGCCTCCATTCCTGGCACGAACATGGGATCCTGCGCGCGCAGGATATTCGTAATGTGTGTGCCGTACGTGCGTGACATGACGGTACTGATTGCACCCAGGAGCGAATAATGAGCGAGGTCCACCCCTTGGACACCCGAGGGTACGTCGGCATTGTGGCTGAACCCACCGGCCTCGCGCAGTCGGTGATCAGTCTGTGCCCGACGTCGAAGCGGAGCTGACCCCGTGGCTCCAGGACCCCTGAGCTCCCGCGTGGGCGATCTGTGCGCCGAGGTCGGCAACCGCCTCGGCGGCGCCGCCCAGGCCCAGGTGGTCGACGTGCGCCGGCGGCTCGGCGAGCCGCTGCGGGTCGCGATCGCCGGCCGTCTCAAGTCCGGCAAGTCCACGCTCGTCAACGCCCTCATCGGCCGGCGGGTCGCGCCGACCGAGGTCGGCGAGTGCACCCGCATCGTCACGCAGTTCCGCTACGGCACCTCCGACCGCGTCGACGTGGTCAAGCGCAACGGCGCCCGGGTCAGCCTCCCGCTCGACGAGGCCGGCATGATCCCCCAGCGCCTCGGCGTCGCCCGCCACGAGGTCGCCTACGTCGACGTCACGCTCACCAGCGACCACCTGCGCGACCTGACCGTCGTCGACACGCCCGGCCTGTCCAGCGCCAACACGTCCGTGTCGGACCAGGCGCGCCGGTTCCTGTTCTCCGAGGCGCCGATCGACGACGACCTGGACTCCGACTCCGCGGGGGCGCTGTCCGGCGCCGAGGCCATCATCTACGTGTTCACGCAGTCGGTCCGCGATGACGACGTGCAGGCCCTGGAGGCGTTCCGGTCCATCTCCGCGCGGCTGTCGAGCAACCCGATCAACTCCCTCGGGCTGTTCAACAAGGTCGACAAGCTCGCCGGCGGTGGGCAGGACCCCTGGCCGATCGTCGCGCCGCTGGCCAACGACCAGTCCAAGGTCCTGCGCCGGGTCGTCTCCGATGTCGTACCGGTCGTTGGCCTCCTCGCCGAGACCACCGAGGCCGGCCGGCTCACCGCCGCCGACTGCGAGGCCCTGCGCCAGCTCGCCGCGCTCCCCCAGGGCGAGCGGACCGTGCTGCTGGCCTCCGTCGACCTGTTCACGACCCGCGAGTGCCCGGTCACCCGCGAGTCCCGCGAGCGGCTGCTGCGCCTGCTGGACCTCTACGGCATCAGCTTCGCCATCGCCCAGCTGGTCGCCAAGCCGACCCTGGCCACCGGCGAGCTCGTCCGGATGCTGTTCCAGGCCTCCGGGTTCCCGCGGCTGCGCCAGACCCTCGACCACGCGTTCCGGTGGCGCACCGACGCCATCAAGGCCGGCTGGGCGCTGTCCAGCCTCGAGAAGATCGCCAGCCACGCCGAGCGCCCGCACGACCGGGAGCTGCTGCGCGACGCGATCGAGCGGGTGCTGCAGCAGCCCGAGTCGCACCGGCTGCGGCTGCTGGAGGTCGCCCAGCTCGTCACCACCGGCGCGGTCGACCTGCCCGACCAGATGGAGGGCGAGCTGACCCGCCTCGCGCTGTCCAACGACCCGAGCTGGATCCTGAACCTGCCCCAGGCCGACCGCGACTCGATGGTCCGCGCCGCGCTGGACGCCGCCACCCGCTGGCGCGCCTACGCCGTGGCCGGCGCGAGCCCGTCGCAGTCCCGGGTCGCGCTCGTCGCGCACCGCGGCTTCTACCTGCTCTCCCAGCGCATCCGCGGCGGAGGGGCAAATGTCCGATAATCACGGGAACAGCAATATGGTCAGCACAGCCAATAGCCGAGGCCCCCACCCCCAGGAGCCGAAGATGTCCTCCAACAGCCTGCGCCTGCTCGCGGTCGCCGTGGCGCTCGTCATCGCGGTGCTCACCGGCGCGGCGACCGGCCTGGTCGGCGGCGCGCCGAACTGCCCCGCCCAGACCTTCGGCGCCGCCGCCCCGCAGAAAGCCGGGGGCGGCGGCGGGGTCAGCGACGCGGTCGGCGACGCGATCAAGGGCGGCGGCACCCCGCAGCAGCCCGACGGCAACACGACGCAGGCCCAGTCCATCACCACGCAGGCGTGCACCGCGCAGGAGACGTTCGGCCTGAAGCCGGCCCTCGTCGCCTTCGCCGGCACCCTGTTCGTCGGCGCGGCCCTGCTCCTGCTGCTCCTGCTGTCCTCCCGCGGCTCCGGCGGGGCCACCGCCCCGGTGTCGGCGCCGCCCGGGCGCGGCGGGCAGTCCGACGCCGACCGGCGGGCGCTGGTGCAGGCCACCATCTACGTGCGGGACCGGGTCACGAGCAAGGCCCTCGGCGACCGGCTCGGCGCCGCGCTGCACGAGGCCGGCGTCACCGTCCTGGAGCCGACCGGGGTGCGGTTCGACCCGGCCCACCACGAGGCCGGCGGCACCACCCCGACGAACGACCCGAACCTCAGCGGGCAGATCTCCGGCGTCGAGGTCCCCGGCTACGTCGACCGCGACGGGCGGGTCCTGCGGGCCCCGATCGTCACCGTGTTCCAGTCGGGCCGCAGCGCCGGCGGCGCCACCGGGGCCCACCCGACGGTCGGCCGCGCCGCCTCGGCCGGCGGCCCGACCGGGGCGCACCCGACCGTCCCGCAGCCCAGTCAGCACACCACGCAGCAGCCGCGCAGAGAGCAGCCACGATGACCCAGACTCCCAACGCACCCGCCGGCGCGGCGCCGAAGAAGCCCGCCGACCAGACCGCGGCGCTGGGCAAGCTGCTCAAGGCCGGCGTCGAGGGCAGCCTCGCCTACCTGCGCAAGATCGACCCGGACGCGGCCGCCGACATCGACACCGAGCGCCGCCGCGACGTGCAGCGGCCGAAGATCGTCGTGGTCGGCGAGACCAAGCGCGGCAAGAGCTCGCTGACGAACATGCTCATCGGCGTGCCGAACCTGTCCCCGGTCGACGCCGCCGTGGCCACCGCGTCCTACCTCGAGTTCATGCACAACGCGCAGCACGGCGCCCGCGCCTACATCCCCGGCCGCGAGGACCCGGTGCCGATCGGGCTGGGCGACCTGCGCGACTGGGGCACCGTGATGGGCCGGCTGCCGGACGGGATGCGCCCGCCGCGGCGCATCGAGATCCAGCACTCCGCGCCGCTGCTGCAGTACCTGACGCTCATCGACACGCCCGGCACCGGCGGCCTCGACTCGATGCACGCCGAGGTCGCCATGGACGCGGTCGAGAAGGCCACGGCGCTGCTGTTCGTCGTGGACTCCTCCAGCCCGTTCTCCAAGCCGGAGATGAACTTCCTCATCGAGGCCAGCAAGAAGGTCAACTTCGTGCTGTTCGCGCTGACGAAGGTCGACGCCTACCCCGGCTGGCGCAAGATCCTCGACGACAACAAGGGACAGCTGCAGACCCACGCGCCCCGGTTCGCCTCCGCGCCGTGGTATCCGGTGTCGGCGCGGCTGGCCGAGCTGGCGATGCAGATGCCCAAGGACGCCGCGGGCGAGCTGATCCGCGAGTCGCGCATCGCCGAGCTCCAGCACGCCCTGATCGACCTGGCCTCCAAGGGCCACCTGCTGCAGCAGGCCAACGTGCTGCGCAGCATCCGCTCGGAGTACATCCGCTTCGACCAGGAGCTGGGCGACCGGATGAAGGCCACCGACCCGGACCCGGCCGACTTCGAGCGGGCCAAGGAGGAGCGCGCGCAGGTCGCCACCCGCAAGCGCACCGAGTCGCGGCAGTGGTCCCTGGCGCTGTCCACGGAGACCCAGCGGGCCCGCGTCGAGGCCACCTCGCGGCTGCGGAACTACATCACGCAGCTGCAGGAACAGTTCATGGAGAAGATCGACAAGGGCGGCCGCGGCGACATGCAGGAGCTGCCGGCCGAGGTCGACAAGGCGCTGTACGCGCTGAGCGTCCGGCTGTCGCACGACCTCGAGTTCCGCTTCCGCAAGGTCGGCGAGCGCGTCCTGGCGCAGGTGTTCCACCCCAACGAGCTGCAGCACGTGCTGCGCGGGCTCAACGCGCGGCTGCGGCACGCCCTGGGCACCAAGCCGCGCCGCGAGCAGTCCGGCGAGGGCGCGATGGTCGTCATGTCCTCGGCCGGTATGGCGATGATGGCCGCCCGCGTCCCCGGCATGATCGGCGGCGCGAGCGCGCTCGGCGCGATCGGCCTGGCCGGGGCCGGGCTCGTCCTGCCCGTCGTCGGTGTCGGCCTCGGCCTCGCCGCCGGCGCCTACATGATCTTCAAGCGCAAGAGCATGGCCGACAAGGTCCAGGCCCGCACCTGGCTGCGGGAGGTCCTCGGCGAGGCCCGCGCCGCCCTGTCGGACGAGATCATGAACCGGTTCACCGACCTGCAGTACGCGCTGACCCTCGCCCTCGACGAGGCGATCGAGCGGCGGCTCAAGCAGCTCGACGCCCACATCGCGAACATCGACAAGTCGCTGGCCGAGGACAAGGCCGAGCGCGCCAAGCGCAAGGGTGCGCTGAACACCGAACGGGAAGGGCTCCGCGCCCGCATCAAGCAGGTCGACGAGGTGCTGGTGCGCATCCGCGCGCTCACGCCCGCCGGGCCGGCCGATGCGGCTGCCGAGGCCGCCGAGGCGTAGGGGGCTGACCGATGGACGGGCACTGGGAATGGTCGGACGGCGACGACTCCGCCGACACCGCTGACCTGGGCGGGGATGCCGGGCACGACCTGCACGGCGACTTCTCCGAGGACTACGGCGCCGGGTTCGACGCCGACCACGCCGATCACGCCGGCTACGGCGGGGACGAGCACGACCTGAGCGGGCCCGGCCATCACCTCGGCGACGGCTCCGACATCGAGGAGCCGCTCGGCACCGAGCACGCGACGGCCGAGTACGACGAGTCGCTGCACGACGGCCACGACGGTCACAGCGGCCAGGACGGTCACGACGACCTCGGCGGCCACGACGAGGGCCAGGCCGAGGACGCCGCGCCGGCGCACCTCAGCGACGGGCAGCCCGACTACGGCGATGCCCATGGCGATGTCCACGACGCCGGGGACACCGGACACGACCAGCACGAGGCCGCGTTCGGCGCCGACCCCGACGTCGACGCGTCCGCCGACGACCCGGCCTGGCACGAGGTGCAGTTCCCCGAGGAGCTGCACCTGCAGGACCCGCCCGAGCCCGTCGACGGCTTCCCGTGGACCGACGCCGACGTGCTCGGCGGCCCCGACCACAGCCTGTCCGCGGCGTTCGACCCGGCCGTGGAGCACCACGGCCCGGCCGAGCCCGCGGGCTTGGCCGACTACGCCCACCTCGAGGTCCCGGCCGGCACCGACCCGTGGAGCATGCTGCTGGGCTCCGAGGACCCGGCCGCGAGCAGCCTCGCGACCTTCTGGGCCCCGCAGTAGACCCTGGAAACACCAACGCGGCACCGGTACCTGCTGAAGGTACCGATGCCGCGCTTTGGTTTTGGAACGCTAACTGAGCGCGGTCCAGAGCAGGATCACGAACAGGATCGCGACCAGGACCAGGACCACCACGATCACGGCGATCCAGTTGCGCTCGGTCGCCTCGCCCTGCTGCGCCGGGGCCTGCCGGGCGGCCTGCGGCGGGAACGGGCCCGGGCGCGCCGGGACGACGGGCTGCTGCACGACCGGCTGCGGCTGGGGACGGAACACCGGCTGCGGGACGACGGGCGGCTGGACCACCGGCGGGCGCTGCACCACGGGCGGCGCGGTGACCGGCGGGCGCTGCTGCACCTGCGGCATCACCGGCTGCCGGACCGCCGGCGAGACCGGCACGCTCGACACCGGCGTGTGCTGCGGCATCGGCCGCTGCTGCGGCGGCGGGGTGACGGTGCGCGGGGTGCCCGAGGTGCCGACCGGGGCCACCGCGGCGCCGATGCACAGCGCCCCCTCGACCACGACCGTCTCCGGCTGCTCGAGGGTCGTCGGGGCCACGCCGAGCTCCGTGTGGATGAGGTGCGCCGCGAGCGGGATGCGCGACGAGCCGCCGACGAGGAAGATGCCGACGAGGTCCTTCGGCTGCAGCCGCGCCGAGTCGATCGCCCGGCGCAGGCACGCCACCGTGCGCTCCAGGTAGGGCTTGACGAGGGTCTCGAGCTCTTCGCGGGTCAGGTGCGCGTCGATCTCCATCGACGGCAGGTGGATGTCGGTGGAGGCGGTCCGCGACAGCATCTCCTTCGCGCCGCGCACGTCCTCGTAGAGCATCCGCCGCAGCCGCCGGTCGGAGGCGTCGGTCGGGTTGGCCAGCGACGCCCACTTCGCGGAGTGGCTCTCGGAGTACGTCTTGCCGAGGTGCTCGACGATCGCGTGGTCGAAGTCGAGGCCGCCGACGTCGGCGAGACCGTCCTCGGCGAGGACCTCGAACCCGGACTGGGTGCGGCGGACCACGGTCGCGTCGAACGTGCCGCCGCCGAGGTCGTAGATGGCCAGGCTGCGCCCGACGGGCACGGCCGAGCCGAGGACGGCGGTGAAGTACGACGCGGCGCCGACCGGCTCGGCGATCAGCCGCGCGGGCCGGGCCGGGGTGCCCAGGCCGGCGATCCGGGTCGCCTCCAGCAGCAGCGACCGGCGCCGCTCGCCCCACCGGGCCGGGTGCGTCAGGCGCACCTCGTCCGGGGCCGCGCCCAGTTGCCGGCGGGCCTCCTCGTTCACCTGCGACAACACGTGCGCGAACAGACGCGGCACGGGCATCGGGTGGTCGCCGATGAACACCTCGCCGTCGTCGATGCGCCGCTTCGGGTTCGGCTCGAACCGGGCCGGGTCCAGCCGGGCATTACGCTCGGCA
This sequence comes from Dactylosporangium sp. NPDC000244, assembly GCF_040300725.1. Classification (NCBI taxonomy): domain Bacteria; kingdom Bacillati; phylum Actinomycetota; class Actinomycetes; order Micromonosporales; family Micromonosporaceae; genus Dactylosporangium; species Dactylosporangium sp. NPDC000244. The sequence goes on from NZ_JBEPEH010000026.1 coordinate 157,996, forward strand.
TCCCGCCCGACCAGGACTTTCCCGTCGGTGTTGAAGTACAGGGAAGAGGGCAGCAGGGGGGAACCGTCGAACAGCAGCGGTCGCATCCGCGCGTCGGGCGTGCGGACCATCGCGACCGTGTTCGACGTGCCGAAGTCGATGCCGAGCACGCGCATGTGCGTCACCCTACCTTTGCCGTTCCGCGCTCTGCGTCGGCCGTCAAGCCTGCCGTAACCCGCTGTTGCGCAAAGTTGACCGAAGATCGCTGCATACTGGCCGCGTGAAGCAGGTGCCCTACCTCGACGCCCCAGGACCGCTGGGCTTCGCCCACCGTGGCGGGGCGGCAGCCGGTGACGAGAACACGACAGCGGCGTTCGCCCGTGCCGTCGATCTCGGATACCGCTATATCGAGACCGACACGCACGCCACCGCCGACGGGGTCGCGGTCGTGTTCCACGATGACACGCTCAAGCGGCTCCTGGGACGTCCGGGTCGGATGATCGACTTACGGTGGACGGACCTGCAGACCGAACGCGTGGGCGGCGCCGCCGCGGTGCCCCGGCTCGACGAGGTCCTCGACGCCTACCCGGACATCCGGTTCAACATCGACACGAAGACCGAGCAGGCGGTACACCCGACGGTGGAGGTCGTGGAGCGCCTCAAGGCCCACGAGCGGGTGCTGCTGGCGTCGTTCTCGTCCGCCCGGCTGCGCCGCATCCGCCGGCTCGCCGGGCCGGGCGTGGCGACCTCCATGGGCATGCGCGAGGTCGCCGGGCTGTTCGCGGCCTACCAGGTCGGGCGCCGCTACACCCCGGCCGAGAGCGTCGTCGCGGTGCAGATCCCGCCGCGGTACGGCCGGATCGTCCTGGCCACCGAGAAGTTCGTGGACTACTGCCACCGCGTGGGGCTGCGGGTGCACCTGTGGACCATCGACGACCCGGCGGAGATCGCCCACTTCCTCGACCTCGGCGTAGATGGCATCATGACCGATCACATCGAGGTGTTGCGTGACGTCTACGTGAAGCGAGGCATCTGGCCGTGACGCGGGTCCAGGACGAGTCAGCCGGCGGGTCCACTGTGGAGCTCAGCTCCCGCCGTGAACGGGTCGGCTGGTACTTCTACGACTGGGCCAACTCGGCGTTCCAGACCACGGTCGTGACCGTCTTCCTCGGCCCCTACCTGACCGCCATCGCCGAGACCGCGGCGAACTGCCCCGACTCCGGCTGTCCGGACGACGCCGCGATCCACCCGCTGGGCATCGCGATCGCCCCCGGCTCCCTGTTCCCGTACACGGTGTCGCTGTCGGTGCTGCTGACCGTGTTCGTCCTGCCGGTCGTGGGCGCGATCGCCGACCGGTCGCCGCGTAAGAAGCAGCTGCTGGCGCTGTTCGCGTACATCGGCGCCGCGGCCACGGCCGGGATGCTGTTCCTCACCGGCGACCGGTACCTGCTCGGCGCCGGGCTGTTCCTGCTGGCGAACATCACCTTCGGCGCCTCCGTCGTCGTCTACAACTCGTTCCTGCCGCAGATCGCCGACGAGCAGGAGCGGGACAAGGTCTCCAGCTTCGGCTGGGCGTGGGGCTACCTCGGCGGCGGCACCCTGCTGCTGCTCAACGTCATCGCGGTCCTGTTCAAGGACAGCCTCGGCATGACGACCGGGGAGGTGGCGCGGTACAGCATCGTCTCCGCCGGCGTCTGGTGGGCCGGGTTCACCACGATCCCGCTGCTGGCCCTGCGCAACCGGCCCGTCGCCGACGAGGACCCCGGCGCCGTGCGCGGCAACCCGCTCACCGGCGGCTTCAAGCAGCTGTGGGGCACGCTCAAGGGGCTGCGGGCGTACCCGCTCACGCTGTTCTTCCTCGTCGCGTACCTCATCTACAACGACGGCATCCAGACCGTCATCTCCCTGGCCAGCCAGTACGGCACCGAGGAGCTCAAGCTCCCCGACGGCGTCCTGGTGCCCACGATCCTCATGGTGCAGTTCCTGGCCTTCGCCGGGGCGCTGCTGCTGGGCCGGCTCGCCAAGGCCATCGGCGCGTGGAAGACGATCCTGGTCAGCCTGGTGCTGTGGACGGTCGTCATCATCGTGGCGTTCTTCCTGCCGGCCGGGCAGGCGGTGCCGTTCGTCATCCTCGGCGGCGGGATCGGCCTCGTCCTCGGCGGCAGCCAGGCCCTGTCGCGGTCGCTGTTCTCGCAGCTCATCCCGAAGGGCAAGGAAGGCGAGTACTTCGGCATCTACGAGATCTCCGACAAGGGCACCAGCTGGCTCGGCCCGCTCGCGTTCGGCCTCGCCTACGACCTGACCCGCAGTTACCGCATCGCGATCATCGCGCTCGTGGTGTTCTTCGTCGCCGGGTTCGTGGTGCTGCTGTTCGTGCCGATCCGCCGCGCGATCGTCGCCTCCGGCAACACGCCGCCGGCCAAGCTCTGACGGGCTCCTGACTGGCGGGTGTCGTGTACGTGACACCCTGCGTTACTGTTCGGTCGTGCGTTACCGGCTGCTCGGTCCGCTGGAGGTCGAGGTCGCCGGCCGGCGGCTGGAGATCTCCGCGACCCGCGACCGGGTTCTGCTGGTCATGCTGCTGCTGCAGCCGAACCGGGTCGTCACGCTGCCCCGGCTCGTCGACGCCGTCTGGGGCGACGCCGCCCCCGCCACCGCCCGCGCCCAGCTGCACACCTGCGTGTCCCGGCTGCGCCGCCAGCTGCCCGGCGCGATCCAGACCGACACCGCCGGCTACCGGGCCGTCATCGAGCCCGACGAGCTCGACACGCTCGTCTTCGCCCAGCTCGTCGCCGACGGGCGGGCCGCGATGGCCGCCGGGGAGCTGCAGGCCGCCCGCAAGCACCTGCGCGGCGCCCTCGAGCTGTGGCGGGGCCCGGCCCTCGCCGGCGTCGACAGCCCCGGCGTCCAGGCCGCCGCCGTCGCCCTCGAGGAGCGGCACAACAGCGCCCTGGAGGACTGCCTCGACGTCGAGCTGCAGCTGGGGTTGCAGGCCGAGCTGATCAGCCAGCTGACCGGCCTCGTCGAGCAGCACCCGCTGCGGGAGCGCCTGCACGGGCAGCTCATGACCGCCCTGGCCCGCGTCGGGCGCACCGCCGACGCGATCGCGGTCTACCTGCGCCTCGCCGAGGCCCTCGACGAGCAGCTGGGGCTCGCCCCGAGCGCGGCGTTGCAGGAGTTGTACCGGGGGCTGCTGCAACCCCCGCCCGCCGTCAAGGAACGCCCGCCGGCCCTGCTCGGCATGGCACCCATCGAGCGCTTGGCCGCCCAGGCCCCGCGAGCCCTGCCCGTGCCGACCCCGTGGACGCTCCCCCGCGACATCGCCGACTTCTCCGGCCGCGACGACCTCGTCGACCGGCTCGTGCGCGCCGCCCGGCCCGGCCGCGACGACGTGCCCGCCGTGCTCACCGTCGACGGCATGGCCGGCGTCGGCAAGACCAGCCTCGCCGTGCACGTCGCGCACCTCGTCGCCGACCGCTACCCCGACGGGCGGCTCTTCGTCGACCTGCGCGCGCACGGCGAGCGCCCGCCGCTGGCCCCGCACGACGCGGTCGGGCTGCTGCTGCGCCACCTCGGCCTCGACCCCGAGCGCATCCCCGCCGACCCCGACGAGCGGGTCGCCCGGTGGCGCAGCGAGCTCGCCCAGCGCCGCATCCTCGTCGTGCTCGACAACGCCGCCGACCCGGCCCAGGTCACCCCGCTGCTGCCCGGCGCGTCGGCGAGCCTCGTGCTCATCACCAGCCGGCGGCGCCTCGGCGGGCTCGACGGCGCGCACAGCGTCTCCCTCGACGTGCTCGACGACGGCGACGCGGTCCGGTTCGTGACCACCGTCGTCGGCGAGCGGGCCGAGAGCGCCCCGCGGGCCGTCGCCGACGTCGTGCGCCTGTGCGGCGGGCTGCCGCTGGCGCTGCGGCTGGCCGCGGCCCGGCTCGCGCACCGGCCGTCGTGGAGCGTCGCCGACCTCGCCGACCGGCTCCGGCAGGCCAACCCGGCCCCGATCGACCTCACCGTCGACGGCCGGTCCCCGCACGCCGCGTTCGAGCTGTCGTACCGCGCCCTCGACGACGCCGCCGCCCGGCTGTTCCGGCTCACGGGCCTGCACCCGTCGGGCGAGTTCGCGGTGCGGGCCGCCGCGGCCCTGGCCGACCTGCCGATCCGCGACGCCGACGAGCTGCTGGGCCGGCTCGTCGACGCCCACCTGCTCATCGAGCCCGTCGCCGGCCGGTTCCGGCTGCACGACCTGCTGCGGGAGTACGCGGCGCAGCTGGCCGCCGAGGACCCCGAGCGGGACGCGGCCATCGACCGGATGCTCGACTTCTACCTGCAGGCGGCGGCCGCGGCCACCCGGTCCTGGGAGGGCGGCCGGGCCCGCGGCGCGATCGACGTCGGCGAGGTGCAGCCGTGGGTGCCCCGCTTCGCCGACCTCGCCAGCACCCGCCGCTGGCTCGACCTGGAGATCGGGAACCTGATCGCGGTCACCCAGCTCGCCGACCGCCTCGGCCGGCACCGGCACACGTGCCTGCTGCCGAGGGCGGTGTGGGGGTACCTCTTCCGCAACTCGATGAACGACGTCTCCATCGACCTGCACCGCCGGGCCCTGGCCGCGGCCGAGGCGCTCGCCGACGAGGGCCTGATCGCGATGACCCACAACTACCTCGCGTCGGCCTACGCCCGCGAGGGCGACCAGAACAACGCGGCCCGGCACCTGCTGCTCATCGCCGAGCACCCGATCTGGGGCGCCCGGGCCCGTTCCAACCTCGCCGCCGTGTACCAGTTCGCCGGCCGCCTCACCGAGTCCCTCGAGCTGCTCGAGCACTCGCTGCAGGCGATCTACCCGGCCGAGGTGATCGTCTACGGCGGGCAGTGGACGACGCTCACCACGATCCTGCGGCTGCGCGGGCGCACCGGCGAGGCGCTCATCGCCGCCCGCCGTACCCTGGCCGCCGGGCGGGCCTCCAACGCGCAGCTGGCGTTCAACGGGGCCATCGAGCTCGCCGTGATCCGCCAGGCGCTCGGCCAGCACCACCTCGCCGAGCTGCTGCTGCGCTGGACCGTCGAGCGGATCCTGCCCGAGCTCGGGATGGCGGTGATCTGCGAGGCGCGCAGCTACCTCGGGATGAGCCTCGTCGCGCTGGGCCGCACCGAGGAGGCCCTCGAGCTGCTGGCGCTGGCCGCCCGCGACTCCGCACACCTCGACCCGCACATCGCCTGCCTGGCCGCGAGCAACCACGGCGCCGGGCTGCAGGCGGTGGGCCGGCTCGACGAGGCCAAGGCCGAGTACGCGCGGGCCCTGGAGCGGGCGATGCGGGCCGGGTACCGCTACGAGCAGGCCCGCGCCTACCACGGCCTCGGGCTGTGCACGAGCGACCCGCGGCTGTCGCGGCACCGGCTGCAGACGGCGGCGGACCTCTATGAGGCGATGGGTGTCACCGAACACGCCGAGGTGGCCGCCCTCCTACGGGACATCGACGAGAAGGCGAACAAGTAGGCTTCTGCGCCGTGACGCCAACCGACGCCGACCCGAACGCCTGTTTCGCCGCTGGTGACTCCCGCACACGACGCGGGGGCCGGCTGAAGTTCTTCTACGGCCCGATGGACTGCGGCAAATCCACCCTCGCGCTGCAGATGGACTACAACCACGCCCGGCAGGGCCGCCACGGCCTGGTCCTCACGACCATCGACCGGGCCGGCCCGGGCCGGCTGTCGACGCGCATCGGGCTGGGCAAGGACGCCGTCGACGTCGCCGGGCTGGACCTGCGCACCCTGGTCCGCGACCGCTGGGCCCGCGGCATCCGCGTCGACTACCTCATCTGCGACGAGGCCAGCTTCTACACCGTCGAGCAGATCGAGCAGCTGGCGGACCTGGTCGACAACTCGGACGTCGACGTGTACGCGTTCGGCCTCGCCACCGACTTCCGCACCTGCCTGTTCCCGGCCGCGCAGCGCCTGTTCGAGCTCGCCGACGAGGTGACGAAGGTCCAGGTCGAGGTGCTGTGCTGGTGCGGGCGCAGCGGCACGCTCAACGCCCGGGTCGTCGACGGGGTCATCGCCCGCGAGGGCGACCAGGTGGTGATCGGCGACACCACGGCGGACGACGCCGTCGCCGCGGACGTGCACTACCAGGTGCTGTGCCGGCGCCACCACCGCGCGGGCGACCTGGGCCCGGCCGCCCGAGCCGGGGGCCAGCTGCGCCTGGTGTGATGTCACCGGCGGGGCGGCTGTCTCGTCACGAGGGCATGAACATCGTGCAGTGGATTCTCGCGTTCGTGGCGCTCACCGGTGGTGTCACCAAGACGTTCGTGCCCCAGGCGAAGCTCGCCTCGATGCACGGGGGCGGGTGGACCGGCGCGGCGCCGGCGTGGTTCGTGCGCACGCTCGGGGTGCTCGAGCTGTGCGCCGTGGCCGGGTACTTCGTGCTCCCGGCGGTCACCGCGGGGTGTTGGATGGTGCTCATGGTGGGCGCGGCGGTCACGCACGGACGGCGGGGCGAGGGCGGGCTCGTCGGGCTCAACCTCGTGTATTTCGGGCTGGCCGCGTTCGTGGTGTGGGCGCAGGTCGGCTGACGTGGAGCGGGCCGAGAAGTTCGAGGGGCTGCGCGGGCTGCTGTTCTCGATCGCGTACCGCGTGCTCGGCAGCGTGAGCGAGGCCGAGGACGCGGTGCAGGAGGCCTGGCTGCGGTACGCCGCGACGCCCGACGAACCGCGTGACGTCAAGGCGTTCCTGGCCACGACGGTGACCCGGATCGCGATCGACGTGCTGCGCTCGGCGCGGGTGCGGCGCGAGGCGTACGTCGGGCCGTGGTTTCCCGAGCCGCTGCTGACCGACCCGTACGAGGACCCGCAGCGCGCCGCCGAGCTCGCGGACTCGGTGTCCACGGCGGCGCTGCTGCTGCTCGAACGGCTCAGCCCGCTCGAACGGGCCGTGTTCGTGCTGCGTGAGGTGTTCGACTTCGGCTTCCCCGAGGTGGCCGCGGCCGTCGGCCGGTCGGAGGCGGCGTGCCGGCAGCTCGTGGTGCGCGCGCGGCGGCACATGGCCGAGGGGCGGCCCCGGTTCGCCGCCGACCGCGGCGAGCGGAACGCCCTCGCGGCCCGGTTCTTCGCCGCGCTGCGGGTCGGGGACGTGGCCGGGCTGCAGGCGCTGCTCGCCGCCGATGTCACAGTGGTCGGCGACGGCGGCGGGAAGGCCCCGCAGCTGGCCCGGCCGGTCGCCGGCGCCGGGAACGTGGCCCGGCTGTTGGCCAACATGTTCCCGCGGATGGCGCGGGCGGCGATCGCCCTGGAGCCGTGCGAGGTCAACGGCGATCCGGGCGCCGTCGCGCGGGACCGCGACGGGCGGGTCCTGCACACGATGGCGCTCGACGTCCGCGACGGCCGCGTGCGGGCCATCCGCGTGGTGATCAACCCCGACAAGCTCGCGCACCTCGGGCCGGTCGCGGACGCGTGGGCCCTGACCCGGCAGCTACGCGGGCGGGAGGACTAGCTCGGCCACGACCGGGCAGTGGTCGCTCTCGCCCGCCGGCCGGGAGCCGAACTCGCGCACGCCGATGCGCTCGTCGACCAGCACGTGGTCCAGGGTGATCGGCGGGGTCCAGAACGGAAGGGTCTCGGTGCGGAAGGGCCACGTCGCCGTCAGGCCCCGCCCGCGCTCGGCGGCCGCGTCGCGGTAGCCGGCGCGCAGGAGGCGGCGCAGCACCGCGTGGTCGAGGGTGGCGTTGAAGTCGCCCAGGAGGATGCGCGGCGGGCCCTGCGCGGACGGGGTCGCCTGGGTCTCGATCTGCTGCCGCCAGATGCCGACCCGGCCGTGCCGCGGCGGGTAGGGGTGCGCGGACTCGATCAGGACCGGGCCGGCGCCGGGCACGTGGACCGTCGCGGCGGTCTGCCACATCGGGATCGCCTCGAGGGTTCTCGTCGCCGGGCCGGTGATCGGGTGGCGGCTGAACAGGCCCGAGCCGTTGCCGCCCGGGGCCGTGGCCACGACGCGGTGCGGGAGCAGGGCGTCGATGCCGGCGTCGTCGAGCGCGGCCAGGCCGTCCGCGGTGAGCTCCTGCACCGCCAGGACGTCGATGTCGTCGATCTTCAGCTGGTCGACGAACGTCGGGGTGGCGTTGCGGCCGTACAGCAGGTTCGCGCACATCACCCGCAGCCGCACCCCCTCGCCCGGCCGGCGGCCCGGCACCAGGCGCGGCGCGACCAGGCCGGCGAGCACCAGCCCGCAGGCCGCCAGGATCAGCCCGGGCACCGGGGCGATGAGCGCCAACGAGCTCAGGAGCAGGGCGCCCACGGCGGCGTACGGGGTGTACGTGATCAACTGCACCAGCGGGGTCCCGCGTTCGGCTCCCAGGGCGCGCACCACCGTGTAGGCGGTCGCCAGTCCGGCGAGCGCCCAGCAGATCAGCGTCATGCGACGACCGTACCGGCGGGGTCTGCGAGTTTTCGCTCCAGTGGGGCCCGGAACCGGGGAGTCACCCGGGCGTCGCCCAGCCAGCCTTCGAGTTCGCTCGCGGCCCGGGTGACGGCCTTGCGCACGGACGCGGGGACCTCCTCGATCAGCTCCCACGCGATGCGGCCCGTCGGCTGTTGCGCCCAGCCGCCGACGATGCGGCCGTCCGACCAGATCGTCGGGCCGGCGTTTCCGGTGCGGTCGAACACGGCCGGGGCGTGCGGGCCGAGGTACCACTGCCGCCCCTGGAACCCCATGACCGTCGGGTCCAGTCCGGGCAGCAGGGCCACCCAGGGGCCGGGGTCGTCGACCGGGGCGGTGTCGGTGGGCAGGACATAGCCGGTCTCGCCGCCGTCGAGCTCGACCGCGACGGCCTCGAGCGCGCGCAGGGCCGCGCGGGTGTGCGTCATCGTCCAGCCCGTCCACCACTTCAGGTCGGCGGCGGTGCCGGGGCCGAAGCGCGCCAGCCACGCCCGGGCGAGTTCGGTGCGGGCGTGGGCCGGGTCCAGGTCGGCCATCGGCTCGGGGAGCCAGTCGGGCAGGCACGACCACGCGTACTGGCTGCTGATCCACGTGCCGACGGGCCGGCCGCGCACGATCCGGCCGTCGGCGGCGAGCAGGAACAGGACCCGGCTGGTCACGTACTGGTTGCCCTGCGGGAACACCATGAGGCTGCGCAGTCTCGGCTCGTCGGCGGCGAGCTGGGCCGCGGTCGCGCTGCCGCGGCGGCGCAGGGCCTCGAACGTGGACTCGGCCACGTCCTCGAGCCAGGCCGCGTCGCCGACCCCGGTCTCGGTCAGGTGCTTCACGAGCAGGCGCCGCTGTTCGGCCGCGACCGCCCTGGTCGCGCCGGCCTGGACGACCGCGGCGAAGCCGGAGGGCACCACGAACATCGTGCGGCGCATGCCGAGCATCCGCAGCAGCGTGCGCCGCTCGTACAGGGCGTCCTCCACGGTCGCGACGAGGGGCCGGTGCAGGCGCGCCGCGACGGACAGGTGGACGGTCGCCGGGTCGGTGGCGTGCAGCGCGACGAGATCGGCGGCGACGTCCTCGGGGGTTTTTCCCGGCGGTACCGGTCCGGCGAGCCCGTGCCGCACGGCGAGGCGGGCGCGGCGCTGGGCCGTGTCGATGCGGAGGGTCACGCGTACCAGTATCGCGACTCCCACGGAACGGGAGCGCGACCGTACCGGACGGTAACGTGTCAGCCATGACGCGATTCGTGCAGACCGGCCCGACGCTGCGTGACCCATACACTACGGATCCGCAACTGCGCGGCTGGCTGGACCGGCTTCTGGGCGAGGACGGGCACGCGGCCGCGAAGCAGCGGCTGGCGGACCTGTCCGCGGAGGTGCTCGGGCCGCTGCGCGCCGCGCATCACGACGCCGAGACGCACCCGCCGACGCTGACCCGCTTCGACGGGTGGGGCGGGCGGATCGAGCGGGTCGACACCTCGGCCGGCTGGCAGGCGCAGCGGGCGGCGGCGGCGCGTCACGCCGTGGTCGCACTGCCGTACCTTCCCGAGGCCCGCGACACGTGGGGCCCGGGGGCACGGGTCGTACAGCAGGCGCTACTGCACGTGTGGGGCCCGGAGTCGGCGACGTTCTCGTGCCCGGTCGCGATGGCCGACGGGGCGGCGGCGCTGCTCACGCAGACCGGCACGCAGGGTGACTGGCTGGCGCGGCTGGTCTCGACCGATCCGGCGGTCGCGGTCACGTCGGGGCAGTGGATGACCGAGTCGCAGGGCGGCTCCGACATCGCGCGCTCGACCACCGCCGCGCATCCGGACGGCGCCGGCGGCTGGGCACTGACCGGCGACAAGTGGTTCTGCTCGGCGATCGACTCGGCGATGGCGGTCGCGCTCGCCCGGCCCGAGGGGGCCGGGCCCGGCAGCCGGAACCTGGTGCCGTTCCTGGTGCCGCGCTACGGCGCCGACGGCCGCTCCCCCGCGCCCGGGCTGCAGGTGCTGCGGCTCAAGGACAAGCTCGGCACGCGGGCGGTGCCGACCGGCGAGGTCCGCCTGGACGGGGTCGCCGCCTACCCGCTCACCGATCCGGGGCAGCCGGGCCTGGCCGCGATGATGACACTGGTCGTGGTCACGCGGCTGCACAACGCGGCCGCGGCGGCGGGCGGGATGCGCCGCGGCCTCGAGTACGCGCTTGCCTACGCTTCGGAGCGGACCGTCTCCGGTGGGGTGCTGGCCGCCAACCCGCTGCACCGGGCGACGCTCGGCGGGCTGGCGGTCGACGCGGCCGGGGCGTTCGCGCTGGCCGCGCACTCGTTCGCGCTGCTGGGCCGCGCCGAGCACGGCGACGCCGCGGCGGGTGCGGAGCTGCGGCTGGCGGCCCCCCTGGCGAAGCTCACGACCGGGCGGCTCGCGGTCGCCTCGGCCAGCGAGTATCTGGAGTGCTTCGGCGGGGCCGGGTACGTCGAGGACACCGGCATTCCGCGACTGCTGCGGGATGCCCAGGTGCTGCCGATCTGGGAGGGGACCACGAATGTGCTCTCCGTCGACGTGCTGCGGGCGCTCACGTCGGGTGACGGCGCCAAGCCGCTGCTGTATCGGCTGACCGCGGCCGCGGACGCCGCCACGCACCGGCTACCGGGCGTCGCCGAGGCGCTCGCCGCCGCGACGGCCCGGCTCGCCGGGGACATCGCGACCGCGGCGGCCGACCCCCGCGACCCGCGGGTGGCGGCCGGGGCGCGGGAGCTGGCACTGCGGCTCGGGCACGCGCTGACCGCCGCGCTGCTGCTCGAGCACGCGGCGTGGGCGGCCGAGCACGGGGACGAGCGGCCGGCGCTGCTGGCGTCGCTGTGGATTCTGCGGCGGCTGGGTAACGCGGACATCTCGGCGGACCTGCACGCCGGATTCGAACAGTTGCTCAACGTGGCGTAAGAGCCGGTTCTTTGCTCGGGTCCGTGTCAGTCACGGACCGTTGCTCCCGCCAGACAAATGGGCGGTCCCGGGGGCCTTCGGCCGGAGGGGACCGCCCAGCCGGGTCCGCGGTGCCAAGAGCAACGGCGCCTCGTCTCGCGTCTCGCTGGTGCTGCCGCAGCGGCGTCGGCAGGCCCTGAACGGCAGGCTCTGGACGGCAGGCTCTGGACGGCAGGCCCTGAACGGCAGGCCCTGAACGGCGGGCCCTGAACGGCGGGCCCTGAACGGCGGGCGGCGGGCGGCGGGCGATGGGCGGCGACGGCTGACGGTGGGCGGCGTGCCAAGAGCAAGGGCGCCTCGCTGGCGCCTCGCTGGCGCCTCGCTGGCGCTGGCGGGCGGCGTGGCACGAGCACGGGCGCCTCGCTTAGCGTCGCGCTGGCGCAGCCGCAGCGGCGACGGCGGGCGGCGACGGCTGACGGCGTGGCACGAGCACGGGCGCCTCGCCTTTCGTCTCGCTGGTGCTGCCGCGGCGGAAACGTCACTGACGAGCGCGGCGCACGCCCTGTGCCTCGACCGGAGTCGCGAGGTGACCCTGCGTCAACCGGGTCAGCGCCCGAACCAGCACCGCCCGCTCGTCCTCCGGCAGCGCGTCCAGCACCGCGGCGTGCACCGAGTCCGCAATCTCCTGGCTACGGGCCGCCATCTCCGCCCCCTCCGGCGTGACCGCGATGATCCGCGCGCGCCGGTCGGTGCTCGACGGCCGGCGGTGGGCGTACCCGGCCTTCTCGAGCGCGTCGACGGTCACCACCATCGTGGTCTTGTCCATCCCGCCGATCTCGGCCAGCTGGATCTGGGTGCGCTCCTCACCCAGTGCATGCGTGAGCACGCAGTGCATCCGCGGCGTCAGCCCGATCTCCGCGAGCGCCGCCGTCATCTGGGTGCGCAGCACGTGACTGGTGTGATCCAGCAGGAACGACAGGTCGGGCGTGAGCGTGGCGGCCATGTCACCCAGCATAGATACCCGGCGACGGTGTCTCTTCCGGCCGATGCCCCGACCAGCGCTCACGTCACAGGGTGCGCGGATGATCACTGTCGGGCGCCGGCTCGGGATCGACTACGGAACGTCGAACACCGCCGCCGTGATCCAGGAGCCCGGCGGACACACGCGACCGCTGCTGTTCGACGGACACCCTCAGCTACCCTCCACAGGCGCCGGTGCCGAGGCGCCCACCCGCGCCGGCACTGAAGTGGCCAGCCCAGCCGGCGCCGAAGCGGCCACCGGCACCGGCACTGAAGTGGCCAGCCCAGCCGGCGCCGAAGCGGCCACCGGCACCGGCACTGAAGTGGCCATCAGCGCCGGTGCGGAGGTGCCACCGGCTCCTAAATCGTGGTGTACGACTTCGGCGCCGGCACCTTCGACGCGTCGACCAGGACGCCCTCCTCGGCCGCGGGCGGATCGAGCGCCTCGCCGTCCCCGTGGTCGAGCGAACCGTGGCCCTGACCCGCACTGTCATCGGCACGGCGGTCCCGGCCGGCCGTCTCGCGGGCCCGTTCCTCGTCGGCGGCTCCAGCCGCATGCCGCTCGTCGCCACCCTCCCGCACCGAGTCACCGGAACAGCACCGACGGTCATGGAGCAGCTGGAGCTGGCTGTCGCCCACGGCAGTGTCGCAGTGTTCACCAAGCCATCACGGACAGTAGGATCGCGGGCCGAGATCCGCGAACGGGCATCGGTCGCCGGCGCGCCCCGGGTGTCGGAGGGAGAGGAGACGGTCGCGATCATCGCCCGACCCGGAGCCGAACCAGCGACGGAACAGGCACCCAAAGCCGAGGAACAAGCCAGGAAGGCCGAGGAGTAGACCAGGGAGCAGAGCGCAAGCGAGAAGGAGCGGGACGGCGGACGGGGACAAGGGCTGGGCGCTACTCATCGCCGCCACCCTCCTCACCGGCCTGATCGCCATGACCGGCCTGGCCCGCGGCAGCCTGCCGGAGTAGAACTTCTGGCTCGGCGACGCCCTGCTCTACCCCGGATACGCGCTGTGGCTCGCCTACCTCTTCGCCGCCCCCGCCAGCCGCCCCCAACGGCGCGCCACCGCCCACGTACTCGCACTCCAGCCGGGCTGCCTCGCCGCCTACCAGGCCGCGGCCGAGGTCGACCGCCACTGGGGAACCACCCCACTGCTCTGGGCGCTCGGCGCGTCCGGCATGGCGATGGCGCCGCCGAGGACGGTGCGGGCGGTGTTCGGCCGGGCCGACACCGCCGGTCTCCTCCTCGCGCTGACCGGCTTCGGCGCCACCCACATGCCCGACTACACAGTCGAGCTCACGACCGACGCGGGCGGCCCGGCCGTGGTGGCGTTCACGGGCGCCGGCGCCGCCCTGGGCCGGTACGTGGCCGCCCGCGAGCCGGGCGCACGCCGCTGGCTGCCGAGAACGCCGCGATCCTGCTGCTCGCCGGTGGCGGCGCCGCCACCGTGCGCATCGCCGCCGAACTGGCGTATCCGGGCGGGAGCGCTACCTTGGCCTAGGCGGCCCCGTCGGTTCGCACGGGAGGCCGCCGAGACGCTAAAGTAGAGCGTTCGGGCAACAAAAAAGACGCCACAAGGGCGCCGATTGCTACATGTTAGCCGACTGGAGAGCGGATTGTCAAACCCATCCGACACAGCCGACATTGTCGAGGAGCAGGGGCGTCTCGACACGCTGTACGGGCACCTCGACCGCCTGCGTGAGGAGGCGTCGGGGCAGCTGACGAGGACGCTGCTGCAGACCGGGGGCACGCCCGCGGACCGCTCGCACCGCGACTCGCAGACGGCGCTCTACACGGACCGGATCGCGCAGTACAGCGCGGTCGAGAACGGGCTGTGCTTCGGGCGGCTCGACTTCGCCGGGGACGAGGTCCGGTACATCGGCCGGATCGGCATCTTCGACGAGGAGAACGACTACGAGCCGCTGCTGATCGACTGGCGGGCACCGGCGTCGCGGCCGTTCTACCTGGCCACCGCGGCCGCGCCGGACGGGGTGCGCCGCCGCCGGCACATCCGCACCGTGCGGCGGAGCGTGACCGGGCTCGACGACGAGGTCCTGGACCTGAACGAGGCCCACGCCACCGGGCGCGGCGCGCACGACGGGGTGACCGGCGAGGCGGCGCTGCTGTCCGCGCTCACCGCATCCCGTACCGGCCGCATGCGCGACATCGTCGAGACCATCCAGGCCGAGCAGGACCACGTCATCCGGGCCGACCTGGGCGGCGTCCTCGTCGTGCAGGGCGGCCCCGGCACCGGCAAGACCGCCGTCGCGCTGCACCGCGCCGCGTACCTGCTCTACACCCACCGCCAGATGCTCTCCTCGCGGGTCGTGCTCATCGTCGGGCCCAACGCGACCTTCCTGCGGTACATCTCCCAGGTTCTGCCGTCGCTGGCGGAGACCGGTGTGCTGCTGGGCACCATGGGTGACCTGTTCCCGGGTGTCGTCGCCGACCGGGAGGAGCCGGCCGACGTCGCGGCGGTCAAGGGCCGCGCGGAGATGGCCGACGTGCTGGCCGAGGCGGTGCGGGACCGGCAGCGGGTGCCGTCCGAGCCGATCACGCTGCACCTGGACCTGCTCGACGGCGGTGAGGTCGTGCTCGAGCCGGCCGTGATCGAGGACGCCCGCGAGCGCGCCCGGCGCTCCGGCAAGCTGCACAACCTCGCCCGCCCGACCTTCGACACCGAGATCATCCACGCGTTGTCGCTGCTGGTGGCGGACACGATCGGCATCGACCCGTACGCCGATGATCCGCTCGGCGGGGACGACGCCCCCGGCGACTCCCAGCTGCTCGACGAGGCCGACCTCGCCGAGATCCGCCGGGAGCTGCGCGGCGAGGCCGAGGTCCTCGGTGCCCTGGACTGGCTGTGGCCGATCCTCACCCCGCAGCAGCTGCTCGCCGGGCTGTTCGCGTCCGACAAGCGCCTGGCCGCGGCCGGGGCCGACCCGCTACTGAAGCGCGCCCCGCGGGAGGGGTGGACGCCGGCCGACGTACCGCTGCTGGACGAGGCCGCCGAGCTGCTCGGCGAGGACGAGACCGTCCTGGAGATCCTGGCCGAGCGGCGGCGCCGGCAGCAGATCGCCTACGCCGAGGGGGCCCTGGAGATCGCGTTCGGGTCGCGGTCGATCGACGTCGAGGACGAGGACGACCCCGAGCTGCTCTCCGTCACCGACCTGCTCGAGGCGGACCGGCTCGCCGAGCGGCACGACGAGGGCGAGGCGCTCACCCCGGCCGAGCGGGCCGCCGCCGACCGCAAGTGGGCGTTCGGGCATGTGATCGTCGACGAGGCCCAGGAGCTCTCGGCGATGGCGTGGCGGCTGCTCATGCGCCGCTGCCCGAGCCGCTCGATGACCGTCGTCGGCGACGTCGCCCAGACCGGCGACCTCGGCGGCGCGTCGGCGTGGGGCGACGCGCTCGTCCCGTACGTCGGGGACCGCTGGCGGCTGCGCGAGCTCACCGTCAACTACCGCACGCCCGCCGAGATCATGTCGGTCGCGGCGCTGGTCCTCGCCGGGATCGACCCGGATCTCGAGCCGCCGCGGTCGGTCCGGCAGGCCGGCGTCGAGCCGTGGGTGCGCGGCGTGGGTGAGTCCCGCCTCGGTGACGCGCTCGCGGAGGCGGTCGAGCAGGAGGCCGAGGCCGCCGGCGAGGGCCGCCTGGGGGTCATCCTGCCCGGAGGGATTTTCGAGGATCTGGTAGCGCACGTGCGCAAGGCGGCCCCCGATGCCGCGCTCGGCGAGGAGCCGGACCTCACCACCCGGGTGGTCGTGCTGACCGTCAAGCAGGCGAAAGGCCTCGAGTTCGACGGCGTCATCGTGGTGGACCCGGAGCGGATCGTGGAGGAGTCGCCGCGCGGCGCCAACGACCTCTACGTGGCCCTGACCCGCGCGACACAGCGGCTCGGGATCCTGCACCCGGGTTCGCTGCCGGACTCGCTGCACGCGGTGATCGGCATGTGATCGGGGAGGGGGGAAGTCGGGAGCGTGATGGGTCGGACTCCAGCACGCTCACCGAACCGAGTGGAGCCTAGCAACCCCTCCGCGGGCCCTCTCAACGGAGGTGTCCGGTGACGTTCCCGCAGACCAGGACGTGGAAGACTCAGGCGTCGTCCTTGCGGCGCCACGAGTCGACGTACAGCGCGATCAGGATCAGCACGACCACCGCGAGGCCGAGTATGATCCAGACGAATACGGCATCTCCCCCCATGCGGCGACGGTACCGGTGCAAGCCCCCGCGGGGCGTCGCACGCACGAGTGACAGCGGGCTTGATACGGTCCGCTGCGATGACCGCGCAATTCGTGCTCGACAACACCACCCTCGGCCCTGTGCCGCTGACCCCCGAAATCCGGCTCCGGCTCGCCGACGAGGCCATTGAGCTGTGGGAACGGACCGAAAGCGATCAGGGTGCGCAGATGCCACCGCCCTTCTGGGCGTTCGCTTGGGCCGGCGGGCAGGCGCTCGCGCGGTACGTCCTGGACCACCCGGACCTGCTCGCCGGCCGCAGTGTGCTCGACCTCGCGGCCGGCTCGGGGCTGGTCGCCATCGCGGCGATGAAGGCCGGCGCGGCGCGCGTCACCGCGGTCGAGATCGACGAGCTCGCGGTGGCCGCGATCGGGATCAACGCCGAGGCCAACGGGGTCGCCGTCACCCCGCTGCTCGCCGACGTGCTCGAGCGTGACCCCGACGCCGAGGTGGTGCTCGCCGGGGACGTGTTCTACAGCCGCGAGATGACCCGCCGGATGCTGGACTACCTGCGCCGGGCGGCCCGCGGCGGTGCGACGGTCCTCGTCGGCGACCCCGGCCGCGCCTACCTGCCGCGCGAGCACCTGGCGCTGCTGGCCGAGTACGAGGTGCCGGTGCCGCAGACCCTCGAAGACGCCCCGGTCAAGCGCACCACCGTGTGGTCGGTCAACCCGTAGCCATGACGATCCCCGAGCGCCGCACCCCGCCCGGCCTGCCCGCCCCCGCCGACGGGTCCGCGGACTTCACCGAGGCCTGGCTGGCCAACCGGCGGCTGTCCGCGCACACCCGGGCCGCCTACCGCCGCGACGTGCACCAGTTCCTCGCCTGGTGCGCCGGGCGCGGCCTGGACCCGTTGCGCGCCTCGTTCCTGCACGTCAACGCGTACGCCCGCGACCTGGAGACCACCGTCGACGGCCGCACCGGCCGCGTGATGGCCCCGGCGAGCGTGGCGCGGAAGCTGTCGGCGCTGTCGAGTTGGTACGCGTTCCTGCTGCGGCTCGAGGCGGTCGCGGCCAACCCGGTCGGCGGCGCGGACCGCCCCCGGGTGAACCGTGACGTGTCCGCGACCGTCGGGCTGGCCGCGGCCGAGGTCGACGCGATGCTCGCCGCCGCCGACCGCCTCGACGGCCCGACCGCCGCCCGCGACCGGGCCATCCTCGCGCTGCTCGCCGACCTCGGCCTGCGCGTCGGCGAGGTCGTGGCGCTGGACGTCGAGGATCTCGGCGCCGAGCGCGGCCACCGCACCGTGCGCTTCACCGGCAAGGGCGGCAAGGCGCGGCGCCGGGCGCTGACGCCGGGCGTCGTCCGCGCCATCGACGACTACTTACCGCAACGCGGCGACTCTCCAGGGCCACTGTTCGCCACCGCGACCGGCGGCCGCGTCGACCGTCACGCAGTGTTCCGCCTCGTGCGCCGCCTCGCCCGCGACGCCGCGGTGCCCGCCTGGGAGCGCCTGAGCCCGCACTCGCTGCGCCACGCGTTCGCGACGACGGCCCGCGACGAGGGCGTGCCGCTCGAGGACGTGCAGGACGCGATGGGCCACGCCGACCCGCGCACGACCCGCCGTTACGACCGGGACCGCTACAACCTCGACCGCGACCCCGCCCACACGCTGGCCGCCGCCCGCGCGAGGCGAAGAACCTGAGGCAGATTGCTCGGGCCCGCGTCACCTGCGGACCGTTGCTCCCGCCAGGGACCCCGCTGGGGCCCAGCATTCGCTGGCCCGAGCGGGGCGACGTCCGCGGTGCCAAGAACGAACCACGCCCGACGAGACGGGACAGTCGCCCGCCCGCCCGGCCGGATCGGCGGTGCACCCGGCGCGGCGTGCGGCCGAGTCGGACTGTACCGCGAAGCACGAGTCTCTGGCCCACGCGGCCGAGTCGGACGGTGCCGGGAAGACGGAAGCAACTCAGCGCAGCACGGCCGCCAGCAGGTCCACGCCCAACGCGCTCAGATCGGGCAGGTTGAGGGTGTACCGCACGTAACGACCGTGTCGCCGAGCCGTGAGCAGGCCCGCGCGGCGCAGGACGGCAAGATGGCGCGACACCTCCGGGGGTGACAGCTCCCAGAAGTTGGCCAGCTCGCTGGTGGTGTGCGGGCCGCGGGCCAGGGTGCGCAGCAGCCGCAGCCGTACCGGATGCGAGAGCGCCTCCAGCCGGAGCGTGACCGTCTCCAGCGAGACCGGCTCCGCCGGACTGGGCTCGGCGACGGGGTACTGAACCACCGGATGCCACCCGGGTGCGTGGACCGCCACCAGGTGCGGGCGGCCGAAGACGCTGGGGATGAACGTGACCCCGGCGCCACGGGCAGCGGTCGCCTTGTCCTGCACCTTGTCCACGATGATGCGCCCGCCGTCCGGTGCCAGGGTGACCGCGCCGGAGACCGAGGCGAGCGCCGGCCCGATGCCGTGGCGCCTGAGCAGGTCGTTCTTCAGGCGCAGATCGGTGGCGAGCCGCACCGCGACACCCGCCCAGGCACGGTCGAAGAAGGCACCGGCGCATGCTTCGAGAGTGTGGCGCACCTGGGCCCGCACCGCGGCCGGGTCCGCGAGCAGCCGTTGCGCGAAGGCCTCCTGCCGTGCGCCGCGGGCCTGGGCCACCTCCAGGGCCCGCTCGCGTGCGGTCGTGTCGGTGAGCGGCGACGCGCCGGGGAAATGGACCCGGTTGCTGCCGCACGTGGTGACGAGCGCGGCGGTCACGTACGTCTCGTCGTCGATCCGGTCCACGTCGTCCAGCTCCTCGGCGAGGGTCGCCCGGGGCCGCGCGGGGATCAGGAAGTCGGCCTGTGAGGAACGCCAGAGGAACTCGGCCTCGGTGAGCCGGTCGGCCAGATCGCCCCGCAGCCCGGCCCAGACGTCCGCGGCCCAGCCGGCGAGCTGCGGATGGTGACCGGGCGCGGCCAGCACATGCAGCATCGCGGTCAGTTCGGCCAGCGGGGAGGCAGCGAACCGCACACGCTCGGACGGCAGGCCGCTGATGTCGATCCTCAGCGTCATCCCCACATCATCACCGCCAAGGCACCCCGGCGACGACGTCGATTGACGAACTGCGTCAACCGGCGTGCCCCGCCCCGGCGGCCGAACGCACCGTCTGAGCCGTGGCAACCATCACCGCAATCCGGCCCCGCGCCCTCGTACGCGCATCAGGAGGCCCCCGCTATGCCGTCGCCCTGGCCGTGGACGCGCTCGGCACCGGCCTGCTGCGCCCCTTCCTGCTCCTCTACGGCGTGACGGTGCTAGGGCTGTCCGCGCCGGTCACCGGCACCGCCATGACGGTCGGCATCGTCACGGGTCTGGTGTGCATGCCCGCGGTGGGCCGATGGCTGGACCGCGGCGCCCGCAGCACGGTCGTGGCAGCGTCGATGCTGGTGCGGGTCCTCGGCGTGGCGCTGCTGCTGGCCGCCCCGGCGGGCCACGTCTGGCTGTTCACGGCGGCGGCCCTCTTCCTCGGCATCGGCAACCAGGCCTGGCCCGCCGCCCACGCCGCCCTCGTGGCCACGGTCGCCCACGGCCGGGAACGCGACACCGCCCTCGCCGGGGCCCGCGCCCTGCGCAACGCCGCCCTGGGCGTCGGAGCGCTCCTCGCCACCGCATGCCTGGCGGGCGGCACCACCGCGCTGCGGGCGCTGGCGGCGGTCACCGCGCTCGCGTACCTTGCCGCGGCCGCCTTGGCGTGGTCGGTCCAGGTGCGCGCACATCCAGCGGAGGCCGCCCCGGCCAAGGACGGGGACGACGAGCCCGCACCCCGGATGCTCGCGCTCCTCGCCGCCAACGTGGTCTACGTCTTCTGCCTCAACGTCCCCGAGATCGCGCTCCCGCTGGTCCTGGTGACGCAGCTGCACGCGTCCCCGGTGTGGCCGGCCGCCGTCTTCGTGGCCAACACGGTGCTGGTCGTCACCCTCCAGGTGCCGGTCACCGTCCTGCTGTCCCGGTACTCCCGGCGCACCGTGCTGGCCCTCTCCGGCGTGGTGCTGGCCGCGTCCTATCTCGGCTTCCTCGCGGCCACCACGCTGGGACACGGCTGGGCTGTCCCAGCCGTCGCCGCGGTGTCGGTGCTCTGCACGATCGGCGAGATCGTCTACGCCGGCAGCGCCACCCCGCTCGTCACCGCGCTCGCCCCGGCCCACGTCCTGGGGCGCGCCCTCGCGCGCTTCCAGCTCTCCACGGGCTTCGGCCTCGCCGTCTCCCCGGCGGCCATCACCGCGCTCGCGCCCCACGGCCCGACCGCCCTCTGGGGCAGCCTCGCCGCCGCGACCCTAGTCTCCGCCTCCGCCGTCGCCGCCGAGAAGGACCGAGGAACACGGCTCAGACGGCGGCCGTGACGCCGTCCTTGGCCGGCAGCGTCCCCGCTCGACGGCCGCCCACGCAGTCCGCTCGTCAGTCGTCGCCATCCATCGCCCTCGCCGCCCGTAGCCTGCCGTCGCCTGCGGTCACCGCCCGCCGTCGCCCGTGGTTGCCGCCCGTCGCCTGCCGTCACCGCCCGTGGTTGCCGCCCGCCAGCCATCGCCTGCCGTCGTTGCCGCCCGCCGTTGCCCATCGCCTGCTGTCACCGCCCATCACCGCCCGCCGTTTGTGCACTGCGCCTGGAGCCACCTTCGGCAGGCCGGCGTCGGGCGGCGTCCACGTCGTCGCGGCCCCTGTTCGCCCTGAGCGTGCGCCTTGAGCGTGCGCCCCGGCCGTCGCCGACTGCACCGAGGTGATCCCGCGCTACCCCGCCGGACCGATCTGGTCTGGGAACCTCGTCACACAGCTTCGTCCCGTCAAAGATAGTTCCGTTGCGGACGATCTGCTACGGTCGGACTTATGAGACAGAATCGATGGCTCGCGCTCGCCGTGCTCGCGACCGGCATGCTGATGGTCATCCTCGACGGCAGCATCGTCACGGTCGCCATGCCCGTCATGCAGCGCGATCTCGGCCTCACGCCCGAGGGCCTGACGTGGGTGATCAACGCGTACCTGATCGCGTTCGGCAGCCTGCTACTGCTCGCCGGCCGGCTCGGTGACCTGCTCGGACGCAAGCGGGTCCTGCTCGCCGGAACCGCGGTCTTCGTCGCCGCCTCCGTGCTCGCCGGCCTGGCCACCAGCCCCGAGATGCTGATCGCGGCCCGATTCCTGCAGGGCGTCGGCAGCGCGATGGCCAGCGCGGTCAGCCTCGGCATCCTCGTCACCCTGTTCCCCGAGCAGCGCGAACGGGCGCGCGCGATCGGCGTGTTCTCGTTCACCGGCGCGGCGGGAGCGTCCCTGGGTCAGGTCCTCGGCGGTGTGCTCACCGACGCCCTGAGCTGGCACTGGATCTTCCTCATCAACGTGCCGATCGGCGTGGCGACCCTCGCGCTCGCCGTGCCGTACCTGCCGAACGACCGCGGCCTCGCCCTGCGCGCCGGAGCGGATGCGCTCGGTGCACTCCTGGTGACGGCTGGCCTGATGACGGGCATCTACGCCGTGGTACAGACGAGCGGTAGCCGCCTCCTCACCGCCGGTGCCGCCGCCGTCCTGCTGGCCGCGTTCGTGCTGCGCCAGGCCCGCGCGCGAACTCCGCTGATGCCGCTGCGCGTGCTGCGCTCACGCCAGGTCGCCGGCGCGAACGCGCTGCAGATCCTGATGATCGGCGCGATGTTCTCGTTCCAGATCCTGATCGCCCTGTACATGCAGCGGGTGCTGCAGTACTCGGCACTACAGACGGGCCTGGCGATGCTGCCGGCCGCGCTCACCATCGCCGCCGTGTCACTGGGCGTGTCGGCGCGGCTCATCCACCGTTACGGCGAGCGCACGATCCTCATCGCCGGCCTAGCACTCCTCACCGCAGCGCTCGGATGGCTGACGAGGCTGCCGGTCGACGCGCGATACGCGACGGATCTCCTGCCGGTCATGCTGCTCATCGCGGGCGGGGGCCTGGTGCTGCCCGCCATCACGGGCCTGGGCATGTCGGGCGCCCGCCCGGACGACGCGGGCCTGGCGTCAGGGCTCTTCAACACGACCCAGCAGCTCGGCATGGCGATCGGGGTGGCGGCACTGTCCACTGTGGCCGCGTCACGCACCGACGCTCACCTGCACGCGGGCGCGGCGGAGGCGGCCGCGCTCACCGACGGGTACCGGCTCGCCTTCACCATCGGCACTCTCCTGCTGGCGGCGTCGATCGCGGGTGCGGCACTGCTACTGCGTCCGACGTCCACGGCTTCAACGGCGGCACCATCGGAGCCATCGACCGACACGTCGGCCACGTCGGCCGGGTCAGCCACGTCGGCCACGTCGGCCGGGTCAGCCACGTCGGCCACCTGACGCAGTTCGGCCACTGCTCGCCAAATCGGCGGACGTGAACCACGCCGGCAGCGCCTGACCCGGTTTCGCCGCCGCGGCTGCCTCGGCCAAGTCAGCCCACCTGGTCGCCGTCGCGGGCGATGACCCCGCAGATGACCCGGGTGTTGAGCGTGCCGCCGCGCCCATCCGACCCGGTTCGACGCCTTGGTCATCGGTAGCCACGCCCCGAGCGGTCGGCGACCGGAGCGTCACGCTCCGCTGACGCGGCTCCGGTGCGCGGCACACGGACGAGGTCGTCAACTTCGGGTGACGCCGCGACTACGGTGAATGCCTCGGGCTCGGACTGCAACGTCCGGGTGCCGCGGCCCGTCTCTCTCAGGACTGACGTTGGCGGGTTCGTCGCCGGGGAGTGGCGGACCAGGTGGGCATGATCGGATTCGGGGCGGGCTGTGGCCGGTTTCTCAGGCGTGTCTGCGACACTGTCGCGCATGCTGCAGCGGGTCGGGGGCGCGATCAGGGCGTCCGTGTTGGTGGCGGTCGCGCCGGTGGTGGTGGCGCTCGGGAGTCCGGCGACGGCGTTCGGGTCGCCAGTGCCGCAGAAGGCGCCCAGCCCGGCGCCGAGCGCGTCGGGCTCCGTGAACCGGAATCTCGGCCCGTCCATTCCGGGTAGCACCGTGTGCACGATGAGTGACCCGCAGCTGACCGAGATTTCGGGAATCGTGGCGACCGCGAACGGTTACGCGGTCATCAACGACAGCAACGTGGAGCGGTCGCGGGAGAAGATCTTCTTCCTGAGCGAGCAGTGTGCGGTGACGCGCAGCGTGGGGTACCCGAGCAGCGCCTTCGACCCGGAGGACCTCGCGATCGCGAAGGACGGGACGCTGTGGGTCGCGGATGTCGGCGACAACACCACGCTCACTGGCGGCTCCGGGAACCGGCGCTCGTCGATCGCGCTGTGGAGCCTCGCACCGGGGCAGAACACACCAGTGATTCACCGCCTGGCGTACCCCGATGGGAAGGCCCGCGACGCCGAGGCGCTGATCATCGACGGTGAGGGTCGCCCGGTGATCATCACCAAGGACCCGGTCGGCGAGGTGTACACGCTCACGCAGCCGCTGCCGGCCAACAACGCCAATCCGGCGGCGCTGACGCGGGCCGGCTCGTTCCGGCCGCAGGCGACGGGGACGACGAACCCGTACGGCATCCTGGGCACCTCGGTCGTGACCGGTGCGGCACTGAGCCCGGACGGCAAGCGTGCGGTGGTGCGCACGATGGCCGACGCGTACGAGTTCGACGTCACGGACGGTAACGTGGTCGATGCGATCACGGGCGGGTCGGTGCCGCGGATCACGCCGCTGCCGAGCGAGCCGCAGGGTGAGGGCATCGCCTACACGCGTGACGGTGCCGAGTTCCTGACAACGTCGGATCAGCCGAAGGCGAGCTCGATTCTGCGGTACACGCCGTATGCCCCGCCGGCGCCGCCGTCTGCGGCACCGACCGTGCAGGCGCAGGCACCGAAGGCCGCGGATCGGTCGTTTGTGCAGAGCCTGTCTTTGCAGGACATCACCCGGATCGTGATCGGCATCGGGGTGTTGGGCGTGCTGATGATCGCCGTCGGGGTGTTCGCGGTGATCCGCTCGCGGCGGCGCCGGCGTGCACTGCTGGTGAGCGGTGGTGCCGTCCCTGCTGACGACGGGGTGGCCGCGGCCGATTCCGGAAGTCCGGACGACCCTGGTGTGGCGACCGATTCCCCGGCGTCGGCCGGCTCCGAGCCCGGAGCAGTGTCAGCGAGCGGCGGGTCCGCTCCGCCGTTCACGGCGACGCCGACCGCCTCGGCCCCGACTAACTCGGCGGTCCCAACCAACCCGGCCATCCCGGACAGCTCGGCAGCCGAGACCGCGCCGACGGCCGACGTGGCCGCTGGAGCAACTGCGGCCGCGTCGGGAAGCGCGGCCGTCCAAGCAAACTCGGCCGCGCCGACCACCTCAGCCACCGAGACCGAGCCGGTGACCAGCGACAGCGCACCGAAGGGCGACGACGACTTCGCGCCCGCCGGCGCGACATCACCGGGTGTTTCGGCCAACGGCCAGGCATCGGCTACGGACTCGACGGCGGCGTCACCGGAGGCGAAGCAGCCGAATGCGGGCCAGCCCGCAGCTCACCCGACTGCGCCCCCTGCGACCGGTCCGGCTCCTGCACAATCCAGAGGGTCGGGTGCCTCGGGCCGACCGGCGAAGGCGGCGAAGCGCCCGCCGGCGGACGGCTCGAGCGGCTCCAGCTCGGCCTGACGAGCGCCTAGATGATTGATGCCTTGAAGATTCGGGCGTGTGTCGCTGCTGGATAGATGCGGGGAGGGTGTCCAAGATCAGCGTTGCTGACCCAGCCGCCGA